>CAZMQI010000029.1:0-25130 GCA_964568585.1 uncultured Rhodospirillales bacterium
ACAGCGCGTTGAAATCCAGATCCGCACCAAGCATATGGACGAAGTGGCGGAGTTGGGTGTGGCCGCGCATTGGTCATATAAGCAGAATGATGAGAAGACCGATGGCCGCCAATATCGCTGGCTGCGTGAATTGCTGGATATTGTGGAAAGCGCGCAGCGCCCCGAAGAATTCCTTGATTACACGCGTTTGGAATTATTCCAAGACCAGGTGTTCTGTTTCTCGCCCAAGGGTGATTTGATTGCATTGCCGCGGGGTTCAACTCCTGTGGATTTTGCCTATGCCGTGCATAGCAAGGTGGGCGATAAATGCGTTGGTGCCAAGGTGAATGGACGCATGGTTCCATTGCGTACGTCGTTACGCAACGGGGACCAAGTTGAAATCATCACATCCAAAACCGGTGCGCCATCCCCTGCGTGGGAACGCTTTGTGGTCAGCGCCAAGGCGCGTTCACATATCCGCCGCTTCGTGCGTCAGCAGCAACGCGGTGAGTACGTAGCCTTGGGTAAACCGATGCTGCAAAAACTATTCTCCGAAGAAGGCCTGCCATTCGTTGAAAAAGAACTGGAAGCGGTGGTTGGTAAATTCCAGGCTGAAGATTTGGATGATTTATACGCCAATATCGGCGCATCACTACATTCCGCGCGTGACGTATTGCGCGCGTTATACCCGCAGCATCAACCTAAACAAGCCGAAAAGCCCGCCAAGAAAACCGATAAGGGAACCGAAAAAGAAAAAGAGAAGAATAAAGCCAAACCACTTACGCTACGCGGTCTCATCCCCGGTATGGCGGTGCATTATGCGCGTTGCTGCCATCCGTTGCCCGGCGACCGTATTGTTGGCATCGTGGTGACAGGCAAAGGTGTGACCATCCACACAACCGATTGCGAAACACTGGAAAGCTTTGCCGCACAACCCGAACGCTGGATTGACGTGGCATGGGATGACAGCGCATTTCATTCGGGCAGCGTGATTGGACGTTTGAACGTTGTGATTGCAAATTTGCCGTCAGCTTTGGCGAATTTAACGGGCGCCATCAGTAAAGCGAACGGCAATATCACCAATTTGAAAATTACCAATCGCAGCGTTGATTTCTTTGACGTATTCGTCGATGTGGAAGTCTCCAACGTGCAGCATCTCACCACCATCATGGCGGGCATACGCTCCACGCCATTAATGATTAGCGTAGAACGCGCCAAAAACCGTTAAGCATCCTTAATTTCAATATCTTTGTGTTTGGTGAAAGTATTGCCGCGTCTTACGCTGCACACCTGTTCAATTTTTTAAAGAATTTTAAAAGTGAGTTTGATATGGCAGAAGATAGTAAATACGTAAAAATTGCGCATGCTGCGTATCTAAAAGCTGAACAAGAAAAGGCTGCAGCCATTAAGGCAATTGATGATGAGCGCCTTGCATTGTTGCAAGGTTTTGCGGATGCCAAACTGATTGTCACAGCGATGCGTGATCTCGAAGAAAAATCGGGTGGCAAATTGGCGGTACGAAGTGAAGCAAACAAAAATCAGGGAACTGTGACGTTTAAAATCCGCGAAGCGCAACAGCATGATCTGGCATTAAGCGGAACGGATGATAAGCGTCATGGGTATAAATTAGTAGTACAGCATAACGGTGTATATGTGGAGCACTTCCACGAAAGCGATTATTTTTATGTACCAACAAACTTGCCTGCGCCATTTGATGACCTGTCGCCGGTTAAAAAACTCGAGGGAACAGATTCAGCTTTAACCGAAGTATTTACCTGGGCTGGCAGCAGCGGTTATATGAAGCCCCCAAGGATTTACGAGTTTAAGCGTCCAGAGGGGCCTTAATCCCACTTCTATTTCACTTGAGTTTTTACAGAAGTCCTTGCATCTACGAGGGTTTCATGGTTTTTTACGCGCTTCAATTGAACCTCAAGGAAGTACGTCATGGGTAAAAAAGCATATAAAGTAGCCGTTGTTGGCGCAACCGGAGCGGTGGGCAAAGAAATGCTTGCCATTCTTGCGGATCGCCAATTCCCTGTTAGCGAAGTTGTTGCGCTCGCCTCGCAGAAATCTGCTGGCGTGGAAGTTTCATTTGGCGAAGAAACAATTTTGAAGGTTCAGGATCTTTCTACCTATGATTTCAAGGGCACCGATATTTGCCTGTCATCTGCTGGCGCAAAAATCTCTGCGGATTTTGCACCACGCGCGGGTGCTGCTGGCTGCGTAGTGATCGACAACACATCGCATTTCCGTATGGACCCAGATGTTCCGTTGATTGTTCCGGAAGTAAACCCCGAAGCAATTGCTGGCTATACCAAGCGCAATATCATTGCTAACCCCAATTGCTCCACCATCCAGATGCTGGTGGCATTAAAGCCATTGCACGACTTTGCGAAGATTAAACGCATTGTGGTGTCGACCTATCAATCAACGTCGGGTGGTGGCAAGGAAGCGATGGATGAACTCTTCACGCAGACCAGAGCCGTATTCGTGAACGACGCGTTAAAGCGCGAAGTATTCCCGAAGCAAATTGCATTCAACGTCATTCCGCAAATTGATGTGTTCATGGAAGATGGATACACCAAGGAAGAATGGAAGATGGTGGTCGAAACCAAGAAGATCCTTGATCCAAAGATTTTGGTCACGGCGACTTGCGTTCGCGTGCCTGTATTCATCGCACATAGTGAAGCGGTTAATGTGGAATTTGAAAGCCCGATTTCAGCCGACCAAGCCAAATCTATCTTGAAGAAGGCCCCAGGCGTCATCGTAACCGACCATTTATCTGCGGATGGGTATGTGACCCCCGTGGAAGTGGCAGGGGAAGATGCGACCTATGTCTCCCGTATCCGCGAGGATATTACGGTTGAAAACGGCCTTTCCATGTGGATTGTGTCGGATAATTTGCGTAAAGGTGCAGCATTAAATGCGGTTCAAATCGCCGAAGTGCTTGCCAAGAATTATCTGTAAGCAATGAAGTTGCTGCCTGAACACTTCAAGCCACTTATAAATAAATACGGGTACATATTTGTGCTGGGTTGTCTTGCTGCATTGTCATATGGCAGCGAGGCTACTAATCTTTATGTGTTATTCATTTGGCTTGCTGGTGTAATAATTATAGGCATCTTTAATAAACAGGCGCGCACATTTATCGTAGATATAATCGTTGCAGTTTATTCATTCGGCACATTAATTGTATTTTGTTATATTTTATATCGCGGTGTAAATGTGGGTATAGGGAAAGCTATACTTTATAGCTTTGGCACTATGATTGGTTGGACTGCAATTCCTCTAATACCATTTGTTATAATTAATTACACCATTGTTGCCACGGCAATCCTTGATCGTGTTACGAATAATAAAAAAACATGGGAATATTCAATAACAGGTCTTAGTCCTATAATCGCGGCAATATCTTTGGCGTATATTTGTAGTAAAACATTATGCTACATCTAGAATTTGGATTTAATCGGCATATATAAGTTTACATATCCACTTAGATATAACCTCAAAAACGAAGACATGACCGAACTAACCCCCAAAGAAATCGTTGCTGAGCTCGATAAGCACATTATCGGCCAAAGCGAAGCCAAACGCGCTGTTTCTGTGGCCTTGCGTAACCGCTGGCGTCGCCAGCAATTGCCGGATGATTTGCGCGACGAGGTATTGCCCAAGAACATCCTGATGATTGGCCCCACGGGTGTTGGTAAAACCGAAATCGCGCGTCGTCTTGCCAAGCTTGCCGATGCGCCATTCATAAAAGTGGAAGCGACCAAATATACCGAAGTCGGCTATGTGGGCCGTGACGTTGAACAAATCATCCGTGATTTGATGGAAAGCGCGGTTGCCAGCTCCAAGATAAAATCACGCAAGGACGTAAAAGCCAAAGCCGAAAAATTGGCCGAAGAACGCCTTATCACCGCACTGGTCGGTGAAAGTGCAAGCGCGGAGACCAAACAGAAATTCCGCGCCATGCTAAAAAACGGTGAATTGGAAGACCGCGACATTGAAATCGAAGTATCGGATGAAAGCCCGTTATCGATGCCAACCGTGGACGTGCCCGGCATGCCCGGCGCACAGATGGGTATGCTGAACCTTGGCGATATGTTTGGTAAAAGCTTTGGCGGTGGCCGCACCAAAACCAAACGCATGCATGTCAAAGAAGCACGCGAAACGCTTATACAGGAAGAAGCCGATAAGCTACTTGACCAAGACAAGATGGTTTCAAGCGCGTTGGAAGCCGTTGAACAGCGCGGCATCGTCTTCATCGATGAAATCGATAAAATTGCCGCGCGGCAGGAATTTCGTGGTGGCGGTGATGTATCGCGTGAAGGCGTGCAGCGCGATTTATTGCCACTTATTGAAGGCACGACTGTTTCAACCAAATATGGTCAGGTTAAAACCGACCATGTGCTGTTCATTTGTTCGGGTGCGTTCCACATCGCCAAACCATCCGATTTATTGCCGGAACTTCAGGGACGCTTGCCTATTCGTGTTGAACTTTCTGCACTCACGCAAAGCGATTTGCGCCAGATTTTGACCGATACCCAAGCCAATCTTGTGCGTCAATATAAGGCGCTGATGGAAACCGAAGGCGTGACATTGAACATCACTGAAGATGCGGTGGATGCCTTGGCGCGTCTGGCATCGGAGATAAACGCGACGGTTGAAAATATCGGCGCGCGCAGACTGCATACCGTGCTTGAACGCTTGCTCGAAGATATCAGCTTCGATGCTTCTGAACGCAAGGGCGAGACCGTGACGATTGATGCCAAAGTGGTGCAGGAAAAAGTCGGCGCATTGGCCAAAAATGCTGATTTATCGAAGTTTATTCTTTAATAAATCACTTAACAGGGCGGCGAAAGCATTAATCACTTTGCCTGCCCATGCCCCCAGCCATTACATTCCTTCTCATATTTAAGGAATATAAATGGCCAGTATTACACGAGCATTCGCAATCACCGCACTCGCGCTTGGCGCGTTGACGGCCAGCGTGCGGCCAATGCATGCACAAGCGCCATCGCAAACTACAACCGATCAAGGTGAGCCGGATGAAGAAGTAGTGTTTCATCGCCTTGAAGCGTTAGATGCCAAACGCCTCACATTTCCTAAATCGATTCCTACACGTGAATGGCAAACTGCGTTTTTAGGTTGGGGAGGCGATGCGCCGCGCCCGCAATATCTTGGAACATTATTCAGGGATTATGCAAAGGCGAACCGTACCAACCAAGCATTGACTATCAAATGGGTTGAAGCATTGGCCGATGAACTCGTGCAGCGCGGCGATGCGAAGATGTTCTTGCTGCTTGCAGAACATTACGTGAAATATAACCAGCCAGCTACCAGCATTTACAGTTCATTCTATGGGCAACCCAATACGTTAGGGCTTGAACTAAGCCGCCTTGGAAATGTGCTGAAGAAAAGTCTGGCGATGCTATCGCCGGCTGATCAAAAACAATTCCAAAAGGATTTAGGTGAGGCAACCGCATCCTATCTGGTGGCAAATATCCCCAATGGCAGTGGCGGGGAGAACCCCGAGCCACAGCGCGGCTTCATCACCGCTGTGCTGGGCTATGAACTCATGACCAGTTATGCCACTGGCGATGAAGGATTAGCCGCATTTGAAGCCGTTATAAAAAACGCAACCTTTGCCGCAGAGGATTTGCAAGGTTTCTTGACATTGGAAGGCGTGCGCGACTTCATGATGGTTGCGTCTGGCTTCATGCCGAAGTTGACACTGGAACACTCGCCACTCACGCATTTGTTCAATATGGGGCTCCGTGTCGATAAGGAATCCGGCGTAGCCCTTCGCAATATGTTCATCGCGGCAATCAAAGATAACAAACCAGACGAGACATTATTTGCCATCAATCAGGTGTATCGTCTTGCCGCGGTTCAGCGCTATGCCGGAAAAGTAGATACACTGGCGCAGCAGATGCTGTCACCGGTGTGGGATGACGCGGTTGCCGCCATAATGACCCCCCAGTTAATGGGCACGATTTATCTTAAACATTACACCAATCCGATTACCTATATCCCGCGCAGCGTTACAGTGGCGCGAAATAAAACCCTGACAGCGCAACAAGAAACCGAAATGCAGGCTGTGTATACAGAGTTAATGAAACAAACGGTAAAAAAACCGGAAGCGTTTTATAAACTGGTGGATGATTTTGCCAATAATGAGACGTTCAGAAAAGCCATGGCGCAAACTAACACAGCATTACTGGCGCAGCATATCATGCCGCATGTGACGCATCTGGCGGTGATTTACATGGCAGATGCACATGTGGGCTCCACCATTGATAGCAACATTCGCATGATGCATTTGATGCGGTTGGATGCGACGCTGGAACCGAAACAGCGCGTGACAACGACAGCATTCCAACGTGATATGTTCATGTTGGCAAGGGCGTGTAAGGGATATCCGGCAAGGGCATATCAATTTACCAAAGTATTGGCGAATGCCAATACCAGCGGGTGGCACAGGCATATCACTAAATCTTTCATCGATGCTGTACGCAAGGAAATAGCTGCGCCAGAGGGAAGCGCGGCCAACGAAACGTTGGACACCATTTTGCGTGTTCAGACCGATATGCGCGCACGCGAAAAACTATTGCAAACCCACACGCAGGCAAAGCCCAGCGCTAAATAGTGATGGGATTACTTAAGTGCGCGCCAGCCAATATCATGGCGGCAAAAGCCTTCCGGCCAATCAATATCATTCACCGCCAAATACGCGTAATGCTGCGCTTGTTTCAAGGTCTGGCTGAAACCAGTGACGCCCAACACGCGGCCACCATTGGCGACCACCGCGCCATTGTTATTCAGCGTGCCCGCATGGAAGACGACAACATTGGGAAGATCGGCGGCTTTATCCAATCCCTTAATCACCGTGTTCTTTTGATAGGTTCCGGGATAGCCCTTTGCTGCCATCACAACGCATAATGCTGCGCTGTCATGCCATTCAAGTTTTACTTCTTTTAAACGACCTACCGCAGTTTTATAAAGCACATCCAGTAAATCGGATTTCAAGCGCGGCAACATCGCCTGCGTTTCGGGATCACCAAATCGTGCATTATATTCGATCAGTCTTGGACCTGTTTTAGTTAGCATCAAGCCAGCGAACAACACACCGCGGAACGGCGTGCCATCTTTGGCCATTTGTTTGGCGGTCGGCAGGATGATGTTTTGCATGATGTCGTTCTGCATTGTATCGGTGACGATGGGGGCAGGGGAATAGGCACCCATACCGCCGGTATTGGGGCCTTCATCGTTATCAAAGGCGCGTTTATGGTCTTGGGCGTGGGCAAAGGCGATTGCGGTTTCGCCATCACATAGCGCAAAGAAACTCGCTTCCTCGCCTTCCATATATTCTTCGATGACAAGGGATGCTCCTGCCTTGCCAAATGCGTCATGCAACATCGCATCATCAATTGCCTGTAATGCATCTGCCTTGTTCATGGCAACGGTCACGCCTTTTCCGGCGGCAAGTCCATCTGCCTTAATCACAATCGGCGCACCATGTTCTTCGACATAGGCTTTTGCCTTTGCGATGTCGGTGAAACGTGCATAACGCGCAGTGGGGATATTCGCCCGCGCGCACAAATCCTTCATGAAGCCTTTGGAACCTTCCAGCTGCGCCGCTTTGGCATTTGGGCCAAAAGCGGGAATGCCGGTCTTTTCCAGTTCATCAACTAACCCGTTCACCAGCGGGACTTCAGGGCCAACAATCACAAAATCAATTGAATGTTCATGCACCGCACGCACGATGGCGGCATTATCTTCCACACTGATGGGTAGGCAGATGGCAAGCGCCGCTATCCCTGCGTTGCCTGGTGCGGCGTACAGCTTGGTCAATTTGGGTGAATTGCTGATGGTCCACGCAATGGCGTGTTCACGACCGCCGGAGCCAATGATAAGTACGTTCATAATCTGCTTAGCCTGAGGTTGGGGCTGGTAAAAATCGTCTGTTTCTTTTAGCTATAGTTGCCGGATTACTCAATACTAACCTCGCAGATTATGTCATTACTCGACCAACCCATCGCAGGAAGCAACCTGCCCGAATACACCGTTGCGGAATTGTCAGCGCAGCTAAAGCGCCGCGTGGAGGAGGAATTCGGTCATGTGCGCGTGCGCGGTGAAATCTCCCAACCCAAATTGCATACCTCCGGCCATTTGTATTTCACGCTGAAGGATGAGAACGCAAATCTGGCCGCCGTGTGCTGGCGCGGCCAAGTGGGGCGGCTGAAGGTCAAACCCGCCGAAGGCATGGAGGTCGTTGTGGAAGGGCGCATGACGACTTTCCCCGGCCAATCGAAATATCAAATTGTCATTGAACAAATGGCATTAGCCGGTGTTGGCGCGTTGATGAAGATGCTGGAAGACCGCAAGAAGAAGCTGGCGGCTGAAGGATTATTTGATGAAGCGCGAAAAAAGCCGTTGCCTTTTATGCCCAAAGTTATCGGCATCATCACATCGCCAACTGGCGCGGTGATTAAAGATATTTTACATCGTCTGGCTGACCGTTTTCCCGTGCATGTATTGGTATGGCCTGTGAATGTGCAAGGCGATGGTGCGGCCGTGCAAATCGCCAATGCGATTAGCGGATTTAATGCGATAAGCGCAGGGCCGGTTGCGCCATTTGGCGCAGAGGCATCGCGCCAATATATCCCGCGTCCTGATGTACTGATTGTCGCGCGCGGTGGCGGTTCATTGGAAGATATGTTGCCATTTTATGAAGAGATTGTGGTGCGCGCCGCAGCCAATAGCCGCATTCCGCTGATTTCAGCAGTAGGGCATGAAACCGATACGACGATGATAGATTTTGCATCCGACCGCCGTGCCCCAACCCCAACGGCAGCAGCCGAAATGGCCGTGCCCGTGCGGTTGGAGTTATTGGGCGCGGTACGTGAAACAGGCAGCCGTCTGGATGGTTCGGCAAGGAGATATGTTGAAAGGCAAAAACTGTATCTGGAACGCATGACTGCAAAACTGACCCATCCCCGCGTGCTGATGGAGACATTGGCGCAGCGTCTGGATGATAGGGCGGAGCGGTTACACACAGCAGTGAACAATAATCTAACACGCCAGCAGCAACGCTTGCAGCGATTGGCCGCTGGCTTGAACATCCTGCCGCTTAAACAGAATGTGCAGCATGGCAAGCAGCGCTTGGAAAGTCTGGTAGGCCGTCTATCCAACACAATGCGCTTACGTTTGGAAAAGAACACGCAGCGTTTGACCGGAGCAGGGCAGCTATTGGAAAGCCTGTCCTATCACAGCGTATTGAAGCGCGGATTTGTGCTGGTGCGTGATGCGGAAGGCAACACTGTTATGCGGGCAGCAGATGTGAAACCTGCAAGTGAATTGACGCTGACCTTTGCCGATGGCGATAAGAAAGTCTCGGCAAATAATTAAGGCTTAGCGAGGCGCAATTGTTTATCAAGTGCGGTTTCATCACTGAATGAAATTTCTACATCGCAGATGATGATTTGATCACGCAAACTTTGTGGGATGCGTACAGCGTCTTTGGCGGTAGTCACGGCTCGCGCATTAAGCGTTTTTGCTTCATCCAGCAACGCCCTGATTTCATAGGCGCTCCACACATAATGATCAGGAAAATCGCTGGTTTTCACGATTTCTGCGCCCAATGTCTTCACCCCATCATAGAATTTCTGGGCATTGCCCAAGCCACAAAACGCCAGAACTTTTTGACCGTTTAAATCCTGCTGGGAAATAGTTTTGGCGGATGCCATCACCACAGGTTTTTGCGTGGATAATTCTTTCAGCGTTTCATCATTCCCACCCATATTATTACTGGCAACCCAAATCACCGCTGTGGTTTTGGAAAGGGATTCATGCAACGTTTCGCGCAACGGCCCAGCGGGGATGACGCAGCCATTGCCAAGGCCGCGCGTTGCATCCACCACCAAGAAACTGACATCCTTATGCAGTGTCGGGTTTTGTAAGCCATCATCCAGCAGTAACACGGTTGCGCCAGCGGCGATTGCGGCTTCTGCACCAGCGACTTTGTTCTTTGTGACCCAGACCGGCGCGATATGCGATAGCATAAGCGGTTCATCACCCACTTCGCCGATGGTGTGCGTGGTGGCATCGACGCGCACAGGGCCTTTCAAATAGCCGCCATAGCCACGGCTGATGATATGTGGCGTAAAGCCTTGTTGTTGCAGGCGTTTAGCGAGCAAACGGACGATGGGCGTTTTGCCCGAACCGCCAAGTACGACATTGCCAACACAGATGACAGGTACGCGCATTTTCTGCGGGGTGAACCGTGAACGTAGGTAATTTCCAAAGGCAGCATACAACACCGCAAAAGGATGCAGCATGCTGGCGATAAATCCTTTTTGCTCGAACCAGAAGCGCGGTGTTGGGAAGCTCATGTTCAGCTCAAGGTTGTGTTGAGTAAAGGTTGCAACTCCGCCATCACGCGGTCAAGCACATGGTGTTCGTTATCGGCATAGGCTTTTGCTTTAACGCTTAACTGCATTTGCTCGGCAGGATTTTGTAACAGCGTGGTCACAGCGCTTGCCAGTTCTTCTTCGGTTTGGACTTGGCGCGCGGCACCGGAGATGAGAATGTTATTGGCCATCTCCGCAAAGTTTCGCATATCGGGCCCGAATACAATGGCGCAGCCAAAATGAGCGGCTTCGAGTGGATTATGCCCACCGGTTTTGCCAAAACTGCCACCGATGCAAACAACAGGCGAAGCCTTATAAAACAAGCCTAATTCACCAAATGTGTCGGCGATATAAATGGCTGTATCGGGTTGTGGTAATTGGTGCGTTGAACGGCGAAGCCCGTTCAGTTTTTGTTTAACGATACGCTCCATAATCACATCCGCACGCGCCGGGTGGCGGGGGATGATGACAGTCAATAGGTTAGGGAATTGCTGTACCAGTTTTTGATGCACGCGGCAGGCGAGTTCTTCTTCGCCATCATGGGTTGATGCCATAACCCAAAGTGGGCGATTGCCAATCGCCTTTTTAAGCGCTGCGCGGTCAGGTTCGTTGACTGGCAAAGCCTGCGCTGCGCCCTTTAGATTCCCGACGCTTCTGGCAGATGATGCGCCAAGCTCGCGAAAGCGTTTGGCATCTGCTTCGCTTTGCGCCAGCACCACATCAAACACACGCAGCAGCGCTTTGATCCAGAGTTCCGCAAAATTTCCCCAGTTGCGCGCGGATTTCTCGCTGATGCGCGCGTTCAAAAGCGCGGCGGGTATTTTCTTTCCGCGCAATGTACCAATCAAGTTGGGCCACAGCTCAGATTCCACCAGAAGTGCCAAATCCGGCTGCCAATGGCGTGTAAAACGACGCATCGCCTCCATCGTATCGACAGGGATGTATTGGTGGATAACGCCTGCTGGCAGGCGTGTTGCAAGCAATTCAGCCGAGCTACGTGTGCCGGTTGTAAGCAACAATGTCGGCTTTTGTGGCAATTCGTTCAGGCGATTGATGAGCGGAAGGAGGGAGAGTGCTTCGCCCACACTCGCCCCATGACACCAGATGAGCTTACCCGCAGGACGCACACCCGATGGATAGCCAAAGCGTTCATGCAAACGGCTAATATCTTCTTTGCCTTTTGCAGCGCGGATATGAAGGTAGATGGGAAGCAGAGGCGCGATTAAAAAGGTGAGTGTGCGGTAAATGGTTGGATAAAACTTCGGCAACGTCTTGATGCGGATATGCATGCTGTGCAAAAAATCCATCGCGCGTTCAAAACGGCGGAGGCGGCGCAATGCGTATTGCGTTGGTGATTGCAGGTTATCTAGGAATTGCTTGGTGCAGTGTTCCCATGAATAGTTTTCGGTGACGAAGGCATGGCATAATTCCGGCGCGGGTTTCAAGGTCGCGGCCTTCAATGCGGCTTTGCGCAAATCATTGTTTAGTACAACAAAACCAGCGGTTTTTTGTGCATCGGCAAAGACATCAATCGGCCCTTGAACAGGATAGGCGGCAACGGCCAACCCGCACGCCGCAGCTTCGAGTAATACCAAGCCGAACGTATCTGTTTTGGATGGGAAGACGAATACGTCAGCGGCTGCATAATGCCGCGCTAAATCCTCACCACTTTTTTTACCAAGGAAATGGACATTCGGATAACGATGTTTGAAATCCGCTTCACCAGGTCCGTCGCCAATCACAACTTTGCTGCCGGGAATATCAAGCGATAAGAACGCATCCAGATTTTTTTCAACCGCCACGCGGCCGACATAGATATAGATGGGGCGTGGTAAACCTTTAAACGGCGTGAAATCCTTGCCATAGGGTTTGAAAATATTGGTATCCACACCGCGTGACCAGCGACGAATCTTGCTGATACGGTGCTGGCGCAGCATCTGTTCGATGGTGGGTGTTGATACCATCACCGCGCAGGACGGGACATGCACGCGCTTGATGAATTGATACGTCAGCAGCTTGATGGCTTGTTTGAAGATGCCGGGCACGCGCTTTTCAAGATATTCAGGAAAACATGTGTGATAAGCCGTAGAATAGGGGCGTTTTTGCTGCACACAGATATGGCGCATCGCCATGCCCAACGGGCCTTCGGTCGCGATATGAATGTAATCGGGCTGGAACTGGTTGATGATATCGCGGATGCGGCCATCGGCAAAGAATTCTAGTTTGATTTCGGGATAGCTGGGTGCGGGGAAGGTGAAGAAGCCGGGTTCCGGTCCAATCATCTTTACAGTGTGGCCAAGTTTTTCTAATTGGCGCATCGTTTCTTCAAGCGTGCGTACAACGCCGTTTACTTGCGGATGCCATGCATCAGAAACGATTAACAACTTCATGGCGGCGCCAACAATGAGGATCGCTGGGTTGGCCAGTGAATGATTTCAAGCTTACCATTATGGTGTTCAACCAATGCAGTGCAGGATTCAACCCAGTCACCATCATTGCAGTATAAAATATCTTCAACGGTGCGGATTTCCGCGCGGTGGATATGCCCCACGATAATGCCCGAGCATTTGTTCTGCCGCGCTTCTTCGGCTAGAAAATGCTCGTAATCATTGATGTCTTTGACGGCGCCTTTGACTTTTTGTTTAAGGTAGGCGGAAAGCGACCAATAGGTAAGGCCAAGAGCTTTACGCACGGTGTTGAATACCCAGTTAATCGCAATCGCGATGCCATAGGCCATGCTGCCCAATTTTGCGAGCCATTTGGCGCAACCCATTACCGCATCGAACTGGTCGCCATGCATGACCAGCATACGTTTGCCATCTGCCGTTTCGTGAACCAATTGGTTAATCACGGGAATGCCGCCAAAACTTTTACCCAGATAATCACGTGACATTTCATCGTGATTGCCTGGGATGTAGGTGACCTTGGTGCCTTCACGCGACACTTTCAAAAAGTGATGCAGCACCGAATTATGGGATGCTGGCCAGAACCATTTCTTTTTCAGTTCCCAGCCATCGACAATATCGCCGACCAGATACAGGGTCTGGCTGGTGGTGTGGCCAAGAAAGTCGAGCAGCATCTCGGCTTGGCAGCCACGGGTGCCAAGGTGAATATCAGATAGCCAGATGGTGCGGTACGACAGCATGGCGGCCAGTTTAGAGGGGCGCGCAGCCCCCCGCAACCTTTGTGACACATCATATTTTGGCTTATTTGCTTGTTATTGAACGGTTATTCGCCTGCAACCGTCATGCCTTCGATACGCAAAGTGGGTGCATCCACGCCATAGCGATGGGTCAAATCATTCGCTGCCGTTAAATTCTGGAACATCGGTTTTAGATTTCCGGCAATCGTCATTTCATGCACGGGGAAAGAAATCTTCCCATTTTCAATCCAGAAACCTGCCGCGCCTTGGCTGTAATCGCCCGTCAACGTGTCGCCGCCATGACCCATGGTTTCGGTGACATAAAACCCTTCCTTGATATCTGCGATGAGATTTTCAGGTGATATGTCGCTGGCTTGCATATAAAAATTGCTGGCAGAAATGCCGGGAACGCCGCCAACACCTCTGCTGGCATGGCCGGTGCTTTTCAAATTCAGCTGACGCGCGGCGCTGCAATTCATCATCCACGATTTCAAAACACCGTTTTCAACGAAAGCGGTTTTCTGCGTTGGTAATCCTTCACCATCGAACGGACGGGAACGCAGGCCACGTTTCATCAACGGGTCATCAATTAAATTGATATTGGCTGGAAAAATCGTCTTGCCCATATCATCAATTAGAAATGATGCCTTGCGCGCAATGGCGGTGCCGTTCATCGCGCTGAGCAGATTGCGAAGGAGAGAAGAAGCAACACGCGGTGCAAACACCACGGGAATTTTCTTGGTTTGCATTTTGCGTGCATCGAGACGGCTTACGGTGCGCGCCGCTGCTGCCAATGCGACATCTTCCGGAGTACGCATATCGCTGCCATGCAGCGCGGTAGAATAATCGTAATCACGCACCATATGCGTGTCTTTTCCTGCGACCACTTCAATGGATAGGCCATGGGATGTGCCGCGATACCCGCCGGAAAATCCGCTGCTGGTCACGAATGCAAAGCCGGATAGACCCCAGCTGGCATTGCTTTCTTCAACATTGGTGACTTTAGGATTCAATCGTACGACTTCTTCCATGGTTTTGGCGGATGCAATCAATTGGTCTGCACCGATTTCAACACCATCGAATAAATCCAAATCAGGAATGTGTTTGGCAAGTTGTGAAGCTTCGGCAAGACCGGCATAGGGATCTTCAGGGGCAAGCTTTGCCATACTGACGGCGCGTTCCACCATATCGGATAGACGTTCGGGGTGAATGTCATGCGTTGCAACGCAGGCTTGTTTCTTGCCGATGAGCACCCGAAGGCCAAGCGAAGCACTTTCGCTGCGTTCCAAGGTAGATAGCTCGCCATTACGAATGGCAGCAGACACGCCCATGCTTTCGACATACACGCCATCCGCGGCATCCGCGCCAAAGCCTTTGGCTTTTTTGATGAGCGTTTCGAGATGTTCGAAGAGATGGGAAGGAACGGTAGGTGAATGCATGGGATAACCGCTAAAGACGATAAAGAAAATGGTCTTTAGGAATTACCCCTTACCGCTTAAAAACGCTAGCTAATTTTAACTACGCCAGCGTTTTCGGTAATCCATTTCAGGAAATGGTCGAACGCCATCGGTTTGGCGATGAGGTAGCCTTGTGCCAAATCGCAGCCACGGTCTTTCAACATGTTCCATACAGCTTCTGTTTCGATGCCTTCGGCCACGACTTTCAAATTCAGATTATGGCCCAAATCGATGATGGTATTGGCAATCATCTGGCTATCGCGGTTTTCGGCCATATCCATCACGAAAGATTTATCCATCTTCATCGAGCTGAACGGCATGCGTTGCAATTCTCTTAGCGACGAGTAGCCTGTTCCGAAATCATCAATCGCTACACCAAAGCCGCGCAAACGCAGACGGGTCAATACGTCCATGATTTTGCGAACATCGCGCATCGCTTCGCCCTCGGTCACTTCGATGGTGAGTTTTTCGGGCGGAATATTTTTCAGTTTGCATAATTCATCAAGACGGTCAGGCACGCCCAAATCAATCAGGTTGCTGGCGGTCATGTTGATGGAGATGGCAACCGGAAAACCTTTGGCGTGGAATTCAACCAGATTATCAACGGCGATTTTCATCACCTGTTCGGTGAGTGCCTGCATTTCCGTTGTATCCATATCATCCAGAAAGTGATCGGGTGATAATATGCCATGTTGCGGGTGGTTCCAGCGTACCAAGGCTTCCATACCGCGCACGCGTCCGGTAACGATATCGACAATTGGCTGATAAAATACGGCGATTTCTTCAATTTTAATTTTGGTGCCTGACACATCGGTTGCCTTGGCCGCGGTCTTAGTTTCTGCTTTGCCAAGCATATCCAGTGTTTCGCGCAGGGTGCCGATTTCAATGGGTTTTTCAAGAACGCCAATGACGTTGATGCCATGGGCCGAACCCAAACGCTTTGCAGAATTCAATACGCGTACATCATGGCCACTCATCAACACAATCGCGCAGCCTTTGATATGATCGCCAAGCGTGCGTAGTAATTCAACGCCATCGGTTCCCGGCATCATCAAATCAAGCATAATGCAGTTCGGTTTGAAATCAATCAGCGCTTGTTCAACGGCGGTTGGATCGCTGATGGTCTTTGCTTCGAACCCGCGACCTTCTGCGACGTCCGCGATCAATTCGCAGATGTCGACTTCGTCATCAACAATGAGCAGGCGCTGTGTCATGTGGGCAGCTTATCCTCAGCTGCGTGATTAGCGTTAGGTTTTTTTTTCAAAAGCGAATACAGCTGATGGATGCCCTTGCGTACATCTTGCGCGGAATATGGCTTTTCAATTACCTCAAGCGCGTATTGGCTGAGGAAATCCCGTACCGGAATGCTCAAAGTATCGCCTGTGACAAACATGATGCGCGAGAGATATTCCGGTTTATACGCTTCTAAGGCGCGGTAAAGGCCAGGACCATCCAGCACAGGCATGCGTAAATCACTGATAATCATATCTACTTCTTCACGGTTCAAAAGGTCGAGCGCTTTCTGGCCATTATCGACCAGAATAAGCTCATGACCGCTTTCTTGCAAAATATCGGAAAGGGTTTGGCCCAGTTCGACTTCATCATCAACAATCAGGATTTTTTGCGGCGGAACCTTATAATTCTCCGCTTTCGCTTCGATTTCTTCTTCCAGCACTTCTGCTACTTTACTGATTGGCAAAGAGAACATAAAGCGCGCACCCGTTTGGAACTCACCTTCAGTTGGTGTATCTTGAACGTTCTCAACCCAGATGCGGCCACCATGGCTTTCAACGATATTGTGGCAAAGTGATAGACCAACGCCAGTACCGGAGCCCGCTGGTTTGGTGGTAAAGAATGGTTCGAAGATACGGTGGATGATATCGGATGGGATACCTGTGCCATTATCGGTTACGGCAACATATACCATGCCATCCTGGTGGTTGGCATCGCCTGTCCAGCTATCAATGGTGATACTGCGTTTGCCCTCTTTTTCTTGTAACACCTGCTTGGCGTTCATCACCAAATTGGTAATCACCTGCGTCATTTGATCGCCATCGGCCAATGCCTTTGGTAATTCCGGATCTAGATTGCGGATGAGTTCGATGTTATCGGTACGCAATTGGAACGCCAGAAGTTCAATAGCGTTTTCAATCACCTCATTAATGGAAACAGCGACGCGTTCAGGTGGCTTGCGACGCGCCAATGCAAGGAAGCTCTTGATAATACGGGCGCAGCGTTCGCCTGCTTTGTGGATTTTTTCTGCGCGGCCAATGGTTTTTTCATCCTTCGTGCTTTCGCTTAACAGGACGGCCTGACCCACAATCACCGACAAAGGATTATTTAATTCATGCGCTACACCAGCCAGCAAACCACCAAGCGCGGCAAGCTTTTCAGATTGTTGTAGTGCGGATTCTTGGTCTTTGATTTTGGTTTCGGCCAGTTTGCGTTCGGTAATATCGTTAATACCAATGACGGCGCAGGGACGGCGTTCATAATGAATGGAACGCGCAGACACTGCCGCATAAAAGGTCGAGTGGTCGGAGCGTTGCAGCAAGCATTCGCGCAAATCCACACCGCCCGTTTTTTGCACGTCGCTCATCAATTCGCGGCGTGCATCGGTATCGGTAAAGAAGTTATCGAGCGAATAGCCGATGAGATTTTCCATCTCCATGCCTAATGTATTCACGCTGCCTTGGCTGGCATAGACGATTTCGCCTTCATTAAGTGTGGCGATAAGCACGGGAACAGGATGTGCTTCGGCAATGCTGCGGAAGCGGATTTCACTAGCTTTCAAGCGTGATTCAGCACGCTTCTTTTCCGTAATATCGCCAACCGAACCCACAAGGCGCAAAACTTTTCCGAGGCTGGAGCGCACCGCAACGCCCGTGGTTGAAACCCATACCACTTGTTTAACGCTGTTGCGGTCTTTACGCAGGATACGGTAATCCAGCGTGAGTGCAGTTTCTTTCTTTGCGCGCATGAACGCGAAGAATTTCTTGCGTACCATTTCGCGGTCATCCGGATGGATGATGCGGAACCATAATCTCAGGATTTGTTTCTGATTAGTCAGCGCAGCGCCAAAGATACGGCGCAAGCGATCGGAGAAATAGGCTTGTCTGGTCGTTAAATCCCAATCGTACAACCCTTCGTTCGAGCCAAGAGCCGCCATGCGGAAACGTTCGTTACTGGTAGCAAGTTCGCGTTCTTTAAGTTCCTGGCGTTTGGCAAATTGGCTTGCAATCACCACCGCGAACAACATCGCACATAGCGCATAGGATAATGCATTCAAATCGCTGGCGATGCGCGAAATGCCAAAGGCCGACCATTCGATTGGAAGCGTGCTAAGGGTTCCCACGCACACCACGGCAAATGCCATGACGTGTGCCAAGCTGCCGCTGATACGTAGTAGCCAGGCAAACAGCCCTGCCAGTATATATATGAAGATGACGCCTACGCCGACAAAAGGTAGCCATTGGCTTACGAAGTTGATGTCGATGAGGGCCACTGCAAACAGACCCATCAATCCAGCAATCACCACGTATAAGAGGTAACGGATGTGTGGCTGCAATACATCCAGTTCCAGATACACAATCGTGAACAGGGCACTAAACACATAAAACAAAATCAACGAGGTGTGCTTGATGATGATAACCGCTAGCACGTCATTGCTGATACGATCCATGTAACCGCTGGCTGCGGCCAGATGCAACATGAGGCACAGCACCATCAGCATCAGATAAATCTGGCTTCGGTCACGAATTGCGAGCCATGTAGAAAAAAGATAGATGAACGACGCAGTGATGATGCCAAGGAATGTTCCGGCAGTCAGCGATGGATCCACGCCGATCCATTTTGCAAGTGATAGAGGTGGCGTTCCTACGCCTTGTGCAAAGGCCGGCGTTGCAAAACAAATCAGCACTACGCACACCGTGATGGCTGCACTGACTATTGCTTTGGCATACGGTGATGTTTTTTGTGAAACAGAAATTGACACGTGGATAACTGATAAATAACAGGGACGCTGTTGAATAAGCCATTATTTATCACTGTAAAAACCTAAGAACCCTTTACTGAAACGACGCAAAATATGGCAAAAATCCGTTATACATGAGGAATGATAGGCTTTGGTTTCTTGCCTGTGTCTTTTGCGAGGAGTTTTATCAGCAGTTTATAAATCATGCTTGATAAAGCGTTAATAAAAGCTACTTCACTAGATGAACCAGTGAAGGAGAAAAATTGATGAACCTGACCAAGACTGCCGCTCAAACATCAGAGCAAACTGCACCCAAAAAATTGATTATCACCAAGCGCGCATCAAAAGAACGCGGCTATACGAATATAGATTGGCTCAAAAGCTATCACAGTTTTTCCTTCGGCGAATATCATGACAGTACCCATATGGGCTTTGGCAATCTACGCGTCATCAATGATGATGTAATTGCTCCATCGCAAGGCTTTGGTACGCATGGTCATCGTGATATGGAAATCATCACCATCGTGCTGACAGGGGCGCTTGCACACAAAGACAGTATCGGCAATGGTACCAGCATCTTGCCATATGATGTACAACGCATGAGTGCGGGCACGGGCATTGAACATAGTGAATTCAACGCATCTGATGTTGAAGGCACGCGCCTATTGCAGATATGGGTATTTCCCGAAGCACGTGGCCTTAAACCATCCTATGAGCAAACCAAAATCGCAGCAGAAGATATGCATAACAAGCTGTGTTTGATTGCTGCGCGCAATGATGGGGAGAAGCGTGGTGTCATCACCATCCACCAGAATCTCGATCTTTACAGAACGCAGATTGATGCAAATAAAGTGGTGTCGTTTGATGTGAAGCCGGGACGAAAAGTGTGGATCCAGATAGCAACTGGCACGCTGACGATTGAAGGTCATGAATTGCGTGAAGGCGATGCCTTGGCCATCCTTTACCCACCTGTTTCCCAGTCTGTTTCAGGGGGTCAGGAAGAATTTGGCTCTGTTGCAATAAATCTACAGGCTAAGTCGGCTTCTGACGTATTAATTTTCGACCAGCAAGCATAGATTCAACTTTTTACTTAAGTAGTTACCTTAACTACTAAGGTAATTACTTTGATATTTACCAAATATTATGAATAAAGACTTTTATTTGCAAGTATAGATTTTAGTATTATTAGTATTCACTACTTATTAACCATGAATTTTACTTAAAGATTACCCATTTATTACTGTAAAATGTACATTTTTCTTCGTTTTCAAAATACAATCATCTAATACTTTCAAAAAAACCGTGTTATGGTGATTTCTTATCAGGGGATATCGAGGATAACTCGAAATTGGAAAAACCAGACCCTGTACGACGGAGGAGAGAAAGTACTATGAACGACGACACCCTATTACAGACACTCAAAAACGGCTTGATGATCGCTGGCCATGAAATGGGCCCTGTGGGCGACCATTGGCCCGCCATCCACGCCATCAGCAAGGGTATGGAAAAAGAATTCGTCCAAAAGCAGACCGATGAGGCGGTGCTTGGTGAACTAGAATTCCATTTTGCAGACATTCTTCACAGACTGGAAGAAAAAGCAAAGCAAGCGAGCCCAGAAGGTCGCAAGATTATTTTGGAATTCGTCAAAGAAAAATGGGAAGAATATTATGCCATCTTCGAACCGGTTGATGCGAAAAGCTCACCGAAATCAGAAGACTTGATTATCGAAGGCGTGAATGAATATGCCAGCGTTGGTGCTGCATTCCACATCATCAATAGTCTTGGAGCACGCTCATGAGTATTTTAAATGGCAATCGCTGGGTACATGAAGCACGCGAACGCGGTGCTCAAGTTCATCTGGCACAAGAACGAATTAACATGCAGCTATTAGAGCAGCGATTACGTTCTGCGCCAGCTGCGGACAGAGCATTGGTGCGTCCCGAAGTTGTGGATAGCCGTTCGATTTCAACAGCGAGCGTGAACAATGCTCGTCTCACAGCGGCACCAACAGTTGCGGCTCAAAGACCACCAGTGGATACAAAGCTTGCTGCAGTTACAGCGCCTGTTGCAGAACCAGTGAGCGTTCGCCCTGCTGACCGTGTGGCTACGCGCCCAGCAAGCAAGCTGGATAATCCATCAGCTTAAGCGTTAGAAATTGAGACATAAAAGGGGCCTTTTACCGGGCCTCTTTTTTTATGTGCGTGATGTACAGCGTGATGCGGTGATGAGGTAATTCACATCAACATCACTTTCGTTGATGGCGAAGGTACCCGAAAGCGGGTTATAGCAAAGCCCGACAATATCATTCGTCGTCATGCCTGCATCGGATAACCAGCCAGAGAGTTCGGATGGTTTGACGAATTGCCGCCAATCATGCGTGCCACGTGGCAGCCAGCGCATGATATATTCCGCGCCAACAATGCCCAGCAAAAATCCCTTCGGACTGCGGTTGAGTGTTGAGAAAATGATTAAGCCATTTTTGTTCAAAAGCTTTGCGGCTTGCTTCACGAAATGCGCTTGTTCGTCCACATGTTCGATAATTTCCAATGCCATGACGACATCGAATGTTTCTTTTGATGCGACCAACGCATCGACATCGCTGGCGCGGTAGGTGGCATTTACTTTGCTTTGTTCGGCGTGAAGCTTGGCGGCTTCGATTAATTTTTCGCTCGCATCTATGCCCGTTACATCTGCGCCCCATTGCGCGAGGGGCTCGCTGACCAAGCCTGCGGCACAACCAATGTCGATGATTTTTAAATCTTTGTGCTGTTTAAAATGCGCGGAAATTTTACTTTTAATATAATCAAGGCGTACCGGATTAAGTTTGTGCAGAGGTGCCATGGGCCCAGCGGGGTTCCACCACTGCTCAGCCAATGCTGAAAAACGGCTGATTTCCTCAGCATTAACGGTTTTTCTTTTAGCCATAACGTTAAAGACCCCATATTAAGGTACTTGCGTATTCTTATGCTGAAAGATAGGTTCTGCGCTTCTTAAAAACAATCCATATAATGACACATCATGGCGACGCTTGTTTTAAAATTTGGTGGTACCTCCGTTGCAAATCCTGAGCGCATTCAAAATGCTGCGAAAAAGGTGAAGGCGGAGCTTGATTTAGGTCACAAGGTTGTTGTGGTCGTTTCCGCGATGTCGGGTGTGACTAACCAACTGGTTGAATATGTTCGCACCATTACCCCATCCTATGATCCATCGGAATATGACGTGGTTGTTGCATCGGGCGAACAGGTGACCAGCGGTCTTATGGCGCTGGCATTGCAACAGCTGGATGTGAAGGCGCGTTCCTACCAAGGTTGGCAATTACCGTTCTATTCCAGCGACAAGCATGAGAAAGCGCGCATCGATGAAATTGGCGTGGAGCTGATGCAGGATTGTTTCAAACAAAACATCACCCCCGTCATTCCAGGTTTCCAAGGCGTGACACGCCCATCCAAAAACGGTGGCGGCAATCGTATCACGACGCTTGGCCGTGGTGGTTCCGATACATCGGCGGTGGCGCTTGCCGCTGCATTGAAAGCCGACCGCTGCGATATTTATACGGATGTGAATGGCATTTACACGAGCGACCCGCGCGTGGTGCAAAAAGCAAAGAAGATTAGCCGTATTGCATATGAAGAAATGCTGGAACTGGCTTCATTAGGTTCCAAAGTTCTGCAGACGCGTTCGGTTGAACTTGCCATGAATTATAAAGTACCCGTTCAGGTACTTTCGACATTTGAAACAACCGTGGGTAGCGATTTACCCGGAACTTTTTTAACTGATGAGGACGCCATGATGGAAAAACAAATGGTCACTGGGCTGGCACATAGCCGTGACGAAGCACGCATTACCCTGACCAATGTTGAAGACAAGCCAGGTATGCTCGCCCGCATTTTTGGACCTATGGCGGAGGCAAACATCAACGTCGATATGATCGTGCAAGCCGCATCCGATGACGGGAAAACCGTTGACGTGACCTTCACCGTGCCACGCGCTGATTTGTTGCGTGCAACCGAAGCGTTGACCACCAACAAAGAAACCATCGCGTACAAAGAACTGCAAACCAACAAGGATGTCGTGAAGATTTCTGTTGTCGGTGTTGGCATGCGTTCCTATGCCGGTGTTGGCCAGATGATGTTCAAAGCTTTGGCCGATAAGGGCATCAACATTCAGGTGGTATCTACTTCCGAAATCAAGATTTCGGTGTTGATTGAGGAAGCATATACCGAACTTGCTTTACGCACGCTGCACACCACCTATCAACTTGATGCGGCGTAATGGCTGTTTCTCCTTATCTTGCAAAGATAACCAAGCGTGGCCGCGATTTTCTAGGCTCTGAACTCGCCATTATGGGCGGAGCGATGACATGGGTTTCGGAACGTAAGCTCGTCTCATCATTATCAAATGCTGGTGCATTTGGTGTCATTGCATGCGGGTCGATGAACACCGATTTATTACGTGCGGAAATTAAAGCAACCCGCGCGCTGACAACCAAACCATTTGGCGTCAACCTCATCACTATGCATCCGCAGCTTGATGCATTGATTGATGTATGCATCGAAGAAAAAGTTTCGCATATCGTATTGGCGGGCGGGTTACCACCTGCAGCGGCAATCACCCGTGCGAAAAATGGTGGTGCCAAAGTTCTGGCATTCGCGCCAGCTTTGGTAATTGCCAAAAAACTTATTCGCAGCGGCGCAGATGCCATCGTGATTGAAGGCATGGAAGCGGGCGGCCATATCGGCCCCGTGAGTACCTTCGTATTAGCACAGGAAATCCTGCCGCATATTACCGAAGTGCCCGTATTTGTGGCTGGCGGTATTGGGCGCGGTGAAGGCATGTTGGCCTTTTTGGAAATGGGCGCAGCAGGCGTTCAACTGGGCACACGTTTTGTTTGTGCTAGCGAATGCATTGCTCATGCGAATTTCAAAAAAGCTTTTATGCGCGGTGCAGCACGCGATGCCCAACCAAGCTTGGCGCTGGATGCAAGATTCCCTGTTATCCCTGTGCGGGCGCTTGCCAATGATGGCACCCGTGCATTCATGGAAAAGCAACGTGATGTCATTGCCCGTTTTGATAAGGGCGAATTGGACCAAAAAGCGGCCCAGCTCGAAATCGAACATTTCTGGGCAGGCGCCTTACGCCGCGCGGTTGTGGAAGGCGATGTCGATACAGGCTCCGTGATGGCGGGGCAAAGCGTTGGCATGGTTGAAAAAGAACAGAGCGTCGCCGAGATTCTGGCTGAATTAATGGCCGAAGCAGAGACTGCCTTAAAGCGTAGATCTTAATCCCGCTGGCACTTGCCATTATTCAGCCCCCTTTTTTAGGTGATGATAAAAACCAACAGCCGTTATAAATAACACAGCCGAAATGATGGACAGGTGGCCTTTTCCTTTGCTAAAACAACGGGATGTGGTGATAATTTAGGCAGACCACGTTGATTCAGGTATTCCGACTATATGGCGCGTTCCAACAACCAGCTTTCAGTAAATCAGTTATCGTTTGATATGACATCTAGCACATCCACAACAGGCGGCCAGAACGACGAAGGAAAAGTTGAAACCTTCGCTGAGGCATCTGCGGCAAGCGATGCATTGGCACAAGCAAGTGAAGCGCTGGATAGTCTGCGTGGTCTTGCCGCCAAGGTCGAAGTGGATGGATTAGTGGTGGATGCATCGCAAATCCAAAAAGCGGGCGATCAGCACATCAATCAGGTAACGGAAGTGCAGTCTGATGTTCCGGCGTCCATGGAGCTTGAAAGCTCTGGCCAGTCACCTGAACTGCTCTCCGAAATTCTACAACACAAAACCGAAGAAATTAAACAGGCGGCAACTGTTCCATCCATACCGACCAAACAAAAAGTCGGGGAGATTTTACGTGCAGCCAGAGAAGCCGCGAATTACGCGATAGAAGATATCGCCGCTGAAGTGAAAATCAAACCGCAGCATTTATTGGCGATTGAAGAAAGTCGTTTCAACGATTTGCCAGCGCGCACTTACGCGGTGGGTTTTGTGCGTGCGTATGCTAACACATTAAATCTGGATGTGGATGCATTGGTTGCGGATTGCAGGCGTGAAGTAGCGCATTATATGCCACAAAAACAGCATCATATGATTATGCCGGAGGCTGCATCGGAGCAACCATTGCCAAGCTCTTCCTTGGTGGTGTTCACC
>CAZMQI010000030.1:0-23717 GCA_964568585.1 uncultured Rhodospirillales bacterium
GCAATACCCACGTCAACCTTGGCGCGGTTTGGGGATGGCGCATGCTGTCACCAATATGGCTCGGGCTGTGGGGCGGCACAATGATTGCCAATGACCTGCCGCTGGATTATGGCACAGAGCATATGACTAAGGTTGCCATTATCCTGACCGACGGTCAGAACACTATGAGCAATTCTACCCGCACATCTTATTGGTATTTGTCGGATAATAAGCTTGGAACCACCAATAGCAGCCAAGCGGTTGATGAACTGGATGAACGCACCTTGGCCGTATGCAATGCAATGAAAGCGAAAGGTATTATTGTCTATACACTGCTGTATGATTTGAATGATACCAGCATCGCAAGTCTGTACAGCAATTGTGCATCAAAGCCGGATTATTTCTTTAACTCGCCCACATCTGATACATTGCATAGCGCATTTCAGACGATTGGCGATTCATTATCGAATTTGCGTATCAGCAAGTAATACTACTTAGTGCATACGCATGATGATACCGGCATTGCGACCGATAAAATAGGCAACGCATACGACGATAGCGGCACAGGCAACGACCATGCCCCATTGGCCACCTGAGAGCGCGACGCGTTCTTCATAACGCCAGCGCTCTTCCATATCCTGAAAAAAACTAACCAGCGGGTTCTTTTGCGGTTCAATCGAAAGATCAACGCGTTTGCGGGTAACAGGTTTAATAGGCGGAACTGCCACGCGGCCCGTCATAGTCTTTGTGACAGCCACTTTATGCGACCCACTATTCTTTTCAGATGGCTTTTGCTGTGCGCTCTTATGTGGCGCAGGTCTTTGCGCGGCTGTGCTTTGCCCGTTAAGCCTTTGTTGGGCCGAAGATGCAGGCGAAAATGATTGTGGGCGGGTCGTAACCGCAGCGCGTGGCGGAAGCGTAGCGGCAGCTTTGGCAGCTGCTGCGCTTGGTGTCGGTTTTTGCGGAAGAACATAAGCCTTCTTTTCTTCGCGCACACCAAGCTTGGTCAGCGTTTCCTTGCGCTCTACCCGTTCGATATTGTTATCGCTATGGGTTTTGAGGAATTCTTTGATCCGGGTTGCATTGCCAGCATATTTTAATGCCTTTTGTGCATCCCAGCTTTCCAAAAACAAATCCAGCAAATGGTTTTGCAGATTTTTTTCGTCTTCAATGTGTTCTTCAAACAGGAATAATGGATTAGCTTTGGTAAATTCCGATTTATGCGTATCGGGATAAAACACGACAACGCTAATCGGCACGAATTCTTTTAATGTTGGGTCGCACGCATCCAGCAAAGCAGTCATCGCTTTTTGTGCCTGCTTAATCGGGTCGATAATTTTGTAATATTGTTTGTTCGGTTGATATTGACTGACAAGATCACCGTTTTCTTCAACGATTTCGCCGCTTTTGATACTAATACCCATCAAGCCTTTGGAGCGATGCAGCAATACGATGTCGATTGGACGATCATATAGATCGTCCATCTCTGCCAGATTCACTTTGGGATTATGAAAAACCAGCAATTCGCTGGTGAAATTACGCAATGCATGGCGAACAATTTGGCGGCCGCGCTGCTGTTCATCGCGGGATAGGTTTGGTGTAATCGCCTGTGCGCCAGAAGCCATGTACTATGCCGTGTAAGAATCTAAACGGCAGTGCCGTCTTTCATTTCAATAACACGGTTTAATAGTTGCGCCAATTCAAGATTATGCGTCGCCATTAGAATCGCAACCTGTTCGTTAACGCAGACTTCCTTCAAAACGTTAAAGACCATCCCTGAATTTGCATGGTCAAGATTACCGGTCGGTTCATCAGCAATGAGTAATTGTGGTTTATTCGCCAGCGCTCTAGCAATAGCCACGCGTTGCTGTTCGCCCCCTGATAGCTCGGCGGGACGATGAGTGAGTCGCTGCGCCAACCCCACTTTTGTTAATAATTCTTTGGCCCTATCCGCAGCAACCGATGGGGAGCGGCCAGCAATCATCTGCGGAAGGGAGACGTTTTCCTGTGCAGTAAATTCAGGCAACAGATGATGGAATTGATAGACAAAACCAATGCGTTTGGAACGAAGGGCTGTGCGCTGCTCATCGCTATTTGCAACGACCTTCTCGCCGCCAATAATCAACTCACCTGAATCGGCTTTATCCAGCAATCCGATGATTTGCAGCAAGGTGGATTTACCGGAGCCCGATGGACCAACCAGGGCAACCATTTCGCCAGCATTCAAGGTGACATTCACGCCGCGCAATACGTCCAGACGATTTTCACCACTGCGGAAGCTTTTACGCAAGTCATTAGCAATCAGGACACTATTCATAGCGTAATGCCTCCACCGGATCGAGACGTGCAGCGCGCCATGACGGATAAAGCGTTGCAAGGAACGACAGGCCAAGCGCCATGATGACCACTTGCATCACCTCGCCCATATCCAGTTTGGCGGGGAGTTGCGATAGGAAGTATATCTCAGGCGAGAATAATTCGGTTCCCGTTAGCGCCTGCAGCCCATGGCGGATGTTTTCGATGTTAAGACTGAACCCAACCCCCAAACCGACACCCACAAGGGTACCAATCACGCCGATAGAGGCCCCCGACAGGAAGAATATACGCATCACAGAGCCCCGTGATGCGCCCATGGTACGCAGGATAGCGATGTCTCGGCCTTTATCCTTCACCAGCATAATCATGCCGGAGATAATGTTAAATGCAGCCACAATAATAATCAGTGTAAGTATGAGGAACATTACATTACGTTCAACCTGCAACGCATTGACGAAGCTTGCATGCACATCGCGCCAGCTGAGCAAGCGTAAAGCCTGTTTTGATTTTGCATCCGCCGTTTTCACGACATTATCATAAACATCATTCATATTATTGGGATCTGTGACCATCATTTCCAACATGGTAACACCCTGCCCCATGCCAAAGAAATTCTGCGCGGTATCCATCGGCATAAAGACGAAGTTATTATCGAACTCGAACATGCCCACATCGTAAATCGCCGCAATAGGGAATGCCTGAATACGCGGTACAGTGCCAAATGCCGTTTGCATCCCGCGTGGGCTTACCAGGGTAACTTTTCCGCCAACCCTTAAATTCAGGCGCTGTGCCATGCGGATACCAATGGCAACACCATCCCCTTGAAACGCATCAAGGCTACCCTGTACCACTTTTTTGGAAAGGACAGGTTTAACCTTTAAATCTGCTGGTTTAATACCGCGCACAACTGCACCAGAAGCCGCTGCCGCAGTCGATGTCAGCACCTGGCCTTCGACCAATGGCGTGATGCCTTTTACATTCGGGATTTTGGCAAGCTCGGCAAAGAAGGCTTCATCGGGATTCATATTGCCGCGCTGTGCATAGATATTGAGATGACCGTTCAGCCCGAGAATGCGGGAGAATAATTCCGCGCGAAAACCGTTCATCACTGCCATCACGATAATCAGTGTCGCAACGCCAAGCGTAATGCCAAGCAGCGAGAACCAGCTGATAACGGAGATGAACCCTTCGCTACGCTTGGAACGCAGATACCGCCATGCAACTGTGCGCTCGAAAACACTGAACATTTATTTACCACATACTTTCTTTAGTGCGTCTTCGATTGTGACTTCAGCGCGTTCGCCCGTCTTGCGGTTTTTCAGTTCCACCAAGCCTTTATCAAGACCTCTGCCGCCGATGATTTGCCAAGGCAGACCGATTAAATCGCAATCGGCAAACTTCGTGCCAGCGCGTTCATCGCGGTCATCATACAGCACTTCACCCCCTGCTTGTTGTAGGCTGGCATAGATGCCATCGCAAATCTTGGTTGCTGCCGCATCATTCGCCTTCAAATTCAATAGGCCAACCTTGTATGGCGCCACCGCTTCCGGCC
Organism: uncultured Rhodospirillales bacterium; assembly: GCA_964568585.1. Lineage (GTDB taxonomy): Bacteria > Pseudomonadota > Alphaproteobacteria > UBA9219 > RGZA01 > RGZA01. The sequence goes on from CAZMQI010000030.1 coordinate 3,848, forward strand.
AGATGATGCCTGCATCATCGTGGCATGCTTCGATAATCGCACCGACCAAACGTGATACGCCAATACCATACGAACCCATTTCCAATGTGATTAAATCACCATTCGGGCCTGTGACCTTTGCGCCCATCGGTTCGGAATACTTTGTGCCGAAGTAGAAGATATGCCCCACTTCAATCCCGCGTGCCTGCAATAATTCGTTGTCAGGCAAACCCGCTGCGCCGGGTTTATGTTTTTCATCAGTCGCCGCATAAAGCTTGGTGTATTTATCAAAGAACGGGTTCAAATCATCGTTATAACTTACCGCTTCTTTCAACGGATCAGTCTTTACCCAGTCTGGATGACAGAACACGCCGCTTTCTCCGGTTTCGGCAAGAATGATGAATTCATGGCTCATATCACCGCCGATGGGGCCGGTATCTGCTTGCATCGGGATAGCTTGCAAGCCCATACGTGCGAAAATTCGCAAATAGGACAAGAACATCTTCTGGTACGCGATTTTTGCGCCTGCCTTATCCAAATCGAATGAATAGGCATCTTTCATCAGGAATTCGCGGCCACGCATTACGCCAAAACGTGGGCGCACTTCATCGCGGAATTTCCATTGCATGTGATACAGGTTTTTCGGCACATCACGGTACGTCTTGACGGAGGCACGGAAAATATCGGTAATCATTTCTTCGTTGGTTGGGCCATACAGCATTTCACGGTCATGGCGATCCTTGATACGCAGCATTTCTTTGCCATACGCTTCATAGCGGCCAGATTGCTGCCACAGCTCGGCTGGCTGGATAGTGGGCATCAATACTTCTTGTGCGCCTGCTTCGTCTTGGCCTTCACGTACTATCTGTTCAATCTTACGCAGCACACGATACCCCATCGGCAACCACGCATAGATGCCAGCGCTAGTCTGACGCACAAGGCCAGCGCGCAGCATCAAGCGGTGCGAGACAATCTGTGCTTCGGTTGGATTTTCTTTAAGTGTAGGCAGGAAATATTGGGATAAACGCATGGGGATTTTAATCTTCTTTTGAATAGCTGGATGGATGTTGAAGCTATCTAATTACGCGTCAATTGTCACCCCACATGTGGGGTGATTTGCGGCGTTATTGCGGCTTTTGATTACGGCATAATACCGCCAATTGGCTTTGTCCCGCGTCATCCAACGGCTTGCCGTTTAAATAGGCCTTCCCGCGCTTGAAGGTGATGTATCCTGCCACCGTTTCCGACATGACCGCCGGAACGTTTGGATTATTCCCCGTCACAACGGTTGGAATTTTCGGAACCTTCAAACCAAATGCTTTAGCAGCATCGAGTGTGAGGCGAAGATACATAGAATCTTCCACATGGTAATCGGTCTGCGGGGTTATATCGGCTGGCACGACTTTCTTGCCATGCACATCCACGCCCGGCTTATAGGCCACATCAGCATCTGGCACATGCTTAGTGACATAACGGCATGCGGCGGTATCAACGCGGATGGTTTGACCAGCTTCTTTTAAAGTGACGTCTTGAGCAAACGCAGGGCCCGCAACCAGTGCGAATAGTAAAAAGAGAAGGTTTATCATTTGTATGCAAAGCCCTTCTTCTGCGCGGTCAGCCACGGCAAATCATAATCTTTTTTCAGGCGTTTATAAACGGGGCAGGTTTCAGCGTGCGAGCCCGGTAGGTAACCGATGCTCATCAAAAATTCACCAACAATCTCCCCGCCTACGAATTTGAAATGTTTTTTGAATAATTTGACCCATTCGGCTTTGGTCAACGGATGGTGATACGAAAGAAACGCCGACATGCCTTTATGCGTCTTTTCTTTGTAAATATCACGCAGCGCAATCAAGCGCTTAGCATTCTCGATAATCGCTTCAACCTTCAAACGATTGCGGATGATACCTTCATCCGCCAACAGACGTTTGATGTCGGCCGCATTATACGCCGCCACCTTGTTCACATTAAACTTATCGAATGCTTTAATCATCTGCGGGCGTTTTTTAAGAACAATTTCCCACGATAGCCCTGCCTGAAAAATCTCCAAACACAGCCGTTCAAATAATTCATGCTCTTTGATTAAGGGGAAGCCGTATTGCTCGTTGTGATAATGTGCATGGACATCATGATTTGGAGCTTTGATACAATAGCCGCTCATAGTTTATCCTCTGTTGCGAATTGCTTGGCCATGCGTGCGAAAGAAATGATGTCGGATTCCACCAGCGCATAAACGATAAGCCATAACACGATGGTCAGCAGCGTGGTATATAACACAACCTTCTTCATATTCGGTTGCATGGGTGTGCCGTTCATAATGCCCTTTTGCTGAAACGCGGGGTGTTTCACACCCCATGGCAATACGGCAAAGATGGCAACCCACCAGATAATGAAGAATACAACGATGCCGCTGGAAAAATTCATATCTATACCCGCATCACATGCACTTCGGTCATTGGCTTTTTGCCGTAACGTTCATTCATTGCTCTACGCACCGCGTTCTTCACCGCATGTTGTACGGCAACGTCATCGATACGCTGGGATTTGGGCATGGTTTCAAACGCATCAATCACGGCGTTACGCGCGATATTCTTATCCTGTTCGCTGCGCGCACTGTCATCTACGCCAAAGCCTTTAATGGTGATTTGCGGATCGACCAAAAGCTGGCCTTTTTCATCTACCACCAAGGTCACAACGGCCATGCCGTTCCACATCATCTTGGTGCGGTCTTTGAATGCGCTGTCAGATAATGGGCGCACCTTGATACCATCCAATACCCAGCGGCCCGATTGCACTTCGCCGACTTTTTCCGGTGCTTCTTTTGCGGATAAGCGAATGATTTGCCCGTTCGCTGGAATAAGCGAATGCGGCACTTGGCACAATTTGGCGATACGCGCATTTTCCAATTGGTGACGCATTTCGCCATGCACCGGCAATGCGATTTGCGGTCGCACCCATTGATACATCTGCGTCAATTCATCTTGGCACGGATGGCCCGATACGTGGATAGGATAATCTTTGTCGGTCACAATCTGGATGCCTTGGCGTACCAGTGCGTTTTGAACTTTGGCGATGGCTTTTTCATTTCCGGGGATTTCACGCGATGAATACATGACCACATCACCCTCCTCCAACGCCAACTCCTGATGGCTGTCGGTTGCAAGCTTGGTCAGCGCGGCGCGGAACTCGCCTTGGCTGCCAGTGCAGATATAAACGACCTTATCGCGCGGTACATATCCTGCTTCTTCTTCATTTAAAAAATGCACATCATTGGGAATATAGCCCGTATCACGTGCTGCTTGTTCCATGCGCCATAATGAACGCCCGACCAACGCTGTTTCGCGGCCATTTTCACGCGCCGCATAATAGATGGAAAGCAAGCGCGCAACATTGCTGGAAAAACACGTCACCACAATACGATGTTCGTAATTCTTGAAAATCTTACGGAATTGTTCACGCACATCTTTTTCAGAACCGGAATGCCCCGGCACCATCGCATTAGTGGAATCCATGACGATGGCCAGAGTATCTTTGCTGCCCAGTGCTTTTAAAGTTTCCACATCACTGACATTTCCAACCATTGGCGCTGGGTCAAATTTCCAATCGCCCGTGTGCAGCACATTTCCGTGTTTGGTTTTGATGATGATGCAATTCGATTCAGGAATAGAATGCGTGATGTTCACCCATTGCATCTCGAACGGTCCCAGCTTCACGCTGCCCGATAACGGCACTTCGATAATTCTAATTTTATGTTGTAAATCACGCTCCTTCAGCTTGGCGCGCAATAATGCTGCCGTGAATGGCGTTGCATAAACGGGGCATTCCAATTGTGGCCACAGATATTCAATCGCGCCCAAATGATCTTCATGGCCGTGGGTTAGCACCAAACCCACTAAATCATGCTTACGTTCTGCAATAAACGTTGGGTCTGGCATAATTACATCGATGCCCGGCATAGTTTCATCGGCGAAGGTCACGCCCAAATCGACCATCAGCCATTTTCCGGCGGTGCCATACAGGCTGAGGTTCATTCCAATTTCGCCTGCACCGCCTAATGGCAAAAAATACAGCGCATCGTCACCAGGACGATAAAGGTCTTTGGTCTTCGCGTTCATTGCTTATTCTTTTCGTAAATCAGGCGCAGGCCCACAAGCGTTAAATCCATATCCACTTTTTGGATGATGGGCGTTCCTGTTTGGAACAACGGTGAAAGCCCGCCTGTGGCAATCACCGTCATGGGAGTCTTACTTATTTTTTCATATTCGGAGCGCAGCCGCGCAATCAATCCTTCAATGAGGCCGATATAGCCCCAATACACGCCGGACTGCATCGCTTCAATTGTCGTCGTACCAATCACATGCTGCGGTCTGTCTACATTGATGCGCGGAAGTTTTGCCGCCGCCATGTGCAAAGCTTGCAATGACAGGTTGATGCCGGGCGCAATCGCGCCGCCACGATACCCTTCAGCATCCACAACGTCGAATGTTGTCGCTGTGCCAAAATCGATGATAATCAGTGGTGGGCCGTATAAATGGCACGCGGCAACCGCGTTCACCAATCGATCTGCACCTACTTCCTGCGGGCGTGGCAACAATGCTTTGATACCCAATTCCATTTGCGTCTGGCCGATAATCAACGGCTCGCAATTGAAGAACTGGCGGCACAGGCTTTTGAGTGTGAAGTCTAAATCAGGCACCACGGATGCGATGATGGCAGCTTTAAAATCACTTGGTTTGATGCCCGCTTCCTTCAGCCAATGCGACAAGAACGCGTTGTATTCGTCCTTCGTGCGCTTGGGGTCGGTCGCGCTGCGCCACGCGCCTTTCAACGTCTGCCCATCATAGGCAGCAAAGACAACATTGGTATTTCCGGCATCAATACACAGTAACATTCAATCGCTCATAACTTTCTCGGGAAAGAAAACATCGCCATGCGTGATACGATGCACAAGGCCGTCGCTTTCTTTCAGCAGCAAGGCGCCGCTTTCTTCATCCACGCCCATAAATGTGCCGGTGATTTTTCCGCCATCCGGCAGAAACTCCGATACACGAACAGATATGGTTTCACCTAAGTTTTTAGCAAGATTTAGCCATGCAGGGCGAATGTTTTTAAGTCCCAATGCCTGCCAATTTTGGTAAAGCGGCTCGAATTGCTGTAAAATATGGGTCAGAACGGCTTCAGGAGTCACATCTTGCTGTTTGGCACCTTCCAGAAACAGATTGGTAGCGGGGAATAATGCGCCATCTGGGTGATTGCGGCAGTTCACGCCAAAGCCAACCAGCATCGCTTTTTTGCCGGATTGCGTGTGATGCGCTTCCAATAATATGCCGGAGATTTTCTTGGAATTGACCAAAACATCATTCGGCCATTTCACCTGTACCTGAACTCTGTTCGATAAAATATTCTGCAAACTTTCCGCAATCGCCAACGACAACACAAAACACAGTTGCGGCCATTCAATTTCGGGACGGTCTGGTTGCAACACCAACGTCGCATAGAGATTGCCTGGTGGTGATGACCATGTGCGGTTACCGCGTCCGCGGCCACCTGCTTGTTCTTTAGCGGTTATTACACTGCGATCATGTGCAGCACCTTCATCCAGAAAGCGTGCAGCTTCCTCGTTCGTACTTCCAACTTTTTCAAGCGAGATATAGGTATAGCCCGGAGGCAGTTCCATATTTTAAATATGCCAAATAATTAAATTAATTTATCAGTGCTTGTGCTGCATGTTGCGTCAGCGTGAGCGCCCAATCCGGCTTCACGGCAAGTGCCAGTATAAACAGCACTGTAACGCCAAGCAAGGTTGCAACGCCCCAGCCGGAAACACGGTCAAACGGTTCCATCTGCTTATCAAAATACATAATTTTAATGACGCGCAGATAGTAAAACGCACCCACCACGCTTAGGCATACGCCGAGTACTGCAAGCCATACATAGCCAGCTTCTACGGCAGCCAAGAACACATAGAACTTGCTGAAGAACCCAGCCAGCGGCGGAATACCCATCATCGAGAACATGAACACGGTCATAATCGCCGCAAGCGCAGGGCGCGTCTTGGATAGGCCAGCCAAATCACTGATCTGTTCCAGATACACATCATCGCGGCGCAGCGAGAGGATGATACCGAATGCACCAAGTGTCATCGGCAGATAGATGAGAAGATATAATAACGTTGCCTGCACGCCTTCAACGCCGCCAGCCACAAGACCAACCAACGCAAACCCAACATGCCCGATGGAGCTGTAGGCCATCATGCGTTTGATATTGCTTTGTGCGATAGCCGCGAACGCGCCAAGCGCCATAGATGCAACCGATAACACCAGCATGATGGGGGTTGATTGAGCCAGCAGGCCGGAAAACGGCACATACAGAAGTTTAATCAGCAGCGCAATGCCAGCAAGTTTGGGAGCCGCCGCAAAGAATGCGGTGACGGGCGTTGGCGCGCCTTCGTACACATCCGGTGTCCACATATGGAACGGCACAGCAGAAATTTTGAATGCCATGGCAGCAAGAATGAATACAAAACCTAGCACCAATTCAACGGGCGGCTTACCTGCTACTACAACTTCATGCAGTTTGCTGAACAAAACAGTGCCTGTACCGCCATAAATGAGCGAGATACCATAAAGCAGTAGGCCGGATGCCAAAGCGCCAAGCACGAAATACTTCAAACCAGCTTCGGATGATTTGGCATTATCGCGGCGGAACGCGGCCAGCACATATAACGTCAAGCTTTGCAGTTCCAAGCCCATATACAAACCAAGCAAGCTTTCCGCAGACACCATCAACATCATACCAAGCGTGGCAAAGAGAATGAGTACGGGGTATTCCGGGCGGCTGAGTTTGGATGATTTAAGGAAATGCTGGCTGAGCACCAAAGATGCAAGCGCAGAGAGCAGCAGTAATATTTTGACCAACAATACATAGGCGTTCGAACCCACATGCCCGCCCATGACGATAGCTTTGGCTGCCTCGTGATGGGAAGCTGTAAACATCGCAATGATGAAGACAATACCGGTTACGAAGGTAATTTTGCCCGTGGCTTTATCACCCGCAATTGCGCCCCACAACAACAGCACCATTCCGGCACAGGCCAGAAAAATTTCAGAAGCAACAGGATATAGATCAGTCATGTTCATGATTAATGCTCACCCCGTATGGCGGGTTTCTTGGTTGGGAGCTGCGTTTGAGTATTGGGTAATACTTCTGATATGACAGGCGCGCCGCGATGATAGGCTTCCACAATGGCTTTCAAGGTTGGTGCGGTGATGTCTTTGAATGCAGCAGGTTGAATACCCATCCATAAGGTCAGTACAGCCAGCGGAATGAACACGGCGTATTCTTTCCATGTTAAATCCTTCATTTCCGCAACATCGGGTTTGGTCAGCGGGCCAAAGAATACACGGCGGTATAACCACAACATGTAGGATGCGCCAAGGATAACGCCCAGACCAGCAACCGCCGCCATCCAAGTGTTCACCATAAAGGCACCCTGCATTGTCAGCAATTCACCGACAAAGCCACTAGTTCCCGGAAAGCCGATGGAGGCCATGGTGAACAACATGGCAAATAATGCGAAGTGCGGCATGTTGTTGACAACACCGCCATAGCGGGAAATCTCACGCGTATGCAACCGGTCGTACAGTACGCCAACGCAAAGGAATAATGCGGATGACACAATCGTGTGTGACAGCATCACCATCACGCTGCCTTCCATCCCCTGCTGCGTTCCGGTGAACGCACCCATCGTCACGTAACCCATATGGGCGACGGATGAATAGGCAATCAACTTCTTCAAATCGCCCTGCACCAAAGCCACGAGCGACGTATAGACAATCGCTATCCCCGATAAAATGAACATGAGGTTAGTGAATTCATGGCTGGCCTCAGGAAGCATCTGCATCGAAATGCGGATGAAGCCATACCCCCCCATTTTAAGAAGAATACCCGCCAAAATAACCGAACCCGTTGTTGGCGCTTCCACGTGGGCGAAAGGCAGCCATGTGTGAACCGGCCACATCGGCGTTTTGACAGCAAAGGATGCAAAGAACGCGAACCACAACCATGTCTGCCATTCCTTGGGGAAATGGGCGTTGAACATCGCGGTCATGTCGGTGGTATGCATGTGAATGCACATTGCCATCACGGCAACGAGCATCAATACAGAACCCAGTAATGTGTAGATAAAGAATTTATACGCAGCATGCACTCGGCCCGAACCGCCCCACACACCGATAAGCAGGAACATGGGCAATAGCACGCCTTCGAAGAATACATAGAACAGAATGAAATCCAGCGCGGAGAACATGCCGATCATCATTGTTTCCAGAACCAGCAGCGCGATCATGAATTCACGTACGCGTTCCTTCACGCTATCCCATGCGGCCAAAATACATAGCGGCATCAGGAATGCAGATGCGACGACGAACCAGACCGATAATCCATCGATGCCTTTTTTATAAAGCACCTTCACATCGCCCAATTGCATCCAATCGGCCTGTTCCACAAACTGGAAGCCGGTAAAATTGCCATCGAAATGGAACAGAATGAATGCAGCAACCGCAAAGGTCGCCACGCTTGTCCAGAATGCGATGTGTTTTGCCGTATTATCAGTGCCCGCACCATGCCCAGGCAACAGCATCAACACCGCAACGCCAACCAGCGGCAGGAAGTTGACGATGGATAGTAATGGAAGTTGCAATAGTTGTTCCATGGTTTAAGCCCTCCCAATCCAGATAAGGAAGGCAACAAGGCCAATCACCACCGCAAAAGCATAGTGATAGATGTAACCGGTTTGCAATTTGCTAACCTGCGCTGCCGCAGTTTTTGAAAGCGCGGATATCCCATCAGGGCCAAGTCCATCAATCATTTTATTATCCCCGAACTGGAAGAAGAGACGGCCAAGCACATTCGTGCCCTTCACAAAGATGAAGTTATAAATCTCATCAAAGTAATATTTGTTGAACACAAGTTTGTAGATGGGGCCAAAACTGCGCGCGATAACCGCAGGAACACCTTTCCATGGGCCATAGAACAATACGGCAAAGATAATCCCGCTAAACGCAGCCACCAGCGGCGCAAGCTTCACCCATTGCGGAACATGGTGCATGCCTTCCATGGCGGGATGGCTATCCAGAACCAGCAATGCGTTACGCCAGAAATGCTCTAGCTCTTCCTTTTCTGTGAAATAGTCAAAGAACACGATACCGGCAACCAATGCACCAGCTGCCAGCACAAATAAGGGGATTAGCATCACCGGCGGGCTTTCATGGGCATGTTCAAGCACATGATGATCGCCATTGTGCTTGCCGTGGAACGTCATCATTAGCAAACGCCATGAATAGAATGCAGTCATGAAGGCCGCTGCGATACCCATCCAGTACGCGAACTCCCCTACGCCGCTATGTGCGGCAAAGGCTGCTTCTAAAATCGCATCCTTGGAATAAAAACCTGCAAAGCCATAAAGACCAGGAATACCAATACCCGCCAATGCCAGCGAACCAATCCACATCAACACGTATGTTGTTGGAATAATCTTCCAGATACCGCCCATCTTACGCATGTCTTGCTCACCCGACAGCGCATGGATGACAGACCCCGCCCCAAGGAACAGCAATGCCTTGAAGAACGCATGGGTCATTAAATGGAAAATGGAAACAGAATATGCCGACACGCCTGCCGCAAAGAACATGTAGCCAAGCTGGCTCATGGTTGAATACGCAATCACGCGCTTGATATCGAATTGCGTGAGGCCAATCGTTGCAGCAACAATACATGTCAGTGCGCCAATAATAGTGATGACCATAAGGGCGATGGGCGCATATTCAAATAAGGGTGATAGCCGTGCAGTCATGAACACGCCTGCAGTCACCATGGTAGCAGCATGAATAAGTGCGGAAACGGGCGTCGGGCCTTCCATCGCATCTGGCAGCCATGTATGAAGGAATAATTGCGCGGATTTACCCATCGCGCCCACAAACAACAACAAGCAAACGGTATCAAGCGCAGAAAGCCTCATACCAAGGAAATGCATGTCTTTGCCGACAAAACTCTTTGCTTGTTCGAAAATCGGCGCGAATTCAACTGTGTTGAACATATAAAAGCAGCCAAAGATGCCCAGCACAAAGCCGAAATCACCCACGCGGTTGACAAGGAACGCCTTGATGGATGCGTTGTTAGCGCTTTCTTTTTCATACCAGAAATTAATGAGCAGGTACGATGCAAGCCCCACGCCTTCCCAGCCAAAGAACATCTGGATAAGGTTATCGCCCGTCACCAGCATCAACATGAAGAAGGTGAAGAGCGACAAATAGCACATGAAACGCGGCTGGCACTTATCATGGCTCATATAGCCAACCGAATAGATATGCACACAGGTGGAAACAATGGACACCACGCCAACCATGATGGCGGTCAGCGTATCCCACATCACGCTCCAATTAGCTTTGAAGTCACCGGATTCAATCCACGGCATCAATACATAGCTGCTGCTATGACCATCCAGGGCAACATGCTTGAATTGCATAACGGCAACAACCGTTAGCGCAAGCATAAAGCCGCAGGTCACGAATTGCGATGCGCGGTCGCCTATCTTTCGGCCAAAGAAACCAGTTATCAGGGCGCCGAATAGTGGAAAAAACAGGGCAAGTACTTCAATTGGCATCGGTTAGCCCTTCATCATATTAATATCGTCAACCGCGATGGTATTGCGGTTGCGGAAATAGACCACAAGTATGGCAAGCCCAATGGCTGCTTCAGCAGCCGCAACAGTCAGCACGAATAGAGTGAAGATTTGTCCAGTTAAGTCCCCAAGCTGCGCGCCAAAGGCAACGAAGTTGATGTTCACCGACAGCAAAATCAATTCAATCGACATCAAGATAACGATAATGTTCTTGCGGTTCAGGAAAATACCGAACACGCCGATGGTAAACAGAATAGCGGCAACCGCCAAAAAGTGATGAATGGTGATGGGCATCATATGCCTGCTCCCTTTTGAACTTTGCGTACTTCAATCGCATCACTGCGCTTGCGGGTGATTTGGCTGTTGATATTCTGGCGAAGCACGCCGCCACGGTCGCGCAGCGTGAGCACAATCGCGCCAATCATCGCCACCAGCAAAATCAGGCCGGCAATCTGGAACGGGTACACATAATCGGTATATAAAATCTGGCCAATCGCCTGAGTGTTGGTCTTGGCCAGCGTTTTGGCAACTGGCGACAGAATGCTTGCCCCTGCGGTTGGCAGGCTTTGCCAATTCATCGCGGTCATCACCATTTGTGACACCAGAACAAGACCAACCAAAATGCCAACTGGTAATGATTTCCAAACGCCCTTGCGTAATTCTTCGAAATTGATGTCGAGCATCATAACGACGAACAGGAACAGCACGGCGACAGCGCCAACATAGACGATGACAAGGATAAATGCTGCGAATTCCGCGCCAAGCAACAGGAATAAACCCGCCGCATTAAAGAATGCGAGGATAAGGAATAGAACCGAATGCACAGGGTTGCGCGATGCCACCACCATCATGGCAGAAAGCACCAGCACGGTTGAGAAAAGATAGAATAAAATAGAGGTCGCAAGTTCTGGCGTCATAATGGCTTACCTGTATGGGGCATCTTTGGTCATGTTGGCCGCGATTTCAGGTTCCCAGCGGTCACCATTGGCCAATAATTTCTCCTTGTTGTAGTACAGCTCCTCGCGCGTCAGCGTCGCGTATTCGAAATTCGGGCCTTCCACAATCGCGTCGACGGGACATGCTTCCTGGCACAATCCGCAATAAATGCATTTAATCATATCAATGTCATAGCGCGTGGTGCGGCGTGATCCGTCTTCGCGTGGTGCGGCTTCGATGGTAATGGCTTGGGCAGGACAAATCGCTTCGCATAGTTTGCAGGCGATACAGCGTTCTTCACCATTGGGATAACGGCGCAGCGCGTGCTCGCCGCGGAAACGCGGGCCAATCGGCCCTTTTTCAAAAGGATAATTAATCGTCACGCGGCGCTTGAACATGTACGAAAAGGTCAACGCCATACCTTTGATGATATCCCACAGCAAAAAGCGTTTTACGGAATTAAAACTCATCTCAAACCCCAACTTTCGGGAAATTTCCCGTATACACCAGATATCCGGCAACGCCGATCACATACAGCAGCGAGAATGGCAGGAATACTTTCCAGCCAAGACGCATCAATTGGTCATAGCGGTAGCGCGGCAGGGTTGCGCGTACCCATAAGAACATGAACAACATGAAGCAGATTTTTCCGGTGAACCAGAAAATGCCCCATAGCGGTTCCAAGAATTCAATCGGGCACTGCCAGTTGAATGGCGCGAGCCAGCCACCAAGGAACAGGATAACCGTCATCGCGCTCATCAAAATCATGTTGGCATATTCGCCAAGGAAGAACAGCGCGAACGACATGGAGGAGTATTCGACGTTGAACCCGCCCACAAGTTCAGACTCCCCTTCCGGCAAATCGAATGGTGCGCGGTTAGTTTCAGCAAGGCCAGAGATGAAGAACACGATGAACATCGGGAATAGCGGTATCGCGTACCACATCGCAGTTTGACCACGAACGATGTCGGATAAATTCAATGAGCCAGCAAGCAATAGAACATTGATGATGACAAGTCCGATGGACACTTCATACGAAACCATCTGCGCGGCAGAACGAAGTCCGCCAAGGAATGCATATTTCGAATTGGATGCCCAACCCGCCATGATGATGCCGTAGACCGCAAGGGATGACACCGCAAACAGATACAGAATACCCACATTCACATTAGCCAGCACCAATTTATCGCTGAACGGAATAACAGCCCAAGAAACAAGCGATAGGAAGAAGGTCAACATCGGCGCCGCGATGAAGATGAAACGGTTTGCACCCGTGGGGATGATGGTTTCCTTCCCCATCAATTTCAACGCATCGGCAAATGGCTGGAATAAGCCGAATGGACCAACAACGTTCGGCCCCATACGTAATTGCATGGCCGCCAGAACCTTGCGTTCCGCATAAATCAGATATGCAACGCCCAGCAACACCGGAACCATGATGGCGAAGATACGCGCTATCAACCAGATAATGGAGCCAATCGGCGTCTGCGTGAATGTATTGAAGGCTTCTAACAACTCGCTCATTCCGCAGCCTCCGCAACAGGCTTCAGGAATGCTTCAACACACTGCGCCATGGTGGGCGATGCACGGCTAATGACATCGGTTTGATAGAAATTGGCGACGGATGAACGCAGTGGCGAGGATTCCAATACACCATCACGTGCAAAATTATTCCACGGTGCAACTTCCACGTTATCAAGGCGGGCAAATAATGCGTGTGCCTGCACCATCTTCTGGCGAAGCTGTGCCAACGTATCGTATGGCAATGCCTGACCCAATACTTCCGATAGGGCACGGATGATTTGCCAATCTTCCTTCGCTTGACCCGGCGGGAATGTCGCGCGGCGCGTTGACTGCAAACGTCCTTCGGTATTCATATATAGCGCGTTCTTTTCGGTATAGGCAGCACCCGGCAAAATCACATCAGCGCGTTCCGCACCTTTGTCGCCATGATGGCCTTGATAAACGACGAATGCATTGCCCAATTTGCTGGTGTCAATTTCATCTGCGCCCAGCAAATAGATAAAGCCGATTTTACCTGCTCCTGCGGCGGCGATAATATCGTTCGTGCCCTTACCATTAGCAGCAGGCACAAAACCCATATCCAGACCAGCCACACGTGACGCAGCGGTTTGCAGAACGTTGAAGCCGTTCCAGCCGTCACGCACCATATTGTAAGTTTCAGCGATTTTGCGTGCACGGTATTGGATGAACAGGCCATCCTTACGCGCCAATGCCCCTGCCCCAACGATAATCATCGGGTTCTTTGCGCCTTTTAGTAATTCGGCGAATGCATTACGGCCTTGCAGAATTTCATCAAGCACCAACGGGTTTGCGCCCAGATATTTGGTTGGATAGGTTAAATCGACCTGTTCGCCAATCACGCCAACCTTCAAACCGCCACGTAGCCAGCGTTTGCGGATGCGTGCATTGATAAGCGATGCTTCAAGGCGTGGGTTGGTACCCACCAATAAAATCACATCGGCCTGTTCGATGCCAGAAATCTTGGTGTTGAATGTATAACCTGCGCGTTGCGATACATCGTATTGCGCGCCATCTTGACGGCAATCGAGGTTTGGCGATTTGAGGTATTGCATCAATTGTTTCAATGCAAACATCGCTTCCGCATCGGCCAAATCGCCGGCAATCGCTGCGATGCTTTCCCCTGGCAAGCCTTTTACTTGGCGCGCAATAGCGGCGAATGCTTCGCCCCAATTTGCAGGTTTCAATTTACCATCCACACCGCGCACATATGGCGTATCCAAACGCTGCAGCTTCAAACCATCACATGCATAGCGGGTCTTATCGCTGATCCATTCTTCGTTCACATCTTCATGCAAGCGCGGCAGAATACGCATCACTTCCTGTCCGCGCGTATCAACACGGATGTTGGAACCCACGGCATCGAGCACGTCGATGGTTTCAGTCTTTGAAAGTTCCCATGGGCGGGCTTCGAATGCGTATGGCTTGTTGGTGAGTGCGCCAACGGGGCACACATCGACCAAATTGCCAGAGAGTTCACTCGAAACAGCCTTTTCAATATAGGTGCCGATTTCGAGGTGTTCGCTGCGGCCAAAGCCACCGAGCACGGGCGTTCCGGCAATTTCATCAGCAAAGCGCACGCAGCGTGTGCAATGGATACAACGCGTCATCACAGTTTTTACCAGCGGGCCTAATTCTTTGTCCTTCACGGCGCGTTTTGCTTCGGCATAACGGCCACGGTCGAAGCCATAAGCAACGGCTTGGTCTTGCAAATCACACTCCCCGCCTTGATCGCAAATCGGGCAATCGAGCGGATGGTTGATGAGCAACATTTCCATCACGTTCTTGCGTGCACGTAGAACGACGGGCGTATTGGTCTTTACCACCATGCCTTCGCCGCATGGTAATGCACAGCTGGCTTGGGGCTTTGGTGTTTTTTCAACTTCCACCAAGCACATGCGGCAATTCGCAGGAACAGAAAGTTTATCATGGTAGCAAAAGCGCGGCACTTCGATGCCAAGCTGTTCGCACGCCTGAAGCACGGATGTGCCAGGAGCTACTTCGATTTCAATGTCGTTGATTTTAAGTTTTGGCATGATGCTACGCTGCCTGCTTTCGGTAATCTAAAATGCGTTGTTCCACCATGGGGCGGAAATGACGGATAAGCCCTTGGATCGGCCAACCCGCAGCATCGCCATGCGCGCAAATAGTGTGGCCTTCGATTTCACGGGTGACATCAATCAACATATCAATTTCTTCTAAGCGTGCGTTACCCTTCACCATGCGTTGCATGACGCGGTACATCCAACCCGTACCTTCGCGGCATGGTGTGCATTGGCCGCAGCTTTCATGCATATAAAACCGTGACAGGCGCGCAATCGCGTAAATCAAATCAGTCGATTTATCCATAACGATTAAACCCGCCGTGCCTAAGCCGGATTGCACTGCTTTTAAACTATCAAAATCCATCAACACGGTGTTGCAAATATCTTTTGGCAATAACGGGGTTGATGAACCGCCGGGAATGACCGCCAGCAAATTATCCCAACCGCCTCTTACGCCGCCTGCGTATTTATCAATCAGCTCGCGCATGGGGATGCTCATCGCTTCTTCCACATTGCATGGCTGGTTTACGTGACCGGAGATGCAATACACTTTATTACCTGAATTCTTCTCGCGGCCCATGGACGCAAACCATGCAGCACCACGTCGCAAGATTTCAGGAACCACTGCGATGGTTTCAACATTGTTCACGGTCGTGGGTGATGCGTAGAGACCAGCATTGGCAGGGAATGGCGGCTTGTTACGTGGCTGGCCTTTTTTACCTTCAAGGCTTTCCAGCAATGCGCTTTCTTCACCGCAAATATAGGCTCCTGCCCCGCGGTGCAAATAAATATCAATATCCCATCCGCTGCCGCATGCATTCTTGCCGATCAGGCCAGCCGCATAGGCTTCATCAATCGCGATTTGCATATTCTTTGCTTCATTCACGAATTCGCCGCGAATGTAGATGTAGGATGCGTGGGCATTTATCGCGAATGCACCGCATACGATACCTTCGAGTAAGCGGTGCGGATCAAAGCGGATGATGTCACGGTCTTTGCATGTGCCAGGTTCGGATTCATCGGCATTGACTACCAGATAATGTGGGCGGTCGGATGGCTTTGGCATAAAGCTCCACTTCATACCGGTAGAAAACCCTGCGCCGCCTCTGCCGCGCAAACCTGAATTTTTTACTTCATCGATAATCTTGGCTTGGCCAAGCGCCAGCAGTTCCTTGGTGTTCGACCACACGCCGCGTTTACGTGCGCCAGCCAGCTTCCAATCATCGAAGCCGTACAGATTTGTAAAAACTTTGTCTTTTTCTGCGAGCATTGCGTTACGCCTTCTTTGCTGAAGCCGGATGGCTGCCTTGCCGTCCGGTTTGCGAGCCGATGGATGGTGTTTTGCCAGCCGCCAATTCATCGCAGATTTGCGTGAAGTTTTCGGCTGTTAAATCTTCGTAGTAATCGTCGTTGATTTGCACCATCGGCGCGTTCACGCATGCGCCAAGGCATTCGACTTCCATCATGGTGAACATGCCGTCTTTGGATGTTTCGCCATCGGTTATACCCAGTTTGGATTTGCATACATGTTTGATGTCATCGCTACCGCGCAGCCAGCATGGCGTTGTGGTGCATACTTGCAGCAAGTATTTGCCAACAGGCGCGCGGTTGAACATCGTATAAAAACTGGCAACTTCATAAACGCGCACGCGCGGCATTTCCAACATTTCAGCCACGACATCCATCGCCGCAACCGGCAGCCAATTATCGTGCTGTGCTTGGGCAAGCTGTAATAACGGTATTACAGCGCTGGCTTCGCGGTTCTTGGGGAACTTCGCAATCACCTTCTTTGCTGTTTCCAAATTCGCTGGGCTAAACGCAAAGGTTTTGGGCTGTTTAGCGTTTAAATTCGCTGGCGCACTCATCGGTCAATCTCCCCGAACACAACATCCATGCTGCCGATAATCGCAACCGCGTCAGCCAGCATGTGGCCTTTGCACATAAAGTCAGAACCTTGTAAATGGGCAAAGCCCGGCGCGCGGATTTTGCAGCGATACGGTTTGTTGGAACCATCGGAAACAAGGAACACGCCGAATTCACCCTTTGGAGCTTCAACAGCAGTATAAGTTTCACCGGCAGGCACGTGATAGCCTTCGGTATATAATTTAAAGTGATGGATAAGCGCTTCCATCGATGATTTCATTTCAGCGCGTGGTGGCGGCGCAATCTTGCGGTCATCCACTTTAATCGGGCCCTCTGGCATTTGCTTCAAGCATTGGCGGATGATGGCGTTGGATTGGCGCATTTCTTCCATACGCACCAGATAACGTGCATAGCAATCGCCCGTTAAGCCAACAGGAATATCGAATTCCATTTTATCATAGACATCATATGGCTGCGATTTACGCAAATCCCATGCAACGTTGGATGCGCGCAGCATTGGCCCCGTGAAGCCCCATGCCAATGCCTGTTCTTTGGAAACAATGCCGATATCAACCGTGCGTTGTTTAAAAATCGGATTTTCAGAAAGCAGATTTTCAATATCCGCCATGAATTTCGGGAAATGTTCGGTGTATTCCCAGATATCTTCGACCAAACCCTTTGGCAAATCCTGATGCACACCGCCGGGACGGAAATAATTCGCGTGCATACGCGCGCCAGAAACGCGTTCGTAAAATTCCATCAGTTTTTCGCGTTCTTCGAATGCCCACAGCGACGGGGTAATCGCGCCAACGTCGATGGCGAAGGTGGTAATGTTCAGCAAATGGTTCAGAATGCGGGTGATTTCGGAAAATAACACGCGGATATATTGTGCGCGAATTGGCGGCGTAATCTTCAACAGCTTTTCAACCGCCAACGCGAATGCGTGTTCCTGATTCATCGGGCTGACGTAATCCAGACGATCAAAATACGGAATAGCCTGTAAATACGTCTTATGTTCAATCAGTTTTTCAGTACCGCGGTGCAGCAAACCGATATGCGGATCAGCACGTTCAACGATTTCGCCATCCATTTCCAAAATCAAACGCAACACGCCGTGCGCTGCCGGATGCTGCGGCCCAAAATTAATCGTAAATGGTTTGATTTGAACTTCTGCAGACATCTTATGCTTTCTTCATCAGCTTAACGGGGTTTGCGGCCTTCTCATCGCCGGGAAGCTGAACATTGGTCATGCCTTCCCACGGGCTGAGTGCATCGAAATTACGGAAATCCTGCGTGAGTTTTACGGGTTCATAAATGACGCGCTTTTGCTCTTCGTCGTAACGCACTTCCACATAACCGGTCAGCGGGAAGTCTTTGCGCAGCGGGTGACCTTCAAAACCATAATCGGTCATGATGCGGCGCAAATCCGGATGACCGGAGAATAACACGCCGTATAAATCATACACTTCGCGTTCATACCAATTAGCAGCGGGATACACACTGCATACCGATGGAACAGGTTTCTGTTCATCAGTATTCAATTTCACGCGCAGACGGAGATTTTTAGTCAGGCTAAGCAGGCTATAGACCACTTCGAACCGTTCGGGGCGTTCAGGGTAATCAACCGCCGTTACATCCATGATGGTTTCAAAACCGGCCTTATCACGCAGCGACATCAGCACTGATACAATCGCTTCACGCGGAACGGTAATGACCAATTCGCCATAGATGAAGCCAGTCGACATTTGACGGTCGCCCAGCAATTCCGTTACTTGAGTTTGTAATTGCTCCAAGCTCATGATGCCCTGCTTATCACGCGGCCTTGCGTCTTGGCGCCCGTGCGAATTTTCCGGTGCAATTGCATAATGCCATACAGCAATGCTTCTGCCGTTGGTGGGCAACCGGGTACATAAATATCAACTGGAACGATGCGGTCACATCCGCGCACCACCGAATATGAATAATGGTAATAGCCACCACCATTCGCGCAGCTGCCCATGGAAATCACCCAGCGTGGCTCCGCCATCTGGTCATAAACTTTACGAAGCGCAGGCGCCATTTTATTGGTGAGCGTTCCAGCAACAATCATCACATCCGATTGACGCGGTGATGGGCGTGGCATCATGCCAAAACGGTCTAAATCATAACGCGACATATACGCGTGGATCATCTCAACGCCGCAGCATGCAAGACCAAAGGTCATTGGCCACATTGAACCGGTGCGCGCCCAATTGAGCAAATCATCAAGCTTTGTAAGCAGAAAGCCTTTTTCCTGCACCACAGTATTAATGCCCGCCGCCAATTCTTCGGGCGTATTCATAATGATATTGCTCATTCCCACTCCAGCGCACCTTTGCGCCATTCATATATAAAGCCGACAGTTAATACGCCCAAAAACACCATCATCGACCAAAAGCCGAACATGCCGATGGCGCCAAGCGAAACCGCCCACGGGAATAGAAACGCAATTTCCAAATCGAAGATAATGAACAGAATGGATACAAGATAAAAGCGCACATCGAATTTATGGCGCGCATCGCTGAACGGGTCGAACCCGCATTCATAAGGTGACAGTTTTTCAGCATCCGGTTTTTGCTTAGCCAGCAAGAACGAGAGGCCAATCATCACCCCTGACATGCCGATGGCCAATAGCAGGAAAACGAAGACGGGAAAGTAGGTCTGAATAAGATCTGAGGACATGAGCTGGAAACTACAGAGATTGCAGCCCAGATTATAGAATTATCTGCGCTTTTGTCGTCCGAGTCTTAAGGTTTGAAATCTGCTGCGGCTAGCCTGTCACGGTGGTTACTAGCGTAATGATACC
>CAZMQI010000031.1:0-21649 GCA_964568585.1 uncultured Rhodospirillales bacterium
GGTGCATGGGCGGCCATCGGCATTGCGGGTGCTTGCGTTGTGTTTTTGGGAACATGGGCAAAGGAACGCGGCCAGCCACCCATCAATAAACCTGTGTTTATATGGGTTTTTGTAACATTGGGCATCATGGCGTTGTTGTCGCTGCAGGCAACACATCCGGATGTGTCATGGCCCATGGTGGCGCAAGAAGCATCCATCCTGATACCGCTCGCATTGTTTTTTCACCCGCGCGTCATTGACCAATTCGAACCGGCAAAATTCTTTCCGTTGGTGACAGCTGCCGCTGCGATTGCTGCGATTGCCTTTGGGATTGAAGTGGCATTGGGCACACCGTTATTGCAAATGGTACGCGGCAATCTGGTCAGCTTCACCGAATATAACCGCGGCGTATCATACCTTGCCATCTTTGCATTCCCGTTGATGGGTTATCTGTGGCTTAAAAGACCAAAATGGCACATGGCCGTGTTCATTCTGCTGATGCTTATTCCCGTTCTTCTTACGGAATCCCGTGCTACGCGCCTTGCCTTCGCCATTGGCTGCATCGTCACCATCGCTGCTCATATTACTGCGCGCCATACCCAGCGCGGCTTGACCATGGCACTGGGCATGCTGATGATGATGCCATTTCTGGTCACCAGTATTTTTCTGGAACATCAAAGCTGGATACAAAGCCTGCCGCCATCATGGCATCACCGTGTGGAGATATGGGATTTCATGTCCTATCGCATCTTCGAGAAACCATGGGGCGGCTGGGGGCTTGGCAGCAGCCATTTACTCACCTATGCACAACCGCATGGAGAGATGTATCAATATGTGCCGGACCTTTCTACCGGTCATCCGCACAATGTTATTTTACAATTATGGGTGGAGCTGGGTATTGGCGGATTAGTGCTTGGCATTGCGGCCATCACTACCTTGCTGGGTAAAGCAGCGCGCCTTGCCACTCCTATCGTGCCTTTTGCGCTTGGCGCATGGGCGGCGGCGCTGTGTATTAGTTCCGTTGGCTATAGTTTCTGGGGTGATAGCCTGTTCGCATGTTTTGCGATGACCATTTTGGCATTTATTGTATTGGATAGATATGCAAAGCAGTCCTGAACCCGTTTCCCCTGAACAAACATCCATGATGACCGCTATACTAAGATGCGTTGCGGGTCGTTGCCCCAAATGCGGTAAAGGAAAATTGCTGCATTCATATATCAAACCCGTCGCCAATTGCGCGTCATGCGGCGAAACGCTGGGCGATATACGCGCCGATGATGGCCCGCCTTGGCTTACCATCCTTATCATCGGGCATATCATGCTGCCGATTATTTTTACCAGAGGGGTTCATTCCGCTTGGCCAGATTGGCTATCCATGACCGTATGGGTCAGCGTCGCGATACTACTGATGGCCGTGATTTTACCGCGCGCCAAAGGCCTGTTTATCGGCGTTTTGTGGAAGAACCGCCAACGCGTAGCTTAAAAGGCGCGTAGCTTAAAAGGATGACCGCTTAATCCTTCGCATTATTGAACCAGCTATTTTTCATCCGTTCCATCTTGGCTTTCTTGTCGTGTTCAGATGTTAAGTGATCGCGTTTGGCGAGTTCGAAATCAGATAGCGCCATTTCCTTCACCAATTCGCTAAACGATACTTCCGGCTGCCAGCCGAGTTTTTCTTTGGCCTTGGTCGCATCGCCAATCAAACTATCGACTTCGGCTGGGCGGAAATAACGGTTGCTGATGGCAACAATGCAGCGGCCCTTTTCATCATAGCCTTTTTCATCTACGCCTTTGCCGTCCCAGCGTACTTTCATATCCAATACCTTGGCGGTTGCTTCGATGAATTCGCGCACGCTGTGTTGCTCGCCGCTGGCAATCACGTAATCATCTGGCGTGTCTTGCTGTAAAATCATCCATTGCATGCGGATATAATCCTTCGCATGACCCCAATCGCGTTTGGCATCCAAGTTTCCAAGGAATAGGCATTGCTGTAATCCCAATTTGATACGCGCCATCGCCCGTGTGATTTTACGCGTTACAAATGTTTCGCCGCGCATCGGGGATTCATGGTTGAACAGAATACCGTTGCACGCATACAGCCCATAGGCTTCGCGGTAATTCACCGTTATCCAATGGGCATAGAGCTTTGCAACACCATATGGCGAACGCGGATGGAACGGCGTGGTTTCTTTTTGCGGACTTTCATGCACCTTCCCGAAGAGTTCGGATGTCGATGCCTGATAAAACCGCGTTTTATCTTTCAACCCCATGGTACGAATAGCTTCCAGCAAACGAAGCGGCCCCAGCGCATCGGCATTCGCGGTATATTCGGGTTCTTCGAACGACACCGCCACATGGCTTTGTGCAGCAAGGTTATAAATTTCATCCGGCTGCACGTTCTGCACAATACGCATCAAGCTCATGCTTTCGGTCATATCGCCGTAATGTAAAAATAACTGTGCGCCAGGCAGCAGCGGATCTTGATACAGATGGTCGATACGGTCGGTATTGAAAAGCGATACAGGGCGTTTGATGCCATGTACTTCATAATCTTTTTTCAAAAGAAATTCTGCAAGGTATGCGCCATCCTGCCCTGTGATACCGGTGATAAGCGCGACTTTTTTCTTGGCCATTTAGTGAAACTTTCGATTTGAATATGGTATAAATACCTTATTCAAATGCGGGCGCACTGGCAAATGAAACGCCGCCCGCATCGCGCGGTGATATTTTGGGTTCGCCATGCAACGGCCATGCGATATTCACGGTTTTATCGTTCCACATCACGCAATGCTCGTCTTCCGGTGCGTAGTAATCGGTCGTCTTATATAAGAAATCCGCCGAATCAGTCAGCGTAAGGAAGCCATGCGCAAAGCCCGGCGGCACCCATAATTGCTTGTGGTTATCTTCGCTCAGCTCCGTGCCCACATACTTCCCATATGCTGGCGATGATTTGCGCATATCCACCGCGACATCGAATACCGCGCCGCGCACCACACGCACCAATTTGCCTTGCGGCTTGGTCAACTGGTAATGCATGCCGCGCAAAATATTTTTGGTTGAACGGCTGTGATTATCCTGAACGAAACTTGGCGCGAACCCTGCGGCCTGCCTGAAATCACGTTCATTGAAGCTTTCAAAGAAGAACCCGCGTGCATCCCCATGCACTTTCGGTTCAATCAGTAATACATCCGGGATAGCGGTTGGCGTGACCTTCATGATTTATTGTTTTTCTTTTAAAAGTTTAAGCAGATATGCGCCATATGCGCTTTTCGCCAGCGGTTGCGCCAGTTTTTCCAGCTGCGCTGCATTGATATACCCCTGCGAATACGCGATTTCTTCAGGGCATGCGACCTTCAGCCCTTGGCGATGTTCGATGGTTTCAATGAAATTGCTCGCTTCAATCAGGCTTTCATGCGTTCCGGTATCCAGCCATGCAAAGCCGCGTCCCATCGTCTGCACATTCAACTGGTTCTTTTCCAGATAGATGCGATTGACGTCGGAGATTTCTAATTCGCCCCGTTTGGATGGTTTTAACCCAGCGGCAATATCAATCACTTGGTTATCATAGAAATACAAACCCGTGACAGCGTAATTGCTTTTCGGCTTTTCGGGTTTTTCTTCCAGTGAATTGGCTTTGCCGTTTTTATCAAATCCCAGAACGCCATACCGTTGTGGTTCATTGACGTGATAGGCAAACACCGTTGCGCCTGTTTGTGTTGTATCGGCAGTTGCCAATTTATCCTGTAAATCCGTGCCGTAATAAATGTTATCACCAAGGATAAGCGCGGACGGATCATTGCCGATAAAGCTTTTACCGATGATGAAAGCCTGCGCCAATCCATCTGGTGATGGTTGCACGGCATAAGACAGATGTATCCCACAATCACTGCCATTGCCCAGCAATTGTTCAAAGCGAGGTAAATCCTGCGGTGTGGAGATAATCAGAATATCACGGATACCCGCCAGCATAAGCGTGGTCAGCGGGTAATAAATCATCGGCTTGTCATAAACAGGCAAAAGCTGTTTGGAGACGACCTTGGTTACCGGATGAAGCCGTGTGCCCGAACCGCCTGCTAGGATTATGCCTTTACGCCCACTCATATTAATAAGCTCATTTTTGCTTCTCGTGAAGTTGTTTCAGTACCGCCGTCACACCGTTTTGCCATTGCGGCAGGGTAATGCCAAATGTTTCTTTAAACGCCGTGGTATCAAGGCGTGAATTGAGTGGCCGCTGCGCCGGTGTCGGGTATTCGCTGCTGGGAATAGGCTTTATACCATCCAGCGCCAGCTTAACATCCATGCCCATGCTGTGCATGCTTTGCACGATGAATTGCGCGTAATGAAACCATGATGTCTCCCCCGCTGCTGCCACATGATAAACCCCATTGGCTGCTGGTGCGTGGCGCAGTACTTGCGCGGTGCAGTCTGCCAATAACGCTGCGCCTGTCGGCGCGCCAATCTGATCATTCACCACGTTCAATGTCTCGCGTGTCTTGGCTAATTCAATAATGGTTTTCAAAAAATTCCGCCCAACCGCGCCATACACCCATGATGTGCGAAGGATAAGGTACGTTGCACCGGATGCGATAATTGCATCTTCTCCTTCTTTCTTCGTCTTACCATAGGTGTTGATGGGGTGTGCGTCATTATATT
The DNA here is from genome assembly GCA_964568585.1 of uncultured Rhodospirillales bacterium. GTDB lineage: Bacteria > Pseudomonadota > Alphaproteobacteria > UBA9219 > RGZA01 > RGZA01. The sequence continues at coordinate 4,633 of CAZMQI010000031.1, forward strand.
CACGATATGGTGCGGTGCCCTTGCCATCAAATACATAATCGGTTGAATAATGCACCAGCTTTGCGCCAAATCGTTTGGCTTCAATTGCCATCACTTCTGGTGCGCTGGTGTTAATCAGTTTTGCCAGCGGCTTTTCGCTTTCGGCTTTATCGACAGCTGTATAGGCCGCCGCATTCACAATCACATCCGGTCTTATCGCAGCGATGCTGTGCGCGATGCCATCCAGATTACCCAAATCCCCGCAATAATCGGTGCTGGCTCTGTTCAGTGATACCAGCGTTCCAAGCGGCGCAAGCGTGTGTTGCAACTCAGACCCCAAATTGCCGTTTTTACCGAACAGTAAAATCTTCATGCAACGCGCCCTATGCTGCTTGTCCGGGATAATTCTTTTTTATCCATTCGCGGTATGCACCCGATTGCACATTGGCAATCCATTGCGGGTTAGAAAGTACCCAATCCACTGTCTTTCGCAGGCCGGTTTCAAACGTCTCCATCGGCTTCCAGCCTAATTCGCTTTCAATCTTTCCAGCATTTATGGCATAGCGGCGATCATGGCCAGGTCGGTCTGTGACATGCGTGATTTGCGCGGCATAGGATTTACCATCGCTGCGCGGTTTTAGTTTATCGAGCATGTCGCAAATCGTTTTCACGATGTCGATATTCGCGCGTTCATTATTGCCGCCAATATTATAAACTTCCCCCACTCTGCCTGCTTCCAACACGCGGCGAATGGCGGCGCAATGGTCCGTCACATAGAGCCAATCGCGGATCTGCAACCCATCGCCATAAACCGGCAAGGCCTTACCCGCCAACGCATTCACAATCATCAGTGGAATAAGCTTTTCAGGGAAATGATATGGCCCGTAATTATTGGAACAATTGGTCGTCAGCACTGGCAAGCCATAGGTATGGTGATAGGCGCGCACCAGATGGTCTGCCGCCGCCTTGCTCGCCGAATAGGGGCTGTTGGGCTGGTGCGGGTGCTTTTCGGTAAAGGCAGGATCGCCAGCATTCAGAGATCCATAAACTTCATCGGTCGAGATGTGCAGGAAGCGGAAATTCTGTTTGGCCTCCCCCTGCAATTCCTTCCAATAGGCCAAGGCAGCTTCCAGCAGGCGGAAGGTACCCATCACATTGGTCTCGATAAACGCATCAGGGCTGTGGATGGAGCGGTCGACATGGGATTCAGCAGCAAAATGCACAATCGCCCGTGGCTTGTGTTCCGCCAGCAATTTGGCGACCAGCGAATAATTACCGATATCCCCTTGCACAAATACATGGCGCTTATCGCCTTGCAGCGTCGAAAGGCTTTCGGCATTGCCAGCATAGGTCAGCTTATCAAGGTTCACGATAGGCTCAGGGTTGGCTGCCAGCCAATCGAGGACAAAGTTTGCGCCGATGAATCCCGCGCCGCCCGTTACCAAAATCATGCCTGTTTATCCTTTATAAAACGCGCCTAACTATAACGCTGGCAACGCCCGCTGTGCAAGGCTGCAAGCATCGGGAGGAATGCCGCATTTTGCCCACAAAAACACACCCTTTTAAAAAGGTGCGCGAACCCTCCTTTGCAATGATTTATTTCCTTGTGAAAACAAGTCTCGCAGCATAAAAGGCGAGGAGGATTTATGCATTTATCAGAGTCTGGAACGTATGGCTGACACCACCAACCCACATGACAAGTCGGGAGAAAAAACGGACAATAGCCATGCCGTGCTGACGGATGGGTTTTTGCTGCGCGTATTCGATGCGCTGGATGCTAAGGACAGTGTTGCGCTGCTCGCGCTTATCGACCCGCTCGGCCCCGAAGATTTCGCCGACCTCGTGCATTTTTGTTCCATCGAACAACGCGAAGAGCTTTTCGATTTAACAAAAACCAAACTGAATCCCGATGTGCTTCCGCTGCTCGATGAAAACGTGCGCGAAGACGTCGTGGAACAAATGGCGCCCGGCCAATTGGCCGAAGCCATCACCAATCTTGAAACCGATGACGCGGTTGAGGTTATGGAAAACCTCGACCGTCAAACGCAGCGTGAAGTTCTGTCTGCCCTGCCTGCTGAAGAGCGCGATGCGTTACGCACCGCCCTTTCCTATCCGGAAGACAGCGCTGGCCGTTTGATGCAACGCGAATTGCTCGCTGTGCCGGATGATTGGAATACCCAACAATGCGTGGATTATATCCGCAGCCGCCAAGAACTTCCCGAAGCATTCTATGACGTATTCGTGGTGGATAGCGAAGGGCATACCTTGGGCGCAGTACCATTGCACCGTTTGCTGACATCTAAATCCACAACCCCTATCAAAGACATCATGGATGAGCAAAGCCAGCGCATGCCGGTGATGATGGACCAGAAAGAAGTCGCCTATCTTTTTCAACGTTACGGCCTTGTTTCAGCACCCGTGGAAGACGAACAGCACCGCTTGGTGGGTATGATTACCATCGATGACGTGATTGACATCATCGAAGAACGCGCAACCGAAGAACTCGTTCACTTAAGCGGCGTTAGCGAGCCCGACTTTTACCGCGACATTCTAACGACGACCAAATCACGTTTCACATGGCTGTTCGTCAACCTGATTACCGCCTTGCTTGCATCCTATGTGATTTCCTTCTTTGAAGGAACACTGCAATCCGTTGTTGCCTTGGCCGTACTCATGCCGATTGTGGCATCCCAAGGCGGGAATGCGGGAACACAAACACTTGCAGTTGCGGTACGCGGGCTTGCCCTTCGTGAACTGACATCAGTCAATGCGATGAGCTTCTTAGTCAAGGAAGCATCGGTGGGTGCATTCAATGGCCTGCTATTCGCAGGCATCATCAGTATCTGCGCCGGACTTTGGTACCATAACTGGATGATTGCCTTGGTGATTGCGCTCGCCATGATTATCAACTTGATTGCGGCTGGCCTTGCTGGCGCATTCATTCCCTTAGTGCTCAATAAATTCAAGATTGATCCGGCGATTTCATCCAGCGCGCTCGTTACCACCGTTACCGATGTGTGCGGCTATCTATCCTTCTTGGGTCTTGCGACCCTGTTCATGATTAAATAAATTCATGATTAAATAATAAGTTTCGCCATTTCGCGCTGAACAGCATCTACACTGATATCCGCGATGTTGTTTTCCTTTAGCCATGCACAGCGTGGGCCCACAGGTCCGGAACGTACTGGGTCGGTGTGATGGGACATAAGGGTAAGCGTTGGCGCGCCTACCATCGCCGCCAAGAATGTGGGGCCTGTATCATTTCCGACAACACCTTGCGCGCCGCGCACCAGACTTGCCAATTGGGCAAAGCTGGTTCTACCAGACACATCAATGATAAAATCGGCATCCTGCTTAATCGCGGTAATCGCTGCAGCATCGGCCTTCGTTCCTACCACCACTACGGCTACACCCATATCGGCGAATGTTTTGGCTAGCTGGGCATAATGGCTTGGTGGCCAGCGTTTATGAAGTAAGTGCGGTGAACATCCGGGAATAAAAACAACATAACGTGTGGGTAAATTCAAATCTGCAATCGGCGCCGCCAACCAATCGACATTCAATGCGCCGCTATCGCCAATACCAGCATTACGCAATTGTACCAGCAATTCCTGCTGGCGGTGAATCTTCAACGGGAATGTCGTTGGCGGGAATGTGGAATTGCCAGAAGTGCTGGACCATTGCACGTCTTTATTAAAGAAGATCCGTTTATAAAAGCGTGAGCGCGGCTTATTCTGAAAATCAATCACACAATCGAAGTTTTGCGAACGCACAGCGTGATATAATTTTTTCCACTCGCCCCACTGCCACCAGCTTGGGCGTTTATCCTCAATCACCGTATCAAACCATGGCATTTGCCGCGCAAGGCCAGCAAAGGCTGGCATGGTAAGCAAGGTAATTTTGGCGTTTGGATACGCTACGCGAATATCCTGAAATGGCTTCATGCACAGCAAAACATCGCCTAATGCGCCAAGTTTGATAACAAGGATATTCGTGGGTTCGCTCACGCCGATACCTCCTCATACACATTTAATGTAGCGGCGCACATCTGCTGTAACTGGAATTTTCCATGCACATATTCTTTTGCTTTCTGTGACATCGCGGCGCGTTCTTGCGGCGTCAGTGCCAGACATTTCGCAATCGCATGGCTTAATGCCTGCACATCACCTGCGGGGACAAGCCAACCGGTTTGGCCCTCCACAATCGTTTCATCGGTTGCGCCCAATGCCGTTGCAATCACTGGCACGCCCATGGCTTGCGCTTCAACGGGGACGCGGCCAAATCCTTCGGCGACTTGGCTAGGGCTTAATACCAATTGCGCCAACGCATATGCCGCAGGCACATCGCCGCCATCCATCCATAGAATTTTGTCTTTAAGTCCATATTCATTGACTAGCCCGCGTAACCGTTCGCTGTATTTGCTGCGGCCTTGGTCGGGGCCAATGAATACGCAAATGAACGCCTGGTCTTTAATCAACTTCAAGGCTTCCAGCACCAATTCATGGCCCTTAATTGGCGATAATCGGCCCGGCATGATGATGACAGGCGCATTGGTTTTGTTATTCCAGCTTGCAAGCAGCCTGGCTTTACGTTCCGGCGCAATCATGTCGGCATTATATACGCCCATATCAATCCCGCGCGGAATGACAGTGATGCGTTCTGGCCTTACGCCGTAATTATTCTGAATATGCCGCGAGATGAACTGCGAAATCGCGATAATGCGGTTCGATTTCGTCATCACGCTGTTATACCATTTTTTGAAGAAGAGTGTTCCTTTATACGCCGCATGAAATGTGGTGATGAACGGAACACCCGTCATACGAGATGCTAATAACGCGCTCCATGCTGGCGCACGGCTACGCGCATGAATTATATCCACCTCTTCCTTGATGATGATATAGGCAAGGTAGAAGGCATTGAAGATAATGTAGAACACATTCTTGCTCGCTACATCATGCTTGATATGCATCGCGTGTTTAGCCTGCAATTCCGCTTGTAAATAGCCGCCTTTGCTTACCACAATCGCACGGTGGCCAGCCTTGATCAGGGCTTCTGACACATCAACGGTTGCGCGTTCTGCACCGCCCGCTTCCAGACTTGGAATGACTTGCAATACGGTCAGCTTATCCACGTTCATCTCATCAAAATTTGACACTGGCAACCTCGCACACTACGCGCGCAGCTTTTTCAGATGGTGGCACAGCACCGTTCACCAACATGGTTTTTATCTCGTCGAACGCTTTGCGTTGCGCGTTGCGTGCGCTTTCATCGCTCCATAATTCGAATAGTTTTTTCGACATCGCTTCGGGGGTGCAGAATTCTTGCAAAAATTCCGGCACGACAGGGCGGTTAAGCAACAGGTTCGTCAAATTGGCGAATTTTACTCTGATGAACCAGCGATACAGCAATATGGTCAGCGGGTTCAGCTTATAGGCGATGATATGCGGCGTTCCAGCCAGCGCAAGTTCCAGTGCGACTGTGCCCGATGCCGCAAGTGCAACATGGCTAGCCGCAAATGCATCGTATTTCTGTTGATCGCCAATCAGCACCAGCGGCTTAATCGGCCAATCTTTCAAATAAGGGCCAAGATAATCCAGCACTTGCGGAATGGTCGGCACAATCACCTTAAAGCCCTCGGTCATTGGCTGTAATTGCTTTAATGTTTCAGCAAAAATTGGCGCAAGACGTTTGATTTCGCTGCGGCGGCTGCCGGGCAGCACGGTGATAACCTTCATATTACGCGGGATTTGCATATCGATATAAAAGCGTTCGATATCGCCCTTATCCGCACCTTGTTCCATCACCGTATGACCAACGAATGTGCAAGGAAGGCCGACTTTTTCGAAATAGGGTGGCTCGAACGGTAAAATTGCCAGAAGATGATTGTAAATATCGGCAATTTTCTTGGCTCTACCCGGACGCCAAGCCCACACAGTTGGCGCAACATAATGAATGAGCGGAATGCCCTCGCCCTTCAATGCTTTTGCCAAACGGAAGGAGAAATCAGGGCCATCAATCGTAACCACGGCATCGGGGCGAATGCGCTTGGCCGCAGCTATTGTTTCGCTAAGACGCTTGAGCACATGCGGAATTTTAGGAAGCAATTCGAACAGGCCGAACAGCGCCAGCTCCGATTGCTGAAACAGCGGCTTCATGCCTTCCGCTTGCATGCGTTCGCCACCCACACCTTCAAAACGTACATTGCCGTTCAATAATTTCTTCAGCGCAGCCATCAAGCGTGCGCCAAGCAAATCGCCCGAAGGTTCACACGCCACCAGAAAGAAACACGGTATTTTATCACTCATAATTTAAGCCCGACCAGAAAGATGCCTGATGCATCGGCAAATTTAATGACTTCCTCGCGGTCAATCAGCAATGAACCGCCAGCTTCGGCTGCAATACCGCAAAACCCTGCGCCCAATGCTTCGCGCACGGTTGAAAACCCAATGGTGGGCAAATCGAGCCGCATATCCTGCTGTGGCTTTTTTAATTTTATCAATACAGGTGCGGCGCCTTCGCGTTTCAACATGCCCGTGCGGCCAATTAATGCGTCTGTGCCTTCAATCGCTTCCACGCCAAGCACGATGCCTTGCTGCATCACCACGGCCTGCCCAATATCAAGACTTCCTAATGCACGTGCGATTTCAATTCCACGTTTAATATCAGCCTGCGCCGTTTCGCTTGGCGCATGCTTACCCAATTGTCCTGCGGGGAACATAATTTCTGCAAAAACATCCTGCACAGCGATGATATGGAACCCTTCCACTTCGAATTCTTTGGCAATCGCCTTCAACAATCCGTCATCGCCCAATATACCAAGGCCGATACGCCCCAGCTTCTTCATCAACAGCCAATCCGGTTTTAATTCGGCAAGCGATGGACGACGCACACGGCCCAATAACACAACATCAGTGATGCCTTTTTCCTTACCTAACGCAACCGCAGCCGCAGCCGCGCCAAGCGGCAACCATGAAATGGGCAAATCATCGGCTAAATCTACAATGTCTTTATCTGTTTGACCTTCAAGCGCCAGAACATGGAACGGTTTGTTCATACGCAGGCATTGCGCGATTAAACGCTTCGGCGCATCCCCACCACCAGCAATGATACCGAGTGGCTTTTCCATATGGATTTATGCGGCTTGATCACTGCGCGGCTGGCAAATAGGCCGCGAAGATTTATTACGAATGAATGCGACGATGTCTTTGACGACTTCCGATGTCGCGTAATTATCCGCAACACCTTCAAGGCGTTCGGAGAATGTGCCTTCCGGTGCGAATAGCATACGGTACGCATTGCGAAGCTCGTTGATTTCTTCTTTCTTAAATCCGCGGCGTTCAAGACCAACCAGATTTAAACCAGCCAAGCGTGCGCGTTCCCCCATGACGGTACCATAAGGAATAACATCGTTCTCAACGCCGGACATACCGCCAATCATGGCGTGCGCGCCGATGCGTACGAATTGATGTACCGCTGAATTACCGCCGATAATCGCGTGATGGCCGACATGCACATGCCCCGCCAGCGTGGCATTATTGACAAGAATAACGTGATTGCCGATTTGGCAGTCATGCGCGACGTGGGCACCAATCATAATCAGGCAATCATCGCCAATTTTGGTGACGAGACCACCACCTTCAGTGCCGGGGTTTATTGTCACATGTTCACGAATGGAATTACGTTTGCCGATTTCCAGACGAGAGTGTTCGCCTTTGAATTTTTTGTCTTGCGGCGCGGTGCCGATGGATGCAAATGGATAAATCTCGGTTGCTTCACCAATACTTGTATTGCCATCAATCACCACATGGCTGTGCAGTTTTACATTGCCGCCAAGTGTAACATTTGGACCAACCACGCAATACGGACCGATGCTTACGCCATCCGCCAATGTCGCTGCGGGGTCAATAATCGCCGTTTTATGAATATCTTGCGCCACAATACCCTACTTATACTTGTTATTTTTACTCGTTATTTTTCCTGGCCAAGCATGCTTTCGCGCTTGGTATCAATCAACATCGCGCTATAGGAAGCTTCGGCTACCTTATCGTTGCCAACATAGGCTTCGCCCTTGAATTTCCATACATTGCCGCGCTGACGCTCTTTCCTAACCTTGATATGCAGCGTATCGCCCGGGAATACAGGGCGGCGGAACCGCGCTTCATCAATGGTCATGAAATACACCATATGGCGACCCGGTTCGACTTCATCGAGCATATCCACCACCAGTACAGCGGAGGTCTGTGCCATCGCTTCCACAATCAATACACCCGGCATAATCGGGTGACCGGGGAAATGGCCTTGGAAGAATGGTTCGTTGACGGTCACATTCTTGACCCCCGTTGCACTTTCGCCCGCCACTACATCAATCACGCGGTCAATCATCAGCATCGGGAAGCGATGTGGAATACGATCCATAATTCCTTGAATATCGATCGTGGTTTTGTCGTTTTTAGCTTTTGCGTCTGTCATGCTTATCTCGGCCATGTATCTTGGTAGGTGTCTTGAAAGTTTGCCCAAAAAATGAAGTGCGTTAATCAATGCCTTATTTCACCGCATAAATCAATGTGAAATCACTGTAAAATCAACGCGAAATCAACATGAAATCAAGGCGATAGGTGCCGATTTTATTGTTTTGCGGGTTCTTTTTTTATGACAGGAGCATCAATGTTCACAGCCAGTTCAGGCAATTGCGTATTTAAGCGGCTGCTGACTTCCTGTGTGATGTCGTTGCCTTCAATCGACCAAAGCACGGCCTGATTACCTTGCTTGGCGAGCACCGCCTGTGCGCCGCGCTTCTTCGCGATATCCGCAACAATATCCTGCATAACATCCCGCACCTTGCCCAAGGATTGACTGGTGGCTTTTTCCAATGTCGCACGGCGTTCCTGAACGTATTTCTCTACATCACGGAATTTCTGGCGCAGTTGCGTTTCTTTCTCGGCATAGGCTTTTTCATCCAGCTTACCGCGTAGCTGCAATAATTCCTGCTCTGCGTCGCGGATATGCTTCTCTTGCGACGAGATTTCGTCCTGGAACGCGCTGCGCTGCGCTTCGATTTTCTTTTGTGCGCCAATCGCCGCCTTTGAATCATCCAGCACACGCTTGACGTCCACAATCAGAATGGGAAAGCGCGGCAATGACGCGGCATTCGCATTGGGTGCAGGCGCAACTTCAGCAGAAGCTGTACCAACCCCCATTAAAACTAACAGCGCCATGATGATTGCAAGTAAACGTGTCATTGGACCCAATACTACTAGAAACGTGTACCAAAGCTGAAGCGGAAGAATTCAGTCACATCATAGGATTCTTTAAGAATTGGCTGTGCCAAGTCAACCCCGATAGGGCCAAATGGCGATTGCCATGTAACACCGATACCAGAGCTCATACGCAGCTTGCTATCCGATTTGAAATTTTCGCCGGGCAACGGGCTTGCATCGACCTGATCCAGAATACCGGCATCGTTGAATACGCGGCCACGCACACCGAATTCTTCTGGCAAGCCTGTCGGGAAGCTGACTTCGACACGGCTGCGTGCAAAGCGGTTGCCGCCCAATGCGTCATTAACGCCGCCTGTCAAATCGCGCGGACCCACGCCTGCGAATTTAAAGCCGCGCAAATTTTCTCCGCCAAGATAAAAACGATCGTTGATGCGTACATTCTGGCCAAGGCCATAGATGTAACCCACTTCACCACCCAGTATCAGGGTCCATTTTTCGAACAATGGTGTATAATACGCGCCGCCGACCTTAGTACGGAAGTACTGCACATCCCCGCCAAGCCCCGCCAAATCATTATTCATCTTGATGTAGAAGCCTTCGGACGGGTTCAGTTTGCTGTTGCGTTTGTCATACATCAACTCATGTCCCAAGGACGAAGTGATGCTGGTGCCCTGCTGCTCACGTACAAAACGTGATGCCGTCGTTGGCACATTGGTAATCTTGGTTTGCGTTAGCCCGTAACTCCATCGTTCATTCAACACATCGGAAAGCGGATAACCCGCGCGCAGATTGAAGCCATTACGTTCTTCATTGAACGAGCTTTCGCTTTGGTTATCGCGCGTGGTGCGGAATAAATCGCCACCCACCGCCAAATCCTTTTCAAGGAAATAGGGCTCAGTGAAGCTGATATCATATTGCTGTGTGCGGGCCGATGCCTGAATACCAAAACGCAGGTTTTGGCCTTTGCCCAGCAAGTTGCGTTCATTGATGCTGAAATCACCCAAAGGACCATCGGTCGACGAGAAGCCTGCACCGATAGAGAAGTCCCCCGTTGATTTTTCCTTCACATCTACTGCGATGACGGATTGGTCAGGCTGCCCGCCTTCGCTTGGCGTTACCTTCACTTCTTCAAAGAACCCGAGGTCGCGGATGTTCTGTTCGGATTTCTTGACCTTGTTGTTCAGGAACGGGTCGCCTTCCGACAATTGCATCTGACGGCGGATAACGCGGTCCAGCGTGCGGGTGTTGCCGTTGATGTCGATACGCTGCACGAACACACGCGGGCCTTCGCTCACGGCATAGTTGATATCGACGATGCGCTTTGATTTATCCGGATCCAGTTTCGGCTGCACTTGGGCAAAACCATATTGTAAATCGCCAATCGCGGCGGTCAGCTGTGCAACGGTCTTTTCAACTTTTTCCGCACTATAGGTATCGCCCGTAGCCGTGGTGATTTTTGCGCGGAGCGCCTCAAGATTGATACGTTTTAATGTTGTGCCCAAATCAATTTTGCCGAATTTGTATTTTTCGCCCTCTTCTATCGCAAAGGTGATGAGGAAGTCCTTACGGTCAGGCGTCAATTCGGCATGGGATGACAACACGCGGAAATCCACATACCCATGGTTCAGATAAAACCGACGCAGCAATTCCTTATCATAGTTCAAACGGTCAGGATCGTAGAAATCGGAGTTACTGAAGAACCGCCACCATTCGGTTTCACGTGTGTTCACCGCTAGACGTAATTCTTCATCATCAAATACTTTATTGCCGATGAAGTTGATACGGCGCACGCCAGTGCGCTCGCCTTCGGTCACTTCAAATACCAAATCCACGCGGTTTTGTTCCAGCGAAATGACCTTTGGTTCTACCAATACCGCAAAGCGGCCTGAACGGCGGTATACATCAAGAATACGCTGCGTATCGCTTTTAACGCGGCTTTTGGTATAGACCTGACGCACTTTAAGCTGGATTTCTTTCTCCAGATCCTTGGTTTCAATCGCATGGTTGCCTTCGAATACCACGCGGTTAATCACGGGGTTTTCAACGACCTTCACCAGCAACACATTGCCGTCGACTAAACTCACATGCACATCGGAAAAGAAACCGGTGGAAAATAATACCTTCACGCTTTCATTCATCTTCGCTGGCGTTGCCATGTCACCCTTGGTGAGTGAAAGATACGAACGCACCGTATCCGCTTCGATACGCTGCACACCATCGACGCGTATATCGGAAATCACCGGCGCAGTTTCGGTTGGCACCTCCGCTGACGCGCCGCCCATGCTTGGACCTGCATCAAATGTTTGCGCTTCGGGAGCAATCGACTGAAACGCGAATACTCGTGCCGGGAGTAGCAGCAAGAACAACAGAACAGCAATATGTCGAACCAGTGAATTCATATGAAGAAGATAGAACTACTTTTAATGGGGATTTATTTAGGAGAATAGACCTTTAACATAACTGACAATTTGCAGCTGATTAATGTCATTCCACGTGAAGAACAGCATCATGCTAACGATGAAGAAAAAGCCCACTTTTGAAGTCACATCCATGATTGTATCGTTCACGGGACCACCTTTGATGGCTTCGATCGCATAGAAGAACAAATGGCCACCATCCAATAACGGGATGGGGAAAAGGTTGAAAAGGCCAAGGCTGAGCGAAATCACGGCCATAAACCAGATCAGCGGAACAACGCCTTCCTTACCAATCTTGCCAGACATTTCAGCAATACGTAACGGGCCACCCAATTCTTCGGTGCCACGTGTGCCCACGATAATCTGACCGATGGCTTTCAAGGTGGTGCTCACCATGCTGCCCATTTCGGTAACCGCCGCATCAACCGCTGGCACAAACTCCAGTTTGCGGTAGGTCATCTTGCCGGTTTCGGCTTTCACACCAATCTGCCCAACCTGATGCACTGCGCCAAAGCGGTCTTTTATCTCCGCCATTTTCGGGGTGATAGTCTTTTCCATCACGGTGCCTGCGCGATCCAATGAAATCTGCATCGGTTCGCTGCGGCTGGTAGAAATTTCACGGCGAATATCTTCAAAACGCGAAATAGCAACGTTGTTGATTTTCAGGAATGTATCGCCAGGCATAATACCTGCACTCGCTGCCGGACCTTCTGCCACCACTTCGCCGATACGCGGCGGGGTGAATGGCTGGCCTTCGGTTGTGAACAATCCAACGAATACGATGAAGGTGAACAAGAAATTGATAGCAGGCCCCGCTGCAACAATCGCTGCGCGTTGGCCAACAGGCTTATGAAAGAATGCCTGTTTTTTTTCAGCTTCAGTCATGGCGTGGACTTTTGCATCTGGCGTGCTGGACGGGTCGGCGTCGCCGAACATCTTTACATATCCGCCCAATGGCAAAAGGCTGAAACGCCAGCGCGTGCCCGACTTATCGTTGAAGCCGATAATCTCAGGGCCAAAGCCGAGCGAGAAGGATTCAACCTTCACGCCGCACATCTTGGCGACGATATAATGGCCGAATTCATGAACGAACACGACAATGCCGAGCACGATCAAGAATGATGGCAAGGTATGGAGCAATACATCTAACATTCAAATTCCTATAATGATTGTGAGCCCGCCTATGTGTGGCGGCCCCAGTTATTTTTTAGTTTTTTCGGTTGCAATCCGGCGCGCGGCCGCATCGCTGGTGTTCACCGCTTCTAGGGTATCAAGCGGCTGGATAGTCATAGCGGAGAGAGTTTCCTCTACAATTTTGGCAATATCAAGGAAGCCAATACGGCCATTTAAAAAGGCATCTACTGCTATTTCATTGGCAGCATTGAGGATGGTGGGCGCCGTCCCTCCCCGCTTTAACGCTTCACGGGTTAGGACAAGCGAACGGAAACGGGTCGGATCTGGCTCTTCAAATGTCAGTGAACCGATTTGTGCAAGGTTCAAACGTGCCGCTGGCGTCGTCATACGTTTTGGATAGGCCAGTGCATAAGCGATTGGCGTACGCATATCGGGGCTACCTAATTGTGCGAGCACAGAACCATCTTTGTATTCGACCATGCTGTGAATGACCGACTGCGGATGCACGATGACACCGATTTTATCTTCCGGCATATCGAACAGGAAGCTGGCTTCGATGATTTCCAGCCCCTTGTTCATCATCGTCGCGCTATCGATAGAAATCTTTGAACCCATCGACCATACGGGATGCTTCACCGCTTCTTGCGGGGTTACACGCGCCATGTCTTCTAAACTGGTGTGACGGAATGGGCCGCCGGATGCCGTTAAAATCAAACGGTCGATGCCATCGCGGCCTTCATCATCGAATACCTGGTAGATAGCATTGTGTTCGCTATCCACGGGCAATAAATGCGCGCCGCTATCACGCACTTCACGCATCATCAACGGGCCAGCACAAACAAGACATTCCTTATTGGCGAACGCAACCGTTGCACCGCGCTTTACTGCAGCCAAGGTTGGTGGCAGTCCTGCTGCGCCGACAATCGCGGCCATTACCCAATCGCTTTTGCGTTGTGCGGCCGCCGTAATAGCCGCTGCGCCTGCTGCGACTTCAATTCCTTTACCGGACAAACCGTCTTTAAGCGCCTTATACTTGGTTTCATCACCAATCACGACCAGTTCGGGGCGAAGCGCCAATGCCTGCTTAATCAGCAATTCAACATTCTGGTTGGCGGTCAATGCCACGACATTGAATTGGTTGGGGTTTGCTTCAATGAGTTCAAGGGTTTGTGTGCCCACCGAACCTGTTGAACCAAGCACCGTCACACTGCGCGGCGCAGTCTGCAACTTGGGAGTAAAATCAACTGTTTGCTTTAAAGCCTTCACGTTCTCACTCATCTATTTCACGTCCCACGTTACTTCCACCAGGACAAATCAAAACCACTAGCCCACAGGGCGACCGAACATAGCAGAACGGCCATTATTAATCCATCGACACGGTCAAGCATACCGCCATGTCCCGGGAAAATTACGCCGCTATCCTTAACTCCGGCTTGGCGTTTTACCCAAGATTCGAACAGGTCACCACAATGGGCGGCCAATGACAACCCAAGACCTACACATACCACAATCAAGGGCTTTTGGGCAGAAAACAGCCATGCACACGCATAGGCCATGACAGCCGCAGACACGAGGCCGCCGATAAAGCCGGTCCATGTTTTGCTGGGGCTAATATCAGGCGCCAGCTTTGCGCCGCGTAACATCTTGCCTGAAAAGAATGCACCAATATCGGTCAGCCACACCACCGCACACAAGGTCGCCGCCAGACTGAATCCGCCCACATTACGAATATCGAGCAGCGCGAGCATAGCGGAACCCAGATACGAAACGCCCATCGATAGCAGCACTGGTTTTTGAACTTTGCCGAGCCAGAACCCCACCATCAACACCAGACTGATGCATAAGCATAAAATGAATGCGGTGGTTATATCAGCTTGCAGTGCAACACCCCAAGTGAGTGCCAACGAAAACAGAATACTAATCCAGACACGCTTTTGTTGCTGCGGGTTCAACATCGCCAGCCATTCATACCCCGCCCATAAACACCCTAGCAGCATCAGGCTTTGAAACGGTAACCCGTTTAACCACAACAGCGCTAAAAACGATGGCGCAAGCACCAATGCGCTGGCGATACGTATCATCAGATTTTTTGAAACACGGAACAACGTCATGAAGCGCGCGCCCCGTAGCGGCGTTCGCGTTTGTTAAATTCATCTAAGGCCCGGTTCATATCTTCGGCAGTAAAATCCGGCCACAGCGTTTCAAGGAATACGAATTCGGCATAGGCCGATTGCCATAGCAGGAAATTGCTGATGCGTTTTTCACCCGACGTGCGGATAATCAAATCGGGGTCAGGGATATCTTGTGTGTACAGCTGCGATGAGACCGCAGCTTCATCAATCGCTTCGGGGGCTATCACGCCAGCGGATGCTTGTTCTGCAAGCAGTTGCACAGCGCGCACCATCTCCTGGCGCCCGCCATAACTCAGCGCGACGGTTAAATTCAGCCGCGTGTTGTGTTCGGTAAGCTGTTCGGCTTTTTCAATCAAGCTGATGATGTCTTTATCGAACCGTGTGCGATCGCCGATAATACGCAAACGCACCTGTTCTTTGTGCAATTGGGCCAATTCGCCTTGCAGGTACAGGCGCAACAAGCCCATCAAATCCTGCACTTCATCGGTCGGACGTTTCCAGTTCTCCGATGAAAAACCGTATAGCGTTAAGTATGGAACGCCTGCTTCAATCGCGGATTGCAGCGAACGGCGAACAGCCTCGATGCCGGCTTTATGACCCATCACGCGTGGTAGATTACGTGCAGCGGCCCAGCGGCCATTGCCATCCATAATAATCGCGACATGTTTGGGAGTAGTACTCATAGCGTCTAATCCCTCATAATCCCACGCCGTCGTCCTTAAACGACCATGATGTCTTTTTCTTTGTGCGCCAATGCCTCATCAATTTTCTTGATGGTTTCATCGGTCAGCTTCTGGATTTTTTCTGACAAACCTTTGTGTTCGTCTTCGCCGATCTTCTTTTCTTTTTCTTGCTTCTTCAATTCATCCATACCGTCGCGGCGTACATTACGCACGGCAACGCGTGCGGCTTCGGCGTATTTGCCAGCAACCTTTGAAAGTTCTGTTCTGCGTTCCTGTGTCAAATCAGGAACCGGCACGCGGATAAGCTGGCCATCGCCCTGCGGGTTAAGCCCCAAACCAGCATCACGAATTGCTTTTTCAACATTCTTGCCCATGCCCTTATCCCATACCTGCACGGTCAGCAAACGGGGCTCAGCAACGCTGATGGTTGCCACTTGGTTAAGTGGCATCATGTTGCCGTATGCTTCCACCATTACGGGTTCCAGCATGCCGACATTGGCACGGCCCGTACGAAGGCCAGCGAGTTCTTTCTTGAAGCTTTCAAGTGAAGCATCCATGCGGTGTTTCAAATCATCGAGAATGGCCATAATAAAAAATCCTGTTTGTTATCCGTTAGATATTGTTCAGAATCTCGCTGTGGCTAAAGATTTTTGGTGGCTTTCGAGAACCGGAACGCAAGCGTACATTAAGTACGCGCGTACCGGAAGCGCAGAAAACGACAAAAAGCTAACGCCACAGTTAGAGATCATGACTAGTTTTCGGTGATAATCGTAAAGCGGCCCTTGCCCTGAACAACTTCGGCAAGTTCGCCATGCGAGAAGATGGAGAATACGATAATGGGGATACGGCTTTGGCGTGCCAATGAAATGGCGGATGTATCCATCACTTCCAAATCCTTGGTCAGCACATCTAAATAGGTCAGGCGATCAAAGCGTGTCGCGCTCTTATCCTTGCGCGGGTCGGCGGAATAAACGCCATCAACCTTCGTTGCTTTAATAAGCGCATCGCAACCCATTTCAGATGCGCGCAATGCTGCAGCCGTATCGGTTGTAAAGAACGGGTTACCAGTGCCCGCAGCAAAAATCACTACGCGGCCCTTCTCCATATGGCGAATGGCACGGCGGCGAATATACGGTTCACACACAGCCGCCATCGGAATGGCGGATTGCACGCGGGTTTGAACGGAGACTTTTTCCAATGCGTTTTGCATCGCAAGCGCATTCATCATGGTGGCGAGCATGCCCATGTAATCTGCTGTTGCGCGTTCCATGCCGCTGGCTGCGCCGGAAACACCGCGGAAGATATTCCCGCCGCCAATCACGACACACACCTGAATACCTTTAGAAGTAACGTCTTTGATTTCTTCGGCAACGCGGTCAAGCACGGTTTGGTCGAGCCCGTAATCGCGCTCGCCCATCAAGGCTTCACCGGAAAGATTGAGAAGAATGCGTTGG
>CAZMQI010000032.1:0-21439 GCA_964568585.1 uncultured Rhodospirillales bacterium
GTTGCCATGGATGATGAACCGTTTGATTCAGTAATTTCTGAAACAAGGCGGATGGTGTATGGGAAGCTTTCCTTGGGCGGCAAGATTGGGTGCAGCGCGCGCCATGCGAGCTTACCATGGCCGATTTCGCGGCGGCCCGGGGTGCCCATACGTCCACATTCACCGACGGAGTATGGAGGGAAGTTGTAATGCAGCATGAAGCCTTCGGTACGATCGCCCGTCAATTCATCAATGCGTTGTTCGTCTTGTGCGGTGCCAAGGGTTGCAACAACCAAGGCTTGGGTTTCACCGCGTGTGAACAATGCTGAACCGTGGGTGCGTGGTAGAACGCCTGCTTCGCCAAGAATGTTGCGAATGGTTTTGGTATCACGGCCATCAATGCGCTTCTTGGTATCGAGTACCAAGTTACGTACGTGGTTGTATTCCATGAGTTCAACGGTTTGTGCAACTGCTTCCGCGGTGAATTCGGTTTCCGGAACGCTTGCGGCAGCTTTATCACGTAATGCGGATAACTTGCTTTGGCGGGCTTGCTTAACGGTTTCAGCGTAAGCAGCCTTAAGGTCTGCGCCGATGATGGCTTCCAGCTTCTTTTCGCATGCCGATTTATCAAACTTTGGTTTTGGTAATTCCCATGCTGGTTTAGCAGCAAGTTCAGCAAGTTCGATGATGGCTTGGATAACCGGTTGGAAGCTCTTGTGGCCGAACATAACGCCTTTGAGCATTACGTCTTCCGATAATTCCTTGGCTTCTGATTCAACCATCAGAACGCCTTCCGATGTACCGGCAACAACCAGATCTAATTCGCTGGTTACTTGTTGTTCGATGGTTGGGTTCAATACGTATTCGCCGTTGATGTAACCAACTGCAGCACCAGCCACAGGACCCTGGAAAGGAAGGCCTGAAAGGGTGAGGGCAGCAGAGCAACCAACGAGCGCAACGATGTCCGCTTCGTTGATCATGTCGTGTGACAATACGGTCGCTACAACTTGAACTTCGTTCAAGAAGCCTTCAACGAATAAAGGACGGATAGGACGATCGATGAGGCGGCTGGTCAGTGTTTCAAAATCGGATGGACGACCTTCGCGCTTCAGATAGCCACCAGGAATTTTACCAGCAGCATATGCTTTTTCCTGGTAGTTCACGGTGAGCGGGAAAAAGTCTTGGCCGTCTTTGGCTTTCTTTGCGCCAACAACGGTGCAGAGCACTGTGGTGTCGCCATAGGTTGCGACAACTGCGGCGTCGGCTTGACGTGCGATTTTGCCGGTTTCGAGGGTCAGCTTGCGGCCGCCCCACATAATTTCTTTACGGTGTACTGTAAACATTAGGTTTTCCTTTTAAGTTTGCGATAGTGGATTTTAAGTAGTGGACGCAAAAGAAAAGTGACCTGAGTACATGATTCCAACTGCTTGGAATAATCTACTCAAGACACCTGTTTCTTTTGCTTCCATTTTGGTTTTCTTTTCTTCTTGAAGAACCACCTCTGGATGACCCAGAGGTGGGTTATTCGTCATGAAAATTTGGCGATTACTTACGAATGCCAAGTTTTTCGATGATGGTTTGGTAGCTTTGTTGGTTCACACCTTTTAGGTAGTCCAACAAGCTGCGGCGATGACCAACCATTTTCAGGAGGCCACGGCGTGAATGGTTATCTTTTGGGTGTAATTTCAAATGTTCGGAAAGGCAGTTCATTTGATCGGTTACCAATGCGATTTGTACTTCTGGTGAACCGGTATCGTTTGCCTTGCGCGCGAAATTGCTAACAATATCTTGCTTTTGTTCTTGGTGCTTCGACATCGGGTACTCCTTTTAAGAAAGGTGAAAGACACGCACCGGATGAACCGTATGACCATCAACCTTTGCCAGTGCCACACACTCTTCGCCATGTTTGACCATGATGACGTCTGTGGTTTGCAAAGATGCGATACGCAGCGGGTGCACTATCACATGTTGGCCTTGCCGCAAGCGGCGCGTCTCTACCTCATTAACAGCCAGAGCCGGGATGTCGTCCAGCACGGTTGCAAGAGGCATAAATACGGTTTGGAACCTTTCCAAACCGCCCTCTTTTTGCCCGATTTTCTCGAGTGTTTCCAGTGAAATCGCCTGTTCAAGGGTAAAGGGTCCGCAGGTTAACCGTTTCAAGGTCTTAACATGCCCCAAACAGCCCATCGCGCGCCCTAAATCACGTGCTAAGGACCGGATATAGGTGCCTTTGGAGCAATCCACGATGAAATCCGCCGAATGTGCATCCGGGCTACCTATATAGTCAAAACGGGTGAGGGTGACCTCCCGGGTTTGTAATTCGACGGTTTCGCCAGCACGCGCAAGGTCGTAAGCGCGTTCTCCGTTCACATGCAGTGCAGAATATTGCGGCGGCATTTGTTGGAAGGTGCCACGGAATTTTTCAAGTGCTTTGGTGATGGCTTCCGGTGTTGGGCGGTTATCAGATGTTGCTGTAACCTTACCCGTATAATCATCGGTATCGCGGGCTTCTCCCCAAACTGCGGTAAAGGCATAGGATTTTTTACCGTCCAGCACATACGAAATAAGCTTGGTTGCTTCGCCTAATGCAATAGGTAAAACGCCAGTCGCAAATGGATCGAGCGTGCCGCCATGACCAGCTTTTTCAGCATTTAATTCCCACTTCACGCGCCCAAGCGCTTGGGTCGAGGAAAGCCCCGCAGGCTTATCCAGCACCAGCCAGCCGTTTATCTTGTTGCGTGGTTTCTTGTTGTTCATAAAGAATTTTAAGCCGTAGTTTGGTTAACAGGAATTAGATTGCATTTTAAATGTATTTTAAGTGAGAGAGCATAGAGTGGGTGGATATTCAAGCGGTAATGGAGTCTGCTTATGGCGATTGATTATAACCTCAATGCTGACGAACTTCGCGCAATCAAGAACATCCAGCACCATGCCGAGACCGCAGCCAATCGCAAAGTAAACGGGCAATACGCCAAACACGATCCCAGCGACCCGCAGGTAAGAAAGCTTGCCGATAAATATGTGGATGAGGTTCAACGCAGCGTTTATCAACGCGCCAAGGGGCTTGATGGAAAACCCGGCACAACGCTGAACGGTGATTTTTATATTTCAGGACCCAAGAAGGATACGAAGTTGCGTGCTGCTTCGACATCGAAGGTGTTCGATATTCCTGAATCATGGACGAAAAAAGAAGGTTCACGTAGTGGCGAACAGTGGACCCCAAAAGATCTGGGACTTTAAACCCGGTCTTTAATGTAAATAGCCAAGCTTTAATTGTTGCGGGCATTAAAACTTGAAGGAGCGACACATGCTGTTATCGAGTATATGGAATAAGCGTCACAAATTCGCGCGGCTGTGGTTCTTCTGCTGCCATCCACTGGAATGCTGCAAGGACAACTGTAAGTCTTCCAAATAAATCGTCTGGTTAGTCTTCGTGATTGGCCAAATCGCGTGCGACGTTGGGGTCGTGCAGAATGCGTTCGATTTTTTCTGCATATTCGAATGATGTATCAATCTGGAAATGCAATTCCGGCACGAAGCGTAGTTCGACTTCCTGCGCGAAGACTTTCTTGAAATAGTATTTTCCAAGGTTAAGCGCCTTCACGGTTTCGGCTGTCTGTGTGCCACCCAATGGCACGATATATGCGGTGGCATTGCGTAAATCAGGGCTAACACGAACTTCGGTCACGGTAATGATGCTGCGTGGCAAATCGGTTGGCCATGGGTAGTTGCCATCCTGCAGGGCTGCTGCAAGCGCATGACGTAATTCTTCCCCAACGCGAAGCTGGCGGGGTGTTCTGCCGGAAGAACCGGTTGGGGTTTTGAATTTCGACATGTCGGATACGAACTAGAGTTGATGCACTAGAGTTGACGGGCCACTTCTTCAACTTCGAAGCATTCAATTTGATCGCCTTCTTGAATGTTATCGTAGTTTTCAAAGGCCATACCGCATTCGTAGCCTTCACGCACTTCTTTGACTTCGTCCTTCATGCGTTTCAGCGTCTTGAGCATGCCTTCATGGATGACCACGCTATCACGCAGCAAGCGAACCTTCGCACCGCGCTTAACGATACCTTCGGTGATTTTACAGCCAGCAACCTTACCAGCCTTGGTGATGTTGAACACTTGAAGGATGGATGCGTAGCCAAGGAACTTCTCGCGCAGATCTGGCGCCAGAAGACCGGAGAGCATGCCCTTCACGTCATCAAGGATATTATAGATGATGGAGTAGTAGCGGATATCCACGGCATCACGTTTGGCCAAATCGCGCGCTTGCGGATTGGCACGCACGTTAAAGCCGATGATGAGCGCGTTGGAGGCTTTTGCCAAAATCACGTCGGATTCTGAAATTGCACCTACGGTTGCATCCAGTACCTTCACCTTCACTTCGGTGTTATCACCTGCAAGTTTATCAAGTGCACCACGGATGGCTTCAACCGAGCCTTGCACGTCGCCCTTAATAAGCACCGGAACTTCCTTCGCCACACCTTCACGGATGTTGGTGAACATTTCTTCCAGCGACGATTTGGTTGCGCTGGCAACTTGCTTGGATGCAAGCTTGCGGCGTTTACGGAAATCGGAAATTTCACGGGCACGTGCTTCGGTTGCAACGACCACAAAATCGTCACCAGCAAGTGGCACGCCGCCAAGGCCCAATACTTCAACGGGCTGTGCAGGTAATGCTTTATCAACGGTTACGCCATGGTCGTTCACAATCGCACGTACACGGCCCATTTCAATGCCGGATACCAGAATATCGCCAGCTTTTAATGTACCTTGTTGGACAAGTACGGTGGCGACAGCGCCTCTACCCTTATCCATTTGTGCTTCGATGACCACGCCTTTACAGCTGCGGTTCGGGTTTGCCTTCAAATCCAATACTTCGGCTTGAAGCAAAATGGTTTCTAAAAGCTTATCGAGGTTCTTGCCAGTTTTGGCTGATACTTCAACGGACAGGGTTTCACCGCCCATCTCTTCAACCTGAATATCATGTTGTAATAGACCTTGGCGAACACGGTTCGCATCAGCTGCTGGCAAATCGGATTTATTGATAGCAACGATGATGGGAACATTCGCAGCCTTGGCATGCGTAATCGCTTCCACGGTTTGCGGCATCACGCCGTCATTGGCGGCAACCACAAGAATGACGATGTCAGTTACGTTGGCGCCGCGTGCACGCATTTCGGTAAAGGCGGCGTGCCCCGGTGTATCGATAAAGGTGATTTTGCCTTTGGGAATTTCGACCTGATACGCACCAATATGCTGGGTAATGCCGCCGCTTTCGCGGGCAACCACATTGGTTTTACGAATGGCATCAAGCAAGGATGTCTTACCATGATCGACGTGACCCATGATGGTAACGACAGGTGCACGTGGCAATAAATCTTCGGCTTTTTCGACGATTTGTTCGAGGCCAATCTCAACGTCGGCTTCGGCAACGCGGGTGTAGCGGTGACCGAATTCGGATGCGACGAGTTCTGCGGTATCGGCATCAATCGTTTGGGTGATGGTTGCCATCACGCCGAGCTTCATCAAGGATTTGATGACATCGCCTGCGCGTTCGGCCATACGGTTGGCCAATTCCTGCACGGTGATGAATTCAGGGATAACAATATCGCGTACAATTTTGAGCTGTTCTTTGCTCATCATCTGGCGCATTTGCTTTTCGCGAGCACGGCGCGCCGAAGCCAATGAGCGCGTGCGCTGCATTACTTCAACTTCGCCATCTGTGCCGGAGATTTGAATTTGCGAGAGCATTACCTTGCCGCTGTTACGGCCTTTGCCCACATCGCCGCCGCGTTTTTGGGCAGGTGCAGGTGCAGCAGCCACTTTACCAGCGGTGCGGCGTTTGTTGGCGCGTGGTGCATCATCTTCTTCATCATCAGCGGCACGCTTCATGCCCTTTGGAACAATCAATGCGCGTGGCGGTGTGCCGTCTTCCTTCTTGCGCTTGCTTTCGTCTTCTACGCGCTTGGCTTCGATGTCTTTGGCTTGTTGTTTTTCGAATTCTTGGATCTGGCGTAGTTCTTCCAGCTCGCGGGCACGAAGGGTATCAGCCGACATACCGGATGTTTTTTCGCGGGTAACAATATCGCCAGGGCGTGGGCCCGATGGTGCGGAAGAGGGCGGCGCGTTACGCATTTCTTCTTCACGCTGCTTTTCGTCATCGATCGCACCGCGCAATGCTTGAACACGGGCTGCGCGTTCTTCATTGGTCAGGGTGCGGATAACAGCACTGCGTGAACGACCTTGTTCGCTAAGTCCTACCAATGTTTGACCATTGGAGGTGGTGGATGTTGTAGTTGGCGCGGTGGAGGTTGGCGCTGGCTTTGCTTCGCCCGGTGCCGGGTCACGCTTACGTTTGATTTCCACAGCGACCGTTTTGCTGCGACCATGGGTGAAGCTTTGCTTCACCGTTCCTACAACCGCAGCTGGTTCAACAGGAGCTGCAGCACCTTTAAGCTGGAGCTTGCCGCCAAGGCTGAGCTTCTTCGCTTCTTTAGGTTTTTCGTCTTTTGCTTCGTTGCTCATTTGCTGTTGTTTGCTTTCTGTTTTTTCGGGCGATCAGGTTACATGGTTTTGGTCATCATTAATAAGTTAGAACTGTGCAATTACTTCTTCACTTCACCGTTTTCATCAAACCAGTGTGCGCGTGCAGCCATAATGATGTCGTTCGCTTGACGTTCATTAAGGTTGGTTTCGCCCACTAACTCGCGGAGTTCATCACTTGCCAAATCGGCCAAATCATCGCGGGTTTTAACGCCGCCTTCGCCCAGCTTAACCTTCATTTCAAGGGTCAAGCCGTTCAGTGAGAGTAGGCTTTCATCAAGGCCGAGTTCTTTGATACGTGCGTTCATTTGTTCTGCCTTTTCAGTTAGCCAGTTTTGTGCGCGGCTTTGCAATTCTGCAGCAACGTCAGCATCAAAGCCTTCGATACCTGCAAGTTCGCCATCCGGTGCTTCTGCGATGTGTTCTACTTTGGTGTAGCCTTCGGCAACCAGTAAGTGTGCAATCACATCATCCACATCGAGTGCTTCGATGAAGAGACCTGAACGCACACGGAGTTCTTCCTGACGGCGTTCGGATTCTTCTTTTTCGGTCAAGATGTCGATGGCCCAGCCGGTGAGCATGGATGCCAAGCGAACATTTTGTCCACGACGGCCAATGGCTTGGGAAAGTTGTTCGTCCGGTACCACGACTTCGATGCGTTGGTTTTCTTCATCCAATACCACTTTGGAAACTTCGGCAGGAGCCAGCGAGTTCACAACGAAGGTAGCTGGTTCAGGTGACCAAGGAATGATGTCGATTTTTTCGCCGCCCAATTCAGCAACCACCGCTTGAACGCGGCTGCCGCGCATACCCACGCACGCACCGACAGGGTCGATGGAATTGTCGTTCGAGATGACAGCAATCTTCGCACGGCTGCCAGGATCACGGGCAACAGACTTGATTTCAATCACGCCATCATAGATTTCCGGAACTTCAGCAGTGAAAAGTTTTGCCATGAACAATGGGTGAGTACGTGACAAGAAAATTTGCGGGCCACGTGTTTCTTCGCGCACGTCATAGATGTACGCACGAACACGGTCGCCATTCTTCAGATGCTCACGTGGTAATAATTCGTCGCGGCGAACAACCGCTTCGGCACGACCCAAATCAACGGTCACGTTGCCGAATTCCACACGCTTCACGATGCCATTGACCACTTCGCCGATACGGTCGCGGTATTCGCGGAATTGGCGGGCGCGTTCTGCATCGCGGACTTTTTGAACGATGACTTGCTTTGCGGTTTGGGCAGCGATACGGCCGAAATCGATCGGGGGAAGGGTATCGACGAGGAAATCGCCAACCTTCACGTCTTGCTTAATCTTGCGGGCTGCATCCACCAAAATCTGGGTGAATTCGTTTTCAATCGCTTCGGCTACCTGTAAATAGCGCATGAGCTGGATTTCGCCGGTTTTGCGGTCGATGCTGGCGCGGATGTCGTGTTCTGCGCCGTATTTGGACCGGCCAGCCTTTTGAATGGCCTGTTCCATGGCGGACAGCACTTCATCGCGGTCGATGCTTTTTTCGCGTGCTACGGCATCGGCTACTTGCAAAATCTCGGTCATCGTATTCCTCTCTGGTTACTTCAACTAATTAATCTACAATTTTGTTTTTAAACGTGTTTCTCTTGTTCTTGTCTATTCATCGCAGCTTTCATCAACGCATCGGTCATTACCAATTTGGCTTGATCGATTGCCGAGAAAGGTAGTGTTACTTTTGCTGCCGTCTCGCCTTTTTTTTCGGCAATGATTTCGATGGCAACATCTTTTCCTTCAACGCCGCGCAGAATGCCACGGAAATTGCGGCGGCCATCACGTGGCTCCACTAATTGAACCTTTGCTTCAAAGCCAGCAAAACGCTGGTAATCCTTCAATCGTGTCAGCGGACGGTCAATCCCCGGGCTGCTTACTTCCAAGCTGTACGCCGATGAAATCGGGTCTGCGACATCCAGCTGGGCGGATACGGTGTGGCTGATGGTTTCACAATCATCCACGGTAATCGTAGCGCCATCTTGGCGTTCAGCCATGATTTGCAGCGTTTGGTTTGCACGGCCACCGGAGATATGCACACGCACCAACTCATACCCCATGGATTCAAGGGTAGGTGTGATGAGTTCTGCAATTTTATCCGTAACAGCCATATGCGTTTATCTGTTTTTAAAAACCGTTTAGGCAATAAAAAAGGCGGGCTCTTTTGAAGCCCACCTCATCATTTCTATGACGGGTATTTATATGTTGCAGGGACATTATCAGGCGTTATCGCAGTTTGCAAGCCTGCAAATGCAAGATAACCCCTTGAATGAGCGGGAATTTATAGGTTTTTCTGGGGTTTTGCTGATTCTTGGAGACATTTTTGTGTCCCCAGCACCAACAAAAATAGCAAGCAAATAAAAATATATTTTTTTAAAGGCCGTGAATTGTAAAGGCCATGCCGCGTTCAACGGGTTTGGGAGTCATGGCAAATGATTGCTCGCCAACACCTGCGCCAAGGATTGCTTCGAATACTTGTCCTTTTGTGGAAGGTTCTACGGATGAAGCGATACCTGTTCTGTTCTTGTCAGCATCACAGGTGCCAGCATAATCAAGTTCACCTTTGGTATTGGTTGGCACAATCAATTCGATGGTAGCGCCACGGCGTACATCATCTGCGATTTCACTTTTTACGCGTTGAATAGTTACCGAAACACTTGCTGTCATAAAAAATCCCCTCATCAAACAGTTGCTGAGAAAAGGCTATCAAATCATGCGGCGCAGGAAATAGCTTTTTTAGTTTCGCGCTATTTACGAATGAATACGTAGTATTCAGGGCCCTTCCAGTTGGGGCGCTTCTTGGCAAGTTCTTTAATCTCGTAGCGCGTGGCTGGCCAATCGGGTAGGCGTGTTTTACGCAACCCGTTATCGGTGTCTGGTGCTGGTGTAAAATCTGGCGCGGCGCGTAGGTGTTCCAGCATATATTCCTGCAAGGTCGGGTCATCACTGGCAACGCGTAGCTGTGCACCAGACTTCATGATGCGTGCAAGTTTTGGAAGATTTTCCGGGCCGATAAAGCGGCGATTGGCATGGCGGTTTTTCGGCCAAGGGTCAGGGAATAACACAAAGACGCGTGAGATGGATGCATCAGGCAATGTGTCTATCACGATGCGCGCATCATCATCCCACACACGGATGTTGTCGATATTTCCTGTATCAATATGCGTGAGCAAACTGGCAACGGCATTCACGTACGGCTCGCAGCCAATCATGCCGATATGAGGATTTTCTTTGGCTTGCCATGCAAGATGTTCACCGCCGCCAAATCCAACTTCGAGCCAGATGTCTTTACCGTTGAAATAGTCTGCAGGGTTGGGTTGCTGTTCCAGATTAATTTCGATGCGCGGCAACAGCGTCTGCATGAGTGTTGTCTTGCCGGTACGAAGCGGGCGGCCTTTACGCCGCCCGTGTAGAATGTAACTCGCCTTTTCGAAGAAGGATGGCATTTAGACTTTAAAGGCGCGCTTTAAATCTGCTGCGATGTCAGTCTTTTCCCAGCTGAACGAACCATCTTCGCCCGGCGTGCGACCAAAGTGACCATAGGCTGCGGTCTTGGCGTAAATCGGACGGTTGAGGTTCAGATATTCACGGATACGGCGCGGGGTAAGCGGCACGATTTCCTGAAGTGCTTTGGAAATCTTGTCTTCATCGGCCTTACCTGTGCCATGTGTGTTGATGTACACAGCAATCGGATGCGATACGCCAATCGCGTAAGCGATTTGAATGGTGCATTTATCCGCAAGGCCAGCAGCAACCACATTCTTTGCAAGATAGCGCGCAACATATGCAGCAGAGCGATCCACTTTGGTGGGATCTTTGCCGGAGAACGCGCCGCCGCCATGGGGCGCTGCGCCACCATAGGTATCCACGATAATCTTGCGGCCTGTTAAACCGGTATCACCATCGGGCCCGCCGATGACGAAGCGGCCTGTTGGGTTGACGTAGAAATTCTTGTCATCGCACATCCAGCCTTCGGGCAAAACTTTTTCAACATAGGGGCGGATGATTTGGCGAACCGTATCGGTGTCCACCTTTTCG
This sequence comes from uncultured Rhodospirillales bacterium, assembly GCA_964568585.1. GTDB lineage: Bacteria > Pseudomonadota > Alphaproteobacteria > UBA9219 > RGZA01 > RGZA01. Next base: position 10,593 of record CAZMQI010000032.1, read on the forward strand.
CTGTGCTGATGTGACACAACGATGGAATGGGCGCGCACAGGCTTGCCATCGACATATTCAAGCGTCACCTGGCTTTTTGCATCGGGGCCAAGTTGAGGAAGTTTGCCGGAATGACGCGCATCGGAAAGGCCACGCAGAATGTTGTGCGCGTACATAATCGGTGCAGGCATTAATTCGGGTGTTTCGTTGCATGCATAACCGAACATGATGCCTTGGTCGCCTGCGCCTTCATCTTTATTATCTTTTGCATCAACGCCAACGGCGATGTCTTCGGATTGTGCATGCACCAGCACATCGATGTTCACCCATTGCCAGTGGAAACCACGTTGTGCGTAACCGATATCACGGATGGCTTCACGTGCTGCGGTTTGCATATCAAGCGGAGTGACACTATCAGGGCCACGAACTTCGCCAGCCAAGGTTACATGATTGGTGGTTGCCAAGGTTTCAACGGCAATGCGTGCATAAGGATCTTCCTTGAGCAACAAATCAACGATGGTATCGGAGATGCGATCGCACACCTTGTCGGGATGACCTTCGGAAACGGATTCACTGGTGAAGAGATAATTTTTCATATGAGGGGAGCTATTCTGTGATGGAGGAAACGGGAAGCAGTGATTAGGGCGCTGATATTAGAAAACCCAGCTAAAAGCGCAAGCGAAAGAATAATATTGCGCTTCGTTTATGCTTCATCCGTCATGGCACGGATTAAATCGAGGATTTTTTTGCGTTTCTTGGGGTCTTCCACGCGGTAATAAGCGCGTACCAAATCAGCGGTTTCTCTGCTGCCCATATCTACGGGGGTTGTTGTTTCATGGCCTTCGATTGAATCTTGGCCGGATTCTCCCATACCGGGAACGGATGGCTGTTCGGTGGCAAGATTATCATAAAAGTATGTAACGGGAACTTTGAGCGCTTGCGCGATTTCAAACAAACGGCTGGCGCTGATGCGGTTTGCGCCATGTTCGTATTTTTGCACTTGCTGGAAGGTGAGGCCTACAAGGTTCGCCAATTTTTCCTGCGTGATATTCAAGCTTAATCTACGCATGCGTAGTTGATTGCCAACATGCAAATCGATGGGGTTGATATCACTGCTTGTATCTTGGCGGAGCGGCAAAGCCATTCGAAGCAAACCTGTTTAAAAAATGCGTGGTTACTATTGTATGCAATTTGCATGACATGCAACAGCATATATTCGTATGCAACCGCAATTGCAACGATTTAGCAAGTCATAAATCACTTTCGTAATGTTATGGTTTAGAAAATATAATATTGCTGGAGTTTGGTAAAAATGGGCGCGGTTTCAAGTGCCTTTGGTAATCCGCTATCAATGACACCGCTCTTGTTCAATTCAAGCGAGGTGATGATGCGACCCAGCGGATCAACGATGGCGCTGACACCGGAATTAGCAACACGGATGAGTGGCATGCCTTCTTCAATTGCACGCACGCGCGCCATAGCGAGATGTTGATATGGGCCGGAGGTGTTGCCAAACCATGCATCATTCGTGACTTGAAGAAGGAATGCTGGCCGATTGGTTTGATCAACAATGCTGCCTGAAAAAATCGCTTCATAGCAAATCATCGTGCTGAACGATGGCAGGTTTGGCGCACGCAATGTTTTGGCGCCGTTGCCCGGCGTGAAATCGGCTGTGCCAATCACATCGACCGCAACGGGAACGGTCTGCAAGATATTTCGAAATGGTACGAATTCACCAAAGGGAACAAGGTGCGATTTATCATAGCCGCCAATAATCGCGCCTTTGTCATTCATCACCACCAGTGAGTTGAAATATTTATGTGACCCGTTTTCAAGCATGCGTGATGCGGAGCCTGTTAAAATCGCACCGCCCTTGGGCACAACGTGTTTCAATACGGCGCGCGCATCAGCATCTTCATTCAGGAAAAATGGCGAAGCTGTTTCCGGCCAGATGATATGCGTAATGGGTTTTTCGGATGGTTGTTTGGATAGACCCACGATTTTTGCAAGTGCCATAATGCGTTGCTCGTGGGTTTTTCGTTGCTTTTGTTCGATGGAGGGTTGGACAAGGCGCAAATTGACATTGTCGTGATAGGCGATGGGTGTTGTTTCCAAGCGCTGTTCGCCCCACAAGGCGATGCATGAGAAGATTATGCCAACGCTGGCAAGGGTGATGAGTGATACTTTGTTTAATGGTTTGAACAGTAAGCCAAACGTTGCTGCCGCCAACAATGTGAGGAATGTCAGGCCTTGGATACCCATCACGCTTACGCTTTGAATAACAGGCAATGTATCAGTCCAGATATAGCCAAACATATTCCAAGGGAACCCGCCCATCAGCCAGCCACGATTATGTTCACATACCGTCAGTATGATGGACAACGTGATGAGATGTAGAATGGGCTTATCGCGGAGTTTATGAACCACGCAGCATGCACCGCCAAAAATCAGCCCGAGATAAGAAGGTAAAGCGAGTAACGAGAATGGCAGCACCCAGCCATACCGTACAATGTCGATGAAGAGGGATGCAGAAATCCAGTACAGCCCCGCAAGATGAAAGCCGAGCGCCCAGAACCATGCGGCGATAAAGCAATGCTTTAGCGTAGGAGTGGAGGTAAGCAGCACCACAAAGCTACCAAAACTGATGAGAAACAGGATCGGCCATGAAAGCGGCGGCAGTGCGAATGCGCCAAGCATTCCCAAGGCAAAGCAGAGGATATTTTTGTGAAGCGGGCGAAGCTGCGTGAGGCTGGTTGCAAACTGATAGAAGCTATTCAGCACGCTACACGCTTGCCTTTAATGGCAGGGCAGCTGCGTCGATCGTGCCTTCGTTCTTTGGCAGGTTGTGAACACGAAGGCGTTTGATGCGGCGTGTATCGGCATCCAATACTTCGAATGCAATGCCCGAAGCATGGCGCAGGGTTTCACCTTTTAATGGCACGCGGCCAGCAAGCGTGAAAACCAACCCGCCCAGCGTATCGATTGCCTGACGTTCATCTTCTTTCAGGATATTTCCAACTTGTTCTTCGAAGGATTCAATCGGCATGCGTGCATCAACCACGATGCTGCCATCTGCGCGGCGTTGCAATTGAATGACATTGGCTGGATCGTCATGTTCATCATCGATATCGCCGACGATTTCTTCAACCACGTCTTCAATCGTCACTAGGCCATCAATCCCGCCGAATTCATCGACCACCAATGCCATGTGTTGGCGTTTTTGGCGCATTTGCAGCAATAGGCGCGTAACAGGCATCGACGGTGGTACGAACAATAATTTGCGTAGAATATCAGGAATTAGAACTGGTTTATCGTCCACTAGACCTGCGGTTACGTCTTTGATATGCACAAAGCCAATCACGTCATCCAGTGTTTTACGGAATACGGGCATACGGCTATGGCCGCTTTTGCCCATAAGGGCTGCAAGTTTCTTGAGCGGGGTTGTTTCGTCCGCTGCAAAAATATCAGCGCGCGGAATCATAATATCGGAAATGCGGCGGTCACGGGCATTCAGCAAATTGGTAAGGAGTTCTTTTTCGCCAGTATTGGAGCCAGGCGCGCCTTCCGGCTCCTCCATGATTTCTTCAACGGCTTCGATGATTGCGACTTCTTCGCGCTTTTTGGAGATGAAGGAGCGGATGCTTTCGAACGCAGAGCCTAACCACGACGGGTGGGTTTCGTCTGGCTCAGGGGTTGCTTCTGGTTTTGGAGAAGGGGAAGAACTAGGCGGGTTACCATCAATCATATTTATTTCTTCTTGTTTCTCTGCGCTTTGGTTTTAGGCGGCTCGTCAATCACATACGGGTCTTTAATGCCAAGTCCGGCCAGAAGTGCTTTTTCAAGCGTTTCCATGCGTTTGGCTTCAGCATTGTTCATATGGTCGTATCCTAACAGATGCAACGTGCCATGCACAACTAGATGAATAAGATGATGATTTAGTGGCTTTTTTAGCTTTAACGTTTCGCTAACGATGACCTTTTTGCATAATATGATATCGCCTAAATAAATTACTTCTTTTGCTGACGGCTTTAATTTTTTTAATTCAGCGGGCGTAAATTGCGGAAACGATAAAACATTGGTGGGTTTTTTCTTGCCACGAAAATCATGGTTTAGCGATTGAATGGTTTTTGCATCGACAAAAGCCAGCGACGCTTCGAATAATTTTTTATTAAATCCCAGATGGTTGGATAAATGCGCGGCAATTTTTTTTAGCTGGGCAGGTGGCAGTAATTTTTTATCAGCAGTGTTCGCGTGCAGTTGAAGCGTGAGCATTAAACGATAACCCCTTCAAGGCTGTTGGTGGTTACTTTTTCGATTTTAACATTGGCAATTTGGCCGAACATGCCTTTGCCGTCTTGTACATACAGCGATTGCATATGGGGAGTGCGGCCTAATAATTGGCCATCCAGCTTGCCATGCCGGTCGAACAGTACGGGGATGGTTTTGCCAATAAATCCTTGATTAAAGCTGCGTTGCTGGGCAAACAGCAATTCTTGTAATGCGGCAAGGCGCGCAGTCTTTACATCTTCTGGTATCTGGCCGGCCATATTGGCGGCTGGGGTGCCGGGGCGTTCGCTGTATTTGAAGGAATAGGCCTGTGCGAAGTTCACATCACGGATGAGCTGTAGCGTTGCTTCAAAATCCTTATCGCTTTCATTGGGAAAGCCGACGATGAAATCCGATGAAAACGCGATTGAAGGATTTGCTGCGCGCGTCTTTTCAATGATACGCATGTAATCATCGCGCGTGTGCTTACGGTTCATTGCTTCGAGCATGATATTGCTGCCGCTTTGTACGGGCAGATGCATGAATGGCATCAGTTGCGGAATATCGCGGTGTGCGGCAATCAATCCGTCATCCATGTCTTTGGGGTGCGACGTGGTATAGCGAATGCGCTCAACGTTTAGTTTTGCCACGGCTGCAATCAATTGGCCTAAGCCCCATGGCTCGCCGTTATCGCCCATGCCGTGATAGGCATTCACATTCTGGCCCAGGAGAGAGATTTCTTTTGCGCCGCTGTCAATCAAACGCTGCGCTTCCGCGAGCACGGCAGAAACAGGGCGTGAATATTCTGCGCCGCGTGTGTAGGGCACCACGCAGAACGTACAAAATTTATCGCAGCCTTCCTGTACCGATAGGAACGCCGATGGCCCTTGGCCTGCTGTTTCAGCAGGCAGATGGTCGAATTTTGATTCAGCTGGAAAATCGGTATCAATCACGCCGCCTTTGCTGCGAAGTGCTTTTGCGACCATTTCCGGAAGGCGGTGATAGGTTTGCGGCCCAAAGACCATATCGACATAGGGCGCACGCGCCAAAATCTGCGCGCCTTCGGCTTGGGCTACGCAGCCGGCAACACCAATCATCTTCGGGCTGGTACTATCGGCTTGCTTTTGTTGTTTGTGCAAGCGGCCAAGTTCGGAGAAAATCTTTTCTGATGCTTTTTCGCGGATATGGCAGGTGTTGAGAATAACTAAATCCGCGCCTTCGGCATCGTCGGAAAGGCCAAAGCCAAGCGGGCTGAGCAAATCAGCCATCTTCGTGCTGTCATAGACATTCATTTGACAACCCCACGTCATGATATGGAGTTTCTTGTCTTTTTTGGTTGATGGTAAGGTGGTTGCGGTCATGCCAATTGTTTAGCCGACTGCCTTTGTAAGCGGAAGGGTGGTTTTTACGCCGTCATCGTTAAAAATGCCGTAGGGCCCGTTTTCAACCTGTTTGCGGGCATATTCGCCCAGTTCCTTACGGTCGGAAAAACGGCTTGCCAGGAATGGTTCATGGAAAGTGATACGCACACGAAGCCCGCTGGTTTTGAACACCGTCCATAAATGCGGCATGAGTGTCATATCGCCATACCATGCATAGCGGTTTTGAATCCCGTTTTTGCCATAGCAGGCGATGGATACCGGCTGGATCATCACGTCCACATCATTCATATCAAGCACAGATTGCATAAGACCGCTTTTGAAGAACTTGACCTCGCTGCCATTGGTGGAGGTGCCTTCGGGGAAGAGCACGATGTTACGTTGCTGGCGCATCACATCAATCATTGCCGCGCCTTGCTCTGCGGTGCCTTTTTTATTGCGGCGATCAATGAACAACGTGCCTTGCAGTTTAGTTAGATAGCCAAATAGCGGCCAATCGGCGACTTCCGCCTTTGCCACGAAGTAGGTTGGTATCACGCTGGCGATGCTGATGGTGTCGAGATACGACATATGATTGCACAAGAATAATGTCGGAACGGTCTTCGACATTTCGCCGCGTGTTTCAATCTGCATGCCCAAAATGCCTTTGGTTAGCACTTTATGAAAATAGGTGGGCAGAATATTTTGAATGCGTAGTTTAAATAATTTTACCGTCACCTGAATGGGCACGCATACCGCAACCCATGACAAGAAGGCCATGATGCGGAATGCGCCAAGGAGGGATAGCAGTATTTGCATTAAATAATTGGATCGCGGTTCTTGAGTTCGTAATGACGGGAGTATTTTTGTGCAATCAAATCGGTCTTTACAATCACGCACACATCGGTGGTGTTAAATTGTTCATCCACCACTGCGCCATCGCCCACAAAGCCACCAAGGCGGAGATAGCCCTTTAACAGCGGTGGTAACAGGTTTAATGGCGCCATCTGTGCGAGACCTTTTTCGGGGTCAACGTCGCTGGGGTCCATCAGCCGCATATCGACATAACGGTGTGGCAGAGCAGTGGTACGCAGATAAGGCGCAGCAAGATGGTAGTAATAAAGATAGGTCAACGGTACCGCGAGTGCTTTGGGATCTGTGCCCGGCAAGCTGGCACAACCAAATAGAATATCGATGCCATAGGCTGCGATGTAATCGGCAATGCCGCGCCATAATAACTGCATGGTAGGACGGTTACGGAAATCAACCGCAACGCAAGAGCGACCGACTTCAAGAATTTCACCAGGATAAGCGATGAGACGTGAAATATCATATTCGCTGCTGGAATAGAACCCGCCATGCTGCTTTGCAGCCCCACGACGAACAAGGCGATAGGTTCCAATCACGGTCGGCGCGAAATCGCCTGTGCCGTGATCAATCACAATTAAATGGTCACAGAATTTATCGAGACTGTCGAAATCAACCTTGGTTTGTGCCATTTCAGGCGTCGCTTTAGCGCCCATTTCCTCATAGAACACCTTATAGCGCAGTTGCTGCGCTGCTAAGACTTCCTTGCTGTCTTTTGCGATACGCACTTCAAGACGGCCAAGGCGAAGCCCGTGCGGGCCTAATACGGATTGTTCATCAGAGTTCATTATCAAATCCTAGCTTATTTCTGGCGGGCATCATAAGTGATGTGCTTTAAATAAAAAAGCTGGTTCTGTTTACGGGGCAATCATGCCTTTATTTAGGCGTTTCGCGTGATTTAAGCGTTTCCCTTGGTTTTTGTGCCAAGGCCAATGTCTTTTGCGAGTTTGCTGCGTTCTTTAGCATAACTTGGCGCAACCATGGGGTAATCGGAAGGAAGATTCCAGCGTTCGCGGTATTGTTCCGGTGTCATGTTATAGGAAGTCTGCAGGTGGCGTTTCAGCATCTTCAGTTTTTTGCCATCTTCCAGACAAATGATGTATTCCGGCGTGACGGATTTCTTGATGGATACAGCTGGTTCTGGTCTATCGGCTGCACTGATATTCGCACTGGTCATGCCATCCAGACGCAGGAAACTGTGATAGACTTGCTGCACCAAATTCGGCAACTCGTTCATATCGACTTTATTGTTGGCAACGTATGACGCAACAACGTCCGCGACAATGCGGGCTAAATCTGGTTTTTGATTAATCATATGTGTTCAAATGAAAATGAGCAACGCCCATGCGATGCAGATGTGCAGATTAATAGGCGTGCTGCATGGTAAATGCAATCCTAAAAAAATTTGGTTGGTTTATGAATGTGTTGCGTGTTGTTTTAAGAGCGGGGTGATAAATTTTTCTTCATCACCAGTCCATCCATTGTTTTTTCGGGATGACCTTCGGGCATTTTGTAATAACCGGGGCGTGTCGAAATAACAGTAAAGCCAAGCGCAGTATATAAATGGATGGCAGCTTGATTGGTGAGCATCACTTCTAGAAAAATACTTTCGAGTTTGTGCGGGATCTCACTTTCGATAAATGCATTCACAAGCTGTGTCGCTAATCCGTTACGGCGATAATCCGGATGAATGGCAAGGGTCAGAATTTCACCTTCTCCTGCCACATTTCGCGCCACGATAAAGCCGGCGCGCTGTTCATCAACGCATACGGCAAAGGCTTTATTGAGTGGTTGTTGGAATAGGCTGGTAAAGGCATCTGCCCGCCAACGCTGCATTTCATCAAAGCTTTGTGCATGTATGGTTTCCATCCACGCACTATCGTTTGCGCCAAGGGCTTGCAGCTTAAGCGATTTGTTTTGCAACATTGACATCGGCATCGCGCAGATAAACGGGTTGTGGCGGAGTGGTTGAAAGTGGGGCAGCGCCAATGAGCTCGGCAAGGGCTTGCATTATATCGGTATCAGAAACAGCCATTACATGTTTTTGCAATGTGGCTTCGTGTTGCAGAAGCGATGCAACACCATTTCCGGTAATCGCAAATGGCTTATCACGTGGCAGGGTTTCGACAATCAGCTTGGCGGGGCTTAGGAAGTATTCGCTGAGCTTGCCATCGCTGCCTAGCCACGCGCAGAACAAATCATCGCGTTTTGACTCGCGGATGATGAGGATGGGGTGTGGGGTGCCCTTAAGCGCATGGGCCAGAATTGTGAAATGGTCGAAGCCATAAGCCTGTTTACCGCTTGCCAGCGCAAGCCCGCGTATAAAGGCAAGCCCCACACGAAGACCTGTAAAGCTGCCAGGGCCTGTGGCGATACCAAAACGGTCGATATCGCGGACTTGCAAGCTGTGTTCGTTTAAAACTTCAGCAGTGAGCGGAGCAAGAATTTTGGCTTGATCACGTCCTGTTACGACGATTTTTTCTGCCGCAAGCTGGCCATTGATGCGTAGGCTGACCGCGCAGCTATCCCCGCCAGTATCAATTGCCAGAACCCTCATTACATACCATTCGCAAATTCTGAGTTATCAAGACCAGCTGCACGAATGGTTTTGAATGCTTCGGTATACGTCAGTAATGTTTTTAAACTGAAATCGATGCGGCGACGGATGTAGCCATCATTCTTATCGGCTTCGGTTTCGCCATTCAGTACATCATTCACGGTCTGCACCAACACATGGTCAGGCGTGTAGACGATGCGCGTGTTTTTATAACCGCTGGTGCGTAATTCGTTATTCGGATATGAACCGCCACGTGCAGCTGAAACGCCAACAATCATTGCAGGTTTATGGCCCATTTCTTTGGAGCTGCCATGCAGCAGGAAGTTTTTCAAACCCGGTGGCACCATGCCGCCCCACTCGGGCGAGACAATTACAAAGCCATCTGCCTTTACAACACGCGGGGAAATCGGTTGCCATGCGGCGGCCTTGCTTGGCACGTATCCGCCATCGCCATCCCATAAGGGTAATTTCAATTCGAATAAATCAATCAAATCGGTGGTGATGGATGTATCAAGGCGTGCAATAGCACCCGCGATGTAATCGGATACTTTGCGGGATTGTGATTTGGGGCGGTGCGAGCCGCAGACGATAAGAATATGGCTCATGATACTTGTCTTACTTCGGTGACTTCAGGGATATAGTGTTTGAGCATGCTTTCAATGCCAGATTTCAGTGTGGCAGTGGAAGATGGGCAGCCCGCGCATGATCCTTTGAGATTTAAATACACAACGCCTTCTTCAAAACGGTTGAAGGTGATATCGCCGCCATCTTGGGCAACGGCAGGGCGAACGCGTGTTTCGATTAGCTCGCGGATTTGTTTGATAACCTCGCTGTCATTTTCATCATGACCACCAATAACAGGTGCGTTATCACTCCCAATATTATTTAGGGCGGGCATGCCGGATAAAAAGAAATCCATAATCGCGGCAAGGACATGCGGTTTTAATGTCGCCCAATCCTTATTCGCGGTTTTGGTCACGGTGATGAAGTCGGAACCCAGAAACACACCTGCAACACCATCAACCGCAAACAGACCTTTGGCGAGTGGTGAGGCAGATGCCTTATCCGCGCTGGGGAAGTCGGCAACGCCTGCGGCAAGCACAGCTTGCCCAGGTAAAAACTTTAAGGTTGCGGGGTTTGGTGTTTGTTCGGTTTGGATGAACATGGTGCGCTCCAGCGATATGATTTCTGTTCAGTAAACTGGTGCGATATGTATCAAGCGTCAAGCGGCTTTGGTGTTTCTTTTACTTCTTTGCTTTTATGTGGCCGTCTTCAATGCTTAAAAACTGCGCTTTTTGCTTGAAAGCAGTGAAAAAACTATCATCCGTTCCGCTGAGCCATGCCTGTCCGCCAAGGGCGATAAGCTGTGATGCAAGTGCATCGCGGCGCATTTCATCCAGATGTGCGGTGATGTCATCCAGCAGGATAAGTGGCGTTGATTGATGGATGGCAGAAAGCAGACGCGCTTGCGCGAGTACCAGACTAATCAGTAATGCTTTTTGTTCGCCTGTTGAACATAAATGGGCGGGCATGTCTTTGGTGACATGGTGTACCTCTAAATCTGATCGATGCGTTCCAGTAGCGGTAATCCCGCTGGCTGCATCGGTGGGGCGGTTTTGCTTGAGCATGGTTTTAAATAGCGCCTCCGCATCCAGCGCGTCGTGGCTTTCAAGGTATTTTTCCAAGAAGCCGCTGATGCTGACCGTGACGCGCGGAAAGGGATGCGGGTCATCATTCAGATGATGGCAGATATGTTGCACCCAATCATTGCGCGCGGCGGCAATGGCGATGCCATCTTGCGCCATGCTGGATTCCAGAGC
>CAZMQI010000033.1:0-21183 GCA_964568585.1 uncultured Rhodospirillales bacterium
GCCACCTTTCATAACGCGTTTGAGGCCTTCATGCAATTACCACAACATATCTTAATTACTGGCGCATCCAGCGGAATTGGCGAATCTCTGGCCCGTGCCTACTCAGCAAACGGCGTACGTATCGGCCTGTTGGGGCGGCGCAAAGATAAATTGGATTCTATCGCTGCCTCGCTGAGCAGCATGGGTGCAGAAACGTGGGTCGGCGTCGTCGATGTGACAGAGCGCGAAGCTTTGGCCGCCATGCTGATAAAGGCTGATACCGAAAAACCAATCGACTTACTTATCGCCAATGCCGGAATATCTGCTGGCACATTTGGTGCAGGTGAAAGCGAGCAGCAAGCACGCGCGATATTCGGAACTAATTTGGATGGCGTGCTAAATACCATCCACCCGCTCCTGCCGCGCATGCAAAATCGTAGAGCTGGGCAAGTTGCCATTATGGCATCGCTTGCTGGGTTTCGTGGTTTTCCTAGTGCACCTGCCTATTGCGCCAGCAAAGCAGCGGTGCGTTTGTATGGCGAAGCGCTTCGCGGCGAATATGCCAAATGGGGTATCCGTATCAATGTCATATGCCCGGGTTATATCGCAACGCCAATGACTGCAGTGAATGATTTCCCTATGCCGTTCATGATGGATGCAGCAAAAGCAGCAGGAATAATTGTGAAAGGCCTCAGCCGTAACGAGGCACGCATCGCATTCCCATGGCCAACGGCATTCGCCGCGTGGCTGCTGGGTGCATTGCCGCCAAGCTGGACCGACCCGCTACTGAAGAAACTGCCAAAAAAACCAGCATTCAAGCAATAGTTTGTCATGAACGATGGCACACTTGCGTAGGCGGCACAGGCTGTTTATAAAGCACACAAATTAAATACAGTTTTTTCGGAGTTACCCATGGCTATTCAACGTACATTTTCAATCATCAAACCAGACGCGACCAAGCGCAACTTGACCGGCAAAATTGCTGCAAAGTTCGAAGAAGCAGGTCTACGCATCATCGCGAGCAAGCGCATTCATATGACCAAAGCGCAAGCCGAAGCATTCTATGGCGTTCACAAAGCACGCCCGTTCTTTAACGATCTGTGCAGCTTCATGATTTCAGGACCAGTTGTTGTTCAAGTATTGGAAGGCGAAAACGCCGTTGCCAAGAACCGCGACATCATGGGCGCAACCAACCCAGCGAACGCTGCCCCCGGCACCATTCGCAAGGAATTTGCTGAATCCATCGAAGCAAATTCAGTTCACGGTTCCGACAGCGAAGAAAATGCAGCGATTGAAATCGCCTATTTCTTCAGCGGCACTGAGCTCGTTGGCTAATTAAACAACACATAAATATATCAGGTAATGATTGAAAACTCGGTCGCATCGGTTGTTGATGTTTCACGCAAGAGTGCGTGGGCCGTAGTTTTATTCTATATCCTGCTTGTCTGTTCTGCCGGCTATCACGTCAGCAATCATTTTAAAATGAACACTGATGTTACCAGCTTGCTGGATAACAAGGTGGAATGGCGTCAACGCGAAATGGCGTTTTCGAAAGCGTTTCCCCAACGCGATGATTTGCTGGCGATTGTCATTGACGGAAAAGACACCGTCGGCACGCAAATCGCTGGCGAAGAAATCGGCGCGGCGTTGCGTGCAAAACCCGAATTATTCAAAACCGTGCGCGGGCTTGATGCCAATGCATTCTTTGAACAAAACGGGTTTTTGTATATGGGTGAAGAGCAATTGCCCATGGTCATGGAACAAATTTTAAAGGCGCAGCCATTGCTTGGCTCGCTTGCTGCTGATCCATCGCTGCGCGGATTATTCGGCATGCTGGATTTATCGCTGATGGGGCTGGATGCTGGCCAAGCCAAGAAAGAAGACATCCTGCCGCTCATCAAACGCATGCATGTCTCGATGGAAAAATCACTGGCCGATGCGGGAGATGCCAATGCATGGCGTTATCTCATGGCACCTGAACAAGGCAGCAAATATGAACTGCGCCGTTTTGTATTGACGCAGCCCGTATTGGATTACAGCGCATTGGCACCCGGCGAAACTGCAACCAACTTCATCAGAGCCTTCATTGCCGAACGCCAGTTGGAAGAGAAGTACGGCTTGAAAATTCGCATCACGGGGCCAGTCGCACTATCCGATGAAGAATTCTCCAGCATTTCGGAAGGCATGGGATGGGCACTTTTGGTCTCATTCGCGCTGATTTGCTTGTTGTTATTTATGGCCTTGCGTTCATGGCGATTGATTGTGCCAATCTTTGTTGTACTGGTCTCAGGCCTTGTCATCACCACCGCCTTTGCCTTGCTGACCGTCGGTTCATTGAACCTCATCTCCGTTGCATTCGCTGTAATGTTCACCGGTATTGCAGTTGATTTTGGCATTCAGTTTGGCGTGCGTTACCGCGATGTGCGCTTCCATACACCCGATTTAGCCGCTGCGATGAAACGTACGGGCTGGGTTGTGGCTGTTCCATTGCTGCTGGCCGCACTTAGCACGGCTGCGGGTTTCTTGTCCTTCACGCCGACATCCTATCGCGGCGTTGCAGAATTAGGATTGATTGCAGGCAGTGGAATGTTGATTGCGTTCTCGCTGAACATCACCCTTCTCCCCGCCCTGCTCCACTTCATCAAGCCTGGCGCGGAAGCTGAAGCGATGGGGTATAAATGGGCAGCACCAAGCGATGCGTTTCTGGAACGTCACCGCCGTGAAATCTTGTTGGCTTTTGCCGTATTATTTGTTATCGCCGCGACATCCTGCTTGTTTCTGCGCTTTGATTTCGACCCGTTGAATTTGAAAAACCCCAAAACCGAGTCTGTTTCCACCGCGCTGGAATTACTTAAAGACCCTGATACCAATTCATATACCGTTGATATTTTGAGCAAAAATTTGGCCACCGCCAATGAATTAGCAGCAAAAATCCGCAATATTCCGGAAGCCATGGCTGTAATGACATTGTCGTCATTCATTCCTGAAAAGCAGGAAGAAAAAATTGCCATCATTCAGGATACTGCAAATCTACTTTCCATTCCACTCAACCCCACGGAAGTAAAGCCAGACCCCGATGCGTCAGAATTAAAACGCGCGGCTGCAGAATTTGCTGTGAAGTTAAGCGCGCATCCTGATTTGGGAATGGATGCCAACGTGCTGGTTGAAGATTTAAAAAAGTTTAGCGTGCTTGATGATACAAAAATCATGAGCATTCATGCCATTTTCAAAGGCACGATGCAGTACATGCTGACTGACATCAAATCTCGCTTTATGCAAAAGCCTGTGACCATCGATAATATGCCCGCCGTTTTGAAGGATGAATGGATAGCCAAAGATGGATCCGCACGAATTGAAGTAAAACCGAATGGCGACGTGCGTGATGAAGATAATCTTGTGCGGTTTTATGACGCGATGAAGAAAGTCGCCCCTGAAGCGACGGGCGCGCCCATCTCCATCCAAGAATCGGCCAACACCATCAAGCGCGCTTTCGTGGAAGCGGCTGTTTATTCCATTGTCATAATCTTCTTTCTTCTGTGGATAGTGTTGCAAAAAATTCGTGATACCCTTTTTGTTCTTGCCCCACTCATCCTTGCCAGCGTGCTGACATTGGGTACCGCGTCCCTCATTCATCTGCCTATTAATTTTGCAAACATCATCGCTTTGCCTTTATTATTAGGGCTTGGCGTATCATACTCTATCTACTTTGTCGTGTATTGGAGACAGGGTAACGACCAGCCCCTGCAGTCCAGTATGGCCAAGGCGGTGCTGTTCAGCGCTGCAACAGCACTTGTGGCTTTTGGGTCACTGTCACTTTCAAATCATCCAGGAACTGCCTCAATGGGACTTTTATTAACGCTCTCGTTGTTTTACGTATTGTTTACTACTTTATTCTTTTTGCCAGTATTGCTAGGAAAAGCTTCGAGTAATTCTGCAAATAGTTAAAATGCCGTACAATGATAATCAGTCGCTAACCTCTTTCTGCCACATTTGCTCCACGTCCTTGACCAACTCTTTTTTTCTAACTTCGAATTCTAAGGCTTCAACAATGTCTTCAAAAATTCTTGCATCCCTCGCTGCACTTCTTCTGCTTGCAGGTTTATCTGCTTGTGCAACCGCACCAACCGATGCAGCCGAACGCGCTGAGTTCGAACGCAACAACGATCCATTCGAACCAACCAACCGGGTTATCTTCGAATTCAACCAAGTTGTTGATCGCATTCTGTTGAAGCCAGCCGCACAAGCTTATCGTTATATTATGCCAGACTTTGCTCGAGATATTGTCGGCAATGTTGTTTATAACGCTGGTGAGCCTGTTCGTATGACCAATGCGTTATTGCAAGGCCGTGCAACGGATGCTGGTAAAATATTCAACCGCTTCCTTGTAAACAGCACTGTTGGTCTTGGCGGTATGATTGACATGGGTTCAGAAAGCGACCTGAAGCCAGTTGCAGCAAACTTTGGTCAAACCCTGCACGTATGGGGCGCACCAGAAGGCCCATATCTAGTTCTTCCTATTCTTGGCCCATCAAATCCACGTGATGCTGTTGGCTTTGCAGTTGATGCTGTAGCTCAACCATGGGGTTACATCGCCCAAGGTTACGGCGGCACCGCTACTGCTAACCGTTACACCATTGCCAGTGTAGGTGCAGAAGCTCTTGATAAACGTACCAAGTATCTTGATGCACTCGATGCTTTAGAAAAAGGTTCATTGGATTTCTACGCTCAACTTCGCAGCGTAGCCCGTCAACATCGCCAAGCTGAATTGGGTATCACCCAAACCAACAACGAAGCAGATTATGACAGTGCACCAGCACCAAAGGCTAAGAAGAAATACAAGAAGGCACGCAAGGCTGCCGCTCCTGCTACAGCTGTCCCATCAGGTACACTCGCTGCGCCAGCTGACGCACCTGCTTCTACTAAACACTAATCAAGTAATTTAAACCAACGTTCAACGGCATTGAGCTCAAACTCAATGCCGTTTCTGCGTTTAACGAGCTCCATATCGGTGCCCCATTTTTCAATCTGGTAGGTGCTCTCTACCTCGGCAGCTTCGAATACATCTGCTGCCGTGAATTCTTTTTCCTGCATGCCCAGCGCCAATACAATCGACCCTGAAGCAAGCGCGGCTGTCTGCACACCCATCAACGCCCAATCATTGAGCGCGCCCAGCGCGAGGCTGAGGCGTTCCTTGGCGGATGCCGGTTGGTCAACGGCCATCAATTCAGTTGTTCTGTGTAAATCGATGTCATAGCGGCGATGCAGCCAGGCAAGCGCGGGGGTGAATAAGCGGTCCTGTAACTCGCGAAGGCGTTGGGGTTCTTCCACAAAGTGGCACAGCAAATCGGTGCCCGCATAGGCCAGTAACCGTTCCAGCATCTGCGCTCGTTCTAATGGAACATGATCAAGGGACGTGGCCGCCAACTGCATCAACGGCATGGTGGAAACGACAATCGTATCTCCTTGCGCTTGCCATTCAGCGGCAATGGCTTTGGCCAAACGTACATTGGGCAATGCCAACACTTTACCCGCAGGGGTTTTAATCGGCTTGTCATCCAGCGTGACTGTGAATACGCCTTCAGCTTCAACAACGGCCGTGTTTTTATAAAATCGTCTCATTGCTGTTAGCGACCAAACAAGCCTTTCAGCTTGTTCACGGCATCTTCCGGCTTGCCGATGCCTTTAATCACATCCTTGGCCTGATTGATGGTGGCCTTGACGGCATCCTGCGTCTTCATTTGCTCAATCATGACGGGGTGTGGATCATTGAGAACAGCAAGGCAGCCATTACCCTTGGCATTGGCATCAACCTTTGGAACACCCGTTGATGATGAACCACCGCCGTTAATCGCACTCATCACCTTCTCTGCTACGGCTTTTTCTTCCGGCATGAAGGCTAGGTTAGAAATGGGGCCCGTTGCTTTAATCGGTACGTTCAAGAAGCTTCCGGCTTGCTGGTCTTTCACTGCATGCCGGAATAGCAGATTAGCCTGATCACGCACCAAATCTACCGTACCTTCGCCAGCTACTGCAGCAATCGGACTATCAAATAAAATGCCATCGGAGCGGAGCAGACCATTGCTTGCGTTAAAGCGGATAGCACCACAATTGATGTTCTGTTTTTCAGTCGCAGTTGATTTTGGATACAGCATTTTGATGAGGTTCAGGCCAGCTGCACCGCTGTTACCAACATCTACTGCGCCTTTACCTGCTACCATCTGGATTTTACCAGATAGTGAATGCTTGAAGCTGTCAGCCGTCATGCCTTGACCTGTGATATCGATATCCAGATCGCCATTAGCGCTTAAAGGTGACTTGCTATTGAACGCAGCAGCTAGTGCAGTGAAATCAATGTTATTGCCGCTTAACACCACATGGGTGACAGGTGTTCCGCCCGTTGGGTTGAAATCAAGGCTGCCCTTATATGCCACATTAAGGAAGGTTGCGCTGATGTTATCAAGCTTAAGGCGACCACCCGATAGATTGAGCGTCGTCTTCAAATTATCCAGCGATTTGCCTTCCGCAAAAATCAGCTTGCCGATGTTTAACGCGATGTTGGCATTCACAGCTTTCAATGCACGGAAATCAGGCGCAGACGCCGATGCTACAATCGTGCTTGCAGGTTGTTTATTCACCATCACCAGTGATTGGATAGTAGCGCGTGATTTCTTTTGTACGGATTTTGGCGCGTTAGCAGTTGATGGGAGGGTTGCTTCCGGTGTGGACAGGTTTCCCGTAATCATGGGCACTTCACTTTCTTGATTGAGTGTGAGATTGCCCGTGAAATCCATACCCATGATTTTGGCCTGCAGGTTCTTGATGTCCTGAACCTTCGTGCCGCGGGTATAAGTTCCCTTCAGCGCATAGCTTTGGCCAGCATAATCAGCCTTCAAATCAATTTGTGCTGGCTTTCCATCGCTAAGCTGCTGCACGCCACCGGGCGCAGTGAACTCAATGGTGAACGGTGTCTTGTTATAGGAACCTTCCGCGCCAATGTTCAGCGCAGCGTTATATGGCGCTTTAATCGTCGCTTTTTTGATTTCCAGATTTTGCTGCTTGCCGCTGCGTTCATCTTTTTGATGCAGCGTGGTTTTGATAACTTCAATCGAATTCAAATCAACGCGCTTGATTTCAAAGTTCGTATCGACATTGCTTGGCTTTACTTCAACCGTTTTGCCTTCTGATTTAACAGTTGCAGTGTGGGGTTGTGTAGCTGGTTCATTCTTGGCCGTTGCTGCTGCTTGCACATCTGCTGACTTGGCTGGCTTGATATCCCAGTTGTTTTCACCAGCAGCATTAGTAATCAGGTTAATATTGGCATCTTCAATGATGAAATGCTGAATATCGATTTTGTGTTCCGATAGCGCTTGCCAATTCAGGGCAATATCTACCTTCCCTGCTTTCACGAATTCTTTGTCTTTAAAACCGGCAGGGTTGCCGATGCTGACGTCTTTCACGCTAATTGCAAGGCCGTGCGTGAGACTAACGCCAATTGGACCATTCAGTGCAATGTCGCGGCCAAGACTGACACTGGCTTGCTGCGCCATTTCTTTTTTGAAATTATCGAAATCGAATGTGACGAGGAATGCGCCAACCAGCAACACAGGGACAATCACGATAAACGCAACAACACCAAGAATTAAGCGTATCAATTTACCCATGGTACTCTCCCCAAAAATTTCGAGCTAATACTCTTACAACTCATCTCCAAAAGATGCAAATGGGTCACCATCATCTTCCGGAAATTCAAAGTAGGACCAGCTTTTTTTCAATAGTTCCGGTATAGGCGCGGTTATATCAATCAAGCCTTTTCGCGGATGCGGAATGACTAATCGTCTCGCATGCAAATGTAGTTTTTTAATGGCAATTCCACCATCGATGTCCGGCGTCTTCTCGTTGTAATACATATCATCGCCCACAATCGGCGTTTCAATAAACTGCATATGTGCGCGCAATTGGTGGGTGCGCCCCGTAAGCGGCCAAAGGGCTACGAATGAAACTTTGAGTGCGCTTTGCACGACTTCATAAAGGGTGACTGCATTCTTACCCTCCGCCTTATCGGGGTGCATGCGGCCATCACTGCCCTTGCTGAGCGGCATGATAATCTTGCCCTGCTTAGGTTTTGGAACACCGTGGACTAAAGCCCAATAATATTTACGCGTGGTGCGTTCACGAAAACTTTGTGCCAGATGGCTTGCAGCAAAATCATTTTTTGCCAATACGAATACGCCCGATGTTTCTTTATCGAGGCGATGCACCAGTTTGGGGCGGGTTTCGTTTTCATAAATCGCGGTTAAAAAACCATCCAGATGACGGGAAATACCCGTGCCACCTTGCACGGCAAGACCTGCCGGCTTGTTGATGACCAGCACGTCTTTATCTTCGAACAGGATACTGTCTTTTAAATTCTTTTCTTCCCGTGCAGTTGGGCGAACCTTGCGTGCTTCATCCACCACCAGCATATCGTCGCTCATAGGTGGGATGCGGATTTTTTGACCTGCTTCTAAACGCGCATTTGCTTTCACGCGCTTGCCTTCGACGCGCACCTGACCTGTACGCAGCAGTTTTTCTAGCTTTCCGTGGGTAAGCCCCGGGTAATGACGGCGGAACCAGCGGTCCAGGCGGAGCTCGGCTTCATCGGCAGTGACTTCACGGTTTTGTACCGGACTCTTTTGTACCAGTGTTTTTTCTTCTTCGCTATTTTCTTCTTTAGGGGACATTTTGTTCTTGTTCTATAAATGGCTGACTTTAATATCGTCTTTATGGCACATAATATTCTTAAACCCAAATCCCTCCGCAAAGGCAGCCGTATTGCCGTTGTTTCCCCTGCCCGTCATGCTCCCCAGGACTGGCTGACCCAAGGAAAAGCAGCATTGGAAGCTGCGGGCTATGACGTTTACATCCATCCCCAAAACCGTATGGCGGACTATCAATTAGCCGGAACGGACGAACAGCGCGCAGCAGCGCTGATGGAATGCTTTGAAGATACCAGTATCGATGCGATTATTTGTGCGCGTGGTGGTATTGGCAGTTACCGCGTGGTGCCGCATCTGGACTTTGACATCATCCGCGAGAACCCGAAGATCTTTTGCGGGTTTAGCGATTTAACGACCCTCATCAACATCATTCATAATCGTACAGGCCTCGTCACCTTCCATGGCCCGATGTTGCTAAGCTTTTTCAAGAACAACGACCCTGCCAACATCACACATTTCACCAACTTCTTTAATGGCAGCGAACCATCCAAACCCATTAAATACCCAACAGCCGAAGCCTTTTATGAAGGCAAAGGCGAAGGCAGATTGGTGGGCGGCAATGTCACGCTTCTTCAAAACCTGATTGGCACCAAGGATGACTTCAATACCGACGGGGCAATTTTCTATATCGAAGATGATGATGGCGAAAAACCATGCGAGCTAGACCGCGCTTTATGGCATTTAAAAAACAGCGGCAAGTTCGACAAGATAAAGGGATTGATTGTGGGTGAATTCTGCGGCTTCCGCGAAGATAGTGCGGGCCCGTGGAAACATTCGGTGCATGATTTAATTCGCGAATTAATTCCAGCGACTATTCCCGTTGCCGTGCATTTCCCGTGTGGACATGGAAAATCGATTGTCCCCCTGCCCTTGGGCACCCTCGCTAGACTTGAGGTGTCAAGGCTTGAAACAACTGATAAACAAGTCGTTTTGACATGCCTCGAAAGTCCATTTGCATGAAACTATATCGTCTGATACAACATTGCCTTAGCCGAAAATCAGATTTAAACCGCCACGGGCCACACCCCCTGGCTAGCTTTGGGTTGCGCTTATGCTGCTAAACAACCGCCATCTACTGGGCATTAACGAGCTCTCTCCCCAAGAAATTATCACCATTCTCGACTTAGCCGATAAATATGTTGATCTGAACCGCGAGACGGAACGCAAGGGCCAACGCTTAAAAGGCCGCACGGTCGTCAATCTATTCTTTGAAGTCTCCACCCGCACACGCGGTTCGTTTGAACTGGCCGCCAAACGCCTTGGCGCCGATTGCATCAATATGAATGCCGATGGCACATCGACCCGCAAGGGCGAAACGCTGATTGATACCGCGATGACATTGAACGCTATGCATATCGATGTGCTGGTGGTGCGCCATTCAGCATCAGGCGCTGTGAAACTGCTGGCCGATAAAGTGAATTGCGCGGTGATAAATGCGGGCGATGGTCAGCATGAACACCCGACCCAAGCCTTATTAGACGCACTGGTGATGCGCCGCCGCACCAAAAAGCTGGAAGGACTGAACGTCGCCATTTGCGGGGATATTCTGCACAGCCGTGTTGCACGTTCCAATATCTTCCTGCTCAACAAACTTGGTGCAAAAGTTCGCGTGGTTGCACCGCTCACCCTTTTGCCAAAAGACATCGACCGCATGGGCTGCGAAGTTCACACGCGCATGGAAACCGGCGTGAAAGATGCCGACATCATCATGATGCTGCGTATTCAAAATGAACGCATGGAAGGTTCGTTTGTGCCGTCGGCGCGCGAATATTACCATTTCTTCGGATTAGACCGCGCCAAGCTGAACCTTGCAAAACCAGATGCACTTATCATGCACCCTGGCCCCATGAACCGCGGCGTAGAAATCGATAGCGAAGTGGCGGATGACATCCACCGCTCCCTCATCCTCAACCAAGTCGAGTTCGGTGTGGCCGTTCGCATGGCATGCCTTGATTTATTGACGCGCCAATTGATGAGTACTGGGCGTATGCAGGAGGCCGCGCAATGAGTAAAACAGCCTATATAAATGCCCGCCTGCTGGACCCTGCGGCAAAACTGGATACCAAGGGCGGCGTGATCGTTGAAAACGGAAAGATCGCTGATGTCGGCGCGAATATTGGCCAAAGCCTTGCCAGCGACATAAAAGTGATTGATGTCGGCGGTGCATGCCTTGCCCCTGGCCTCGTCGATATGTTGGTACATACGGGCGAACCAGGGCACGAACACAAAGAAACATTTGCAACACTGGGCGAAGCGGCCGCTGCTGGCGGCGTGACCGCGATTGCGACGATGCCTGACACCGACCCGATTATCGATAATGTTGCGGGCGTTGCCTATATCGATCGCCGCGCGCGCCAGACCAAAAGCGTCAAACATTTTCCGTATGCCGCAATGACCGTACAATGCCAAGGCAAGGAAATGACGGAGCTTGGCTTGTTAGCGGAAGCGGGAGCAGTTGGATTTACAGATGGTTTAAATCCGCTTGGCGATGTGAAACTGCTACGCCGCATCATGTCCTATTCTCGCAGCTTTGAACTGCTGCTGCTGCAATTGCCATTGCATCCACGCCTTGCCGAAGGCGGCTTGATGAATAGCGGTGAAATGTCTACCCGCCTTGGCCTTTCCGGAATTTCTGGTGAAGCCGAAGCATTACAGGTGATGATTGATTTACGTCTTGCACAAGCAACAGGCGCACGCTTGCACATCGGCCCCATCAGCATGGCCGAAAGTGTGCAGTTGATTAAAGAAGCAAAGGCCAAGGGCGTGAATGTCACATGCTCCACCTGCCCGCATTACTTCACCCTGACCGAAAACGATGTGGGTGATTACAGAACATTCACCAAAGTCTTGCCACCGCTGCGCGATGAAGCAAACCGTAAGGCGATTGCCGATGCAGTGGCCGATGGCACGATTGATGTCGTCGCCAGCAAGCACCACCCGCAGGATGTCGATTCAAAACGCCTTCCCTTCGCGCAAGCAGCGCCAGGCATCGTCGGGTTGGAAACATTATTGGCACTTAGTCTTAAGCTACATCACGAGAACAAGGTCAGCTTGCTGAACATTCTGGCGGCACTGACCTGTAAGCCAGCCGATGTGTTGCGCCTGCCCGTTGGCCGCTTAAGCAAAGGCAGCGCAGCCGATATGGTAATTTTTGATGCAGGCGAGCCATGGCGCATTAGCAATGACAAACTGCACTCGAAATCGAAGAATTCCCCTTACGAAACGCTTCCAGTGCAGGGACGTGTAAAACACACTATCCTTGATGGCCGCCATGTTTATGATAGTACTAAGATAGCAAACGCTGCTTAGTTCTAACGTCTGGTTTCCATGCACCCCACTTTTTTGACTTCATTATTTGAATATAAGGCATTCGTGTATGTGCTGTTTGCTGGCGCATACCTACTTGGCTCCGTACCGTTTGGATTATTGCTAACCAAACTGGCGGGGCTCGGCGATATCCGCAATATGGGTTCGGGCAATATCGGCGCAACCAATGTGCTGCGGACCGGAAACAAACAACTCGCCATCCTCACATTATTTTTAGATGGCGGCAAAGGCGCGCTGGCGGTTTGGCTTGGCCTTGCGTTCACCGACAACATGTTCCTTGCGGTGCTGATGGGTATCTGCGCGGTGCTGGGGCATATCTATCCCGTCTTCTTGAAATTCAAAGGCGGCAAAGGCGTTGCCACCGCAATTGGTTTTTATTTAATGGTGTCATGGGAATTGGGACTTGGCGTTATCCTGATTTGGTTGATGATTGCATTTGCGCTCCGCAAATCATCGGCTGCGGCGATCGCCGCGATTGGCGCAGCGCCGATTTTGGCATGGTTCGTCGATATGCCTGAATATTTCCTGCATTTGGCGGCACTATCCGCACTGATTATCTATAAGCATAAAGCCAATATCGAGCGCCTGTTTAAAGGCACCGAACCAAGCATTGGTAAAAAATAATGAGCGCAGCCCCATTATCTTCACGGGCCATTGATGACAATGAGCGCATCGAGTGGTTAAGGCTTATCCGCAGCGAAAATATAGGCCCCATCACCTTCTATAAATTATTGGAACGTTTTGGGTCTGCCGAAAGCGCATTACGCAATGCGCCTGAACTTGCCAAACGTGCTGGCGCGAAAAAACCATTCGTCATTGCATCACGCGACGCCGCAGAAAAAGAAGTCAGCGCACTTTCAAAAAGCGGCGGATATATGATTGCGGCATGCGAGCCGGATTATCCAGCGCATCTGCGCGCGATTGAAGATGCGCCACCCGTCATCAGTGTTAAGGGACAACGCAGCGCGCTGAACGGCAAACGTATGGTCGCGATGGTTGGCTCCCGCAATGCATCGTTGAACGGACGGCAATTCGCCGAACGCCTCGCACGCGATTGCGGGCAAGCGGACATGATGGTGGTGTCGGGCCTTGCACGCGGAATTGATACCGCCGCACACCAAGGGGCATTGAAAACCGGCACGATTGCGGTTGTAGCTGGGGGTATTGATGTGATTTACCCCGAAGAAAACGCCAAATTATATGACGCCATATGCGAAAAAGGTGCGATTATCGCCGAAAGCCAGTTTGGTGTGCCGCCCACCAGCCGCCATTTTCCAAAGCGCAACCGCATCATCTCCGGTGTGAGCGAAGGCGTGCTAATCATTGAAGCGGTTGAACAATCTGGCTCTCTCATCACTGCCAGAATGGCCTTAGAACAAGGACGCGAAGTGATGGCTGTCCCCGGATCCCCGCTTGATCCACGCAGCAAGGGAAACAACAATTTATTGCGCCAAGGCGCTGTTTTAGTTGAGAATGTGCAGGATATTTTGGGCGGGCTTTCCAAGCTGCCGCATAACGCGATGTCGGAGCCTTCAGGTAATTTTGGGGAACGAAACGAATCTCTTTCCGAGGATGATATTGCCCTCGCCCGCCAAAAAATCCTCGAAACGCTTGGGCCCGTGCAGGTTCGGATTGATGAATTAATAAGGGACGTCAATCTCCCCGCATCCCTTGTTTTAGCTGCACTTTTAGAGCTGGAGCTTGCCGGAAAAGCCGCCCGCAGCCCTGGGCAATTTGTCGCCCTTGTTGACGTGAGCTAATAAATTGTTTACGGGTCAGCACCTATAGGTAAACGGGAATTTAAGAATTTTTGCTCTTTTTCTAGTCACATATACACATGTCCGGACACAAACTCGTCATCGTTGAATCGCCTGCAAAGGCCAAAACCATCAATAAATACCTCGGCTCGGATTACACCGTGCTGGCCTCCTTTGGCCATGTGCGCGACCTGCCACCTAAGGATGGTTCCGTAAAACCGGCTGAAGATTTTGCCATGTCGTGGGAATTAGGCGAACGCGCCGCGCGCCCTGTTGGTGAAATCACCAAAGCCCTAAAAGATGCCGACACCTTATATCTTGCAACCGATCCTGACAGAGAAGGTGAAGCCATTGCATGGCACGTGCAGGAAGTATTGGAACAAAAAAAGCTACTTAAAGGCAAAAAGGTTCACCGCATCACATTTAACGAAATCACCAAAAGTGCAGTACAAGAAGCGATTGCCAATCCTAGAGCTCTCGATCAACCCCTCATTGATGCGTATATGGCGCGCCGTGCGCTGGATTATCTGGTGGGCTTTTCACTGTCCCCCGTGCTGTGGCGCAAACTGCCGGGCGCGCGTTCGGCTGGCCGCGTGCAATCTGTTGCCTTACGTTTGATCTGCCAACGCGAAGATGAAATCGAAAAATTCGTGCCACAAGAATATTGGAGCATCGAAGCGGTGTTCACCACCGATACCGGTGCACAAATTCCTGCACGCCTTTCACAATATGACGGTAAAAAAGTAGAGAAGTTCACATTTACAAATGAAAAAGATGCGAAGGCCGCGTTTGATAAACTGAATGCGCTGAATTACACGGTTGGCGATATTGAACGCAAGCAGACCAAGCGCAACCCATACGCGCCGTTCACCACATCCACCATGCAACAAGAAGCTTCACGCAAATTAGGCATGGGCGCATCACGCACCATGCGTATGGCGCAGCAACTCTATGAAGGTATGGATATTGGCGGTGAAACCATCGGTCTTATCACCTATATGCGTACCGATGGTATTTACCTGTCGAACGAAGCAATTGCCGGAGCACGCGGTATCATCACCAAGGAATACGGCGATAAGTATCTGCCCGACCAACCACGTATATATAAGAGTGTTATCAAAAACGCCCAAGAAGCCCACGAAGCTGTGCGCCCAACCGATTTATCGCGTTTGCCATCACAGGTTGCACGTTATCTGGAACCGGATGCGCTTCGTCTATACACCCTTATTTGGCAACGCACCGTTGCAAGCCAGATGGAAAGCGCTGTTCTGGACCAAGTTGCGATTGATATCACCGGTTCATCCAAAGGCTTTGAATTCCGCGCCAATGGGTCGGTCATCTTATTCGACGGCTTCTTGAAAGTTTACGAAGAAGAAAAAGACGATACGGCTTCAGCCACCGCAGCGGATGATGAAAAACAATCCCGTCTGCCGAATGTGAAGACCGGCGAAAGCTTGAAGAAGAATTCGGTCACACCGAACCAGCATTTCACCGAACCCCCACCACGTTATTCCGAAGCGAGCCTGATTAAAAAGCTAGAAGAACTGGGCATTGGCCGTCCATCCACCTATACCAGCATTATTCAGGTGCTGCAGGATCGCGATTATGTCGTATTGGACAAGAAACGCTTTGTACCTGAAGACCGTGGACGTATCGTAACCACCTTCCTCAATCACTTCTTTGAACGGTATGTTGAATATAATTTTACAGCATCGCTGGAAGAGCAACTGGATAAGGTTTCCGAAGGCAAGCTGAACTGGAAGGCGTTATTGAAAGATTTCTGGACAGATTTTTCTGCCGCGATTGATGGCACGAAGGAATTGAAAATCCGCGACGTCATCGACGCGCTGGATGAAAACCTGGGCCCCCACTTCTTCCCGGATAAAGGCGATGGTGTTGACCCGCGTCTTTGCAAATCATGCAACACTGGCCGTCTTGGTCTGCGCCTTGGCAAGAATGGCGCGTTTGTTGGTTGCTCCAATTATCCTGAATGCAAATACACTGCCCCACTGGTTGCCGGTGAAGCTGCGAATGCCGGAAGTGCTGAACCAAAATTACTGGGCAACGACCCCGTAACCAATATGCCAGTTACCTTGCGTAACGGCCCATATGGTATGTATGTGCAGTTGGATAGACCCGAAAGCGCAACCCCGCCTCCCCAAGAAAATTTGGCGCCAAAAGAAGAGCCAGCGGAAGAAGTTGACGCGAAGGGCAAAAAGAAGAAAAAGAAAAAAGCCAAGAAAGACAAGGGCCCACAGCCAAAACGCAGCTCGCTGCCTAAAGGCCTTGATCCTGCCACTATTGATCTGGATATTGCGCTCAAGCTTTTGGCATTGCCGCGCGATGTTGGCCCATATCCTGAAACGGGTGAAGTCATCCAAGCTGGTGTTGGCCGTTTCGGCCCATACCTCAAACTGGGCAGCGTTTATAAATCCATCCCTAAAGATGAAGATGTACTCACCATCGGCTTGAACCGTGCAACGGTTCTTATGGCTGAAGCGCTTGAAAAGCGCAAAGCGATGCAAGGCCGCGATGTTGGATTACACCCGGCCGACCAGAAGATGATAACCGTGCAACAAGGACGCTTTGGCGCATTTGTAAAACACGGAAAAGTCATGGCGACCTTGCCAAAAGGCACCAATATGGATGCGCTGACGCTTGAAGAAGCGGTTGAGCTTATCAATAAGAAATCGGTAAAAGGCGCACCCGCCAAAGGCAAGAAAAAAGGTGCCGTTGCCAATGATGATGAAATCATCGACACCAAAAAGGCTGCGCCAAAAGGCAAGGCTAAACCCGCTGCAAAAGCAGCACCCAAAAAGAAAGCTGTGAAAAAGAAAAGCGCAGCCTAATAGAATAGAAAACATACATTGAAAAAGAACAAACCACTAAAGACCAAAAAACCAACTTCCTTCCCAAGTGCGGAAGAAATTCTCAAATTCATAAAAGAAAGCCCGATACCGGTAGGTAAGCGCGAAATCGCACGGCACTTTCGAATTCACGATGATGAACGCATCAAGCTGAAACGCCTGCTGCAGGATTTAAAAATCACCGGCGTAGTTGAAAAATCCCACGGTAAGAAAATCTCCCGCCCAGGCGCATTGCCGGATGTGCTGGGCGTTGAAATCACCTTCATCGATGGTGATGAGATTTCCGTGCGTCCACTGGAACAACAAAAAGACCCCAATGCGCGCATCCATCTACACATCTCGCATCATCAGGCCAAAACGCTGAAGCTGGAAAGCCTTGCCAAGGGTGACCGTGTGCTGGTGCGCCTTGAACATCAGGGCGGCGGCGAATATACAGCCCGTCCTATCAAACGCTTGCCTAAAGCCGTTACTAAGCTGGTCGGCGTGATTGAACAAAGCGGTGAAGGATTGGTTCTACGCCCCACCGACCGCAAAAACCGCGATGAATATGTCATCGACCCTAAAAGCGACATCAAAGCCGTGAAAGGCGATATCGTGGTTGGCGATGTATTATCGCAAAGCAAGTTCGGCAAAAAACTGGTTCGTTTAACTGAAAACCTTGGCCCGCTGAATGCACCACGCGCGGTTAGCTTAATCGCTATCGCACAACACAGTATTCCATGGCAATTCCCTGAAGGCGTTATTGAAGCATCCGAAAAACTGGAAGGTGCGGATTTAAAAGGCCGCACCGATTTACGCAAACTACCGCTCATCACCATTGATGGCGCAGATGCACGCGATTTCGATGACGCGGTACATGCCGTGCAAGATGAAGACCCCGCCAATAAAGGCGGCTGGAAGTTGACGGTCGCGATTGCCGACGTTTCGTATTACGTGAAATCCAATTCCATCATCGATAAAGAAGCCATCAAACGCGGTAATTCGGTGTATTTCCCCGACCGCGTGGTGCCGATGCTGCCGGAAGCGTTATCAAATGAACTCTGCTCGCTAAAACCACTTGTTGATCGCGCCTGCATGGTTGCAAATATGACCATCGATAAAAAAGGTGAATTGATAAAATTCACGTTCACCCGTGCCTTGATGAAATCGGTCGCCCGTACGACGTATGAACAAATACAGGAAGCCTTTGATGGCAACCCGAATGACATCACCAAGCCCATTTTGGAAAGTGTAATCAAACCATTATACGGGGCATATGCCGTGTTGCTGGAAGCGCGCAAACAACGTGGTACGCTGGAATTGAATATCGCTGAACGTCAAATCAAAGTTTCGGAAGATGGAAAGATTTCATCCATCGGTAATCGCGCCCGGCTTGAAAGCCATAAGCTGATTGAAGAATTCATGGTGCTGGCAAATGTCGCAGCGGCACGTGCATTACAAGATGGAAATATGGGCGCGTTGTACCGCGTACATGATTTGCCATCCGTAGAAAAAATCGCAAACCTGCGTGATTTCCTGAAAGGCTTTGGCGTCACTTTATCTCCCGGCAAAACGCTGCGCCCTGCTGATTTAGCAGCTATTCTCGAACAATTCGTCGATACCGCGCATAGCCAAGTCATCAACGAAGTCATGCTCCGCAGCTTAGCACAGGCAATCTACAGCCCAGAAAATATTGGCCATTTTGGCCTTGCCCTGTCGCATTACGCGCATTTCACATCACCCATTCGCAGATATGCAGATTTGATTGTTCACCGCGCGCTCATCCGGTTATTCAAACTGGGTGATGATGGCATTACCGATGATGAACTTTCGCGGCTTGATGATATTGGCGAACACATCTCCAAAACTGAACGCAGAGCGATTGACGCAGAACGCGATGCAAGCGACCGTTACACCTCGCTTTATCTTGCAGATAATATTGGCGCGGAATTCGAAGGCCGCATCAGCGGCGTGACCAGAGCAGGAATTTTCGTGCGATTAACCGAAACCGGCGCAGACGGATTTGTTCCGATGAGCCAGTTACCAGATGATTATTATAATCATGACGAGCAGAACCAACGGTTGGTTGGCTCCAAACATGGTAAGACATTCCGTCTGGCAGACACGCTCAAAGTTAAGCTGGTGGAAGCTGACCCTGTGGTGGGTGGGCTCAGATTCTCCATCGTCGGTGTTATTGGCCGTGCTGGAAACTCACCAAGTGGGCCTTCGCGCTTCCGCAGCGGCGATGGCGGCAAACGGGACGGTAAACATCCGTTTTCCGGCAAGCGAAGCTTTAAAAAAGGCGGCAGGAGAAGGTAAAACCCGATTTTGCCAAGACACAAAAATGCCCGTCTTTGCTAGCGAATCTGTGTGTCCTGCCAGCAACAACCGGATACTAGATAGCTTGAGATTGCCAAAATGCTGGAACTTAGCTAGGAAATAAGCTCCTAACGTATTAATCTTTCATAGGTTTTTAAGGTTTTGGTCGCGAGACTGCGAGTGCGCCATATTTAAGTCAGATGAGGTTTCAGTAATGAACTTGACCAAGCATTTTTATAGTTCACTTGCGGTGTTGGTGTTAGCCAGCGCGCAGTTCGTATCAACCCCCGTTTTCGCACAAACGACAGATCCGAATGATGATGCGCTTCGTCCGCTCGTCGTACGCCCAACCGATGGCGTTGCCTCATCCGCCCCTGCTCCAATCCCATCATCCAGCGGAACAATTACACCGTTATCTGCACCAACCGATTTAACAACATCTGCTGGCGCACAAAGCGATGCCCGCTTACGTCTTCCGCCACCGCCTGCGCCAAGCCAAATTGATTTGAACGTTGCACAGCCTGCCCCTGGTTCACGCACACCAGTCAGAGTGCCTGTTGGACAAAACATGTTTGCCGATTTCGGCCCTCCAAGCGGTTCATCGGTGTCAGACCGCGTGTTTCAGCTGCGCGACGAAGCCATCGGCCTGCGCCAAGCGGTTGATCGTGACGTTGATGAATTCACTCAATTGCGTGGCCGCGGTGCTGCCGGTGCTATCCAATTCCATTCAACCGTTGCTGCGATTACAGCGCGTTTAGAAGCAGGCACGACACGTGGCAACCCCATTCTGCAACGCCAATGGTCTGAAGCCGAGCAAAGCCTGACGGAAGTCAACTATTCCATCTCAAAGCTCAACATGCTTTCAACCACCCTTTCCGCGTCATCATCACAAGCAGCTTATTTGTTGCAAGCCATTCGTGCAGCATTCGAACTTTCGGGCGCATTGGATGAAGACCATGATCAACTCGCAATGATCCGCGATGAAGTAGCAAAGAACACGGTGAACATCGACCGCATCCGCGGTGAAATCAACAATGACATCCGCCGTCAAAACACCTATCTCGCAACGGAACGTCAAAACCTGCAAGTACTCGCACTGTCTATCAGCCGCGGCGAACTTATTCGCAACTCCCTTGCTGGCCAAACCGTTATCGTTGGCAATGAACCATCCTATGGCACCCTTCCTAGCACCCGGATGGATGTAAGCGGCTTCCCCAGCATTCGTGAACCAACCAGCCTGTCACCAACCGACAATGGCGGCGTTTATAACCCGCCAGCAGTGCCAGTTGACCCAGTACAATCGGCTCCTTTGAACCGTCAGCATTCATCCCTTCCACGTGCACGTGGTGCAACACCCGTAAGCGCAGTGATGGGCGATGAAAGCGGCAGCCTTGGCCAATTACTTGTTTTGGTGCGCTTCAACGAAGCGCAGGTTGATTATGAAGACCAAATGTACCAAGCTGTGAGCACAGCATTAGATCGCAAGCCAGACGCAGCTTTCACCGTTGTCGCCGTTAGCCCAAAGAGCAACGACCCGGCAGCCGTTGGCGGTGATGTTGAACGCGCAGAACGCAATGCTGAAAACGTAAAGAGCTCCCTGATTCAATTGGGGTTGCAACCAAGCCGCATCTCCATGAGCAATATCAGCAGCGAAGCCGCACAATCCCCTGAAGTGCATCTGTATATTCGCTAATCAATTCAATATGTAAGCTTACAAAAAACCCCGCTTATGCGGGGTTTTTTAGTTTCAGGATTTTGGGGTAGTTTGAGGCCATAACAATAAAGGAATTTATTTATGGCTACTGCATATTATTTTGATCATGGTCCTGATATTACAACTAAATTTAAAGAGGACGGTTCCTTAGGTTTAGCATCGATTGTTTTTCATTTCAAAATTGCTGGCCGTGATGTTACCGACCACACCATACGTGAGCAGTATCAAGAGTTGTTGGAACAACTCAAAGCCAGTAAAGCCTTCAGAGGTCTTGTAAATTCAGACAATATGTCTATCGGTATTGTAAAAAAGGATGGCAGCGACCAATTCGTCGTCCAGCTCACGTTAAAAAATGACGTTGAGTTTAGCTATAATCATGTAGCAAATCCGAGAAAGACCGCACTGGATACAATTGAACGCGTATTCAGCACTAGATTTAATCCTTCGCACAGACTTTAAAATTAACCGTACTTATTCGACGGTAA
>CAZMQI010000034.1:0-20990 GCA_964568585.1 uncultured Rhodospirillales bacterium
GGCCGCCCATGCACCGCCCGTGAATGTGCCAAGTGTAACGGCCAACACAAAAATAAATAATGCGAATGCAGTTATCATGCTGTGTGTTTGGTGACGCGCGGGTGTGATTGCTTGAATTTTTTGAGCAGATGATCGTAATGGTTCAGCCATTGCTGCGTCACCGCTTCCTTGGTGAAGCTTGCAATATATTCTGCATAACCTTTGGCCACCATTTTTTCCTGCAAGGCTTTATCATCCAGTGTGCGGCGAATGGCTTTGCCCAAAGCGGGTGCATCGTTAATCGGCACCATCATGCCATTTTGTTCATTGATGATATGGGCAGCGGGGCCTGCGCTTTCGCAGGCGATGAACGGAACCTTCGCGCACCATGCTTCTAAAATAACTGTGCCGAATGGTTCGTAATTGGATGGCAGCAAACAAATATCCGCAGCCTTTAACAATGCACCACGATCGGTGCGCCAACCTAAAAACCGCACACGATCCTGAATGCCAAGTTTGACCGATAATGCTTGCAACTCGTTCTGCATCGGGCCATCGCCTGCAAGCCATAGATAGCAATCGGCAAAGTCTTTGACTGCGTGCATCAATATATCGAGGCCCTTTTTGGGATGCAGGCGCGAGAGGGTCAGCAATACCTTTGCGTCTGGCGGCGTATTCAACGTCGCGCGGTCCAGCGCAGGTGCGTCAATGATGGAAGGGAAGGTGGGGATGTACTGCGCGTCTTCCGCCCGCACACCTTCGCGGATGGTGTGGGCGATGATATCTTTGGTTACACCCACATAATCGGTGCAATGCGCGTAATGCTTGATGACTTCGTAATTGCCGAACCAGCCAATGAGCGGGCGGGTTTCGCCAGCATTTTTCGGGACAAGGCTTGCTGCTCTCCGCATCCAGCAATGAATGATGTCGGGGTTTTCGCGTGCGATGACCTGTTTCATCTTGTGGCGTTGCCACATGCGGAATGGATTGTGGAGTACTTCCGGCGCCATGCGGATACCCGCGGCTTTCAGTTCGTTATAGCGCGGCGCGGTTTCGCGCATCACCACGCATTGGTCGATACCTTTTTCGTGCAAGGCCAGCATGACATCGGTGGAGTACACCTCCGCGCCGCCATTACCGTTACCTGCCATGATATGAAGAAGTCGCATGAATATCCTGCTGATTATGTGGGGCAGATTGGCATGAGGCAGGCGGTTTCCTCTAATCTTTTTTTGACTCATATCGGAGGATATGATAAGAACATAACATGAACAAAGCTCCCCCGCAAGACGCTAATCCAGATGGGCAAGTAAGCTGGCTTTTGCTGGATTTAAACTCGTTTTTTGCATCCTGCGAGCAGCAGGAGCAACCGCATCTGCGCGGCAAGCCAATTGCCATTGTGCCGATGCTCAGCGATGGCACCTGCGCGATTGCCGCCAGCAAGGAAGCCAAAAAATTCGGCATCAAAACCGGCACCAAAGTATTTGACGCAAAACAACGTTGCCCAGACTTAATCTTGGTGCAGGCGCGGCATAAAATTTATACGCAATATCATCACCGTATTATCGCGGCGGTGGAAAGCTGCATTCCGGTTGAAAAAGTTTTATCGGTCGATGAAATGGCATGCCGTCTTGATGCACGCGAACGGGATGTGGAAATCGCCAAAGCGCTCGCGCATAAGGTGAAGCGCGCGATACAAGACCAAGTGGGCGAATGCCTCACATGTTCCATCGGTTTAGCCCCGAACATGTTTCTTGCAAAAGTCGCAACCGATATGCAAAAGCCGAACGGCTTGGTGGTCATCACCAAAAATGATTTGCCGCATGCATTATATAAACTGAAGCTGATGGAGATCTGCGGGATAGGCCGGCAGATGGAAAAACGCCTGAACGCGGCAGGCATATGGACAACGCAGCAATTAATGGCCGCGCCGCGTATCCAGATGCGGGCGATATGGGGCGGAATGCATGGCGTGTTGTTCCATGAATTGCTGAAAGGCGCGGATTTACAACTGCCATCATCGGGGCATACCAAAAGCATGGGGCATCAACATGTGCTGGAGCCAAAATTACGCAGCATGAAAGGCGCGATGGATTTTTCCTATCACTTGTTGGATAAGGCGGCGGAACGTCTGCGCCGCGGGGATTATTATTGCAGCCGTTTGGTGTTGCACGTTGCATTCAAGACCGATGTGCAGAAAGAAACTACGTGGGGTAATTGGGCGGGGTGGGGCGATGAAACCACTTTCCCCGAAACGCAAGCGACCGATTATTTGATGAAACGCCTGCGGGAGTTGTGGCAAGGCGTGCTGCGCCCGCCGTTTCAACATCTGCAACCGATCAAAGTAGGGATTGTACTGTGTGGCCTTGTGCCAATCGCCGCGCATCAACCGGATTTATTTGCGCCGCCTGAAAAGGTGTTCGAACGGCCATTAGCGCGTAAGACCGCGCCCATCAATCATCTGGTGGATGAGATCAACGCAAAATATGGCCGCCATACGATTGGTTTTGGCGTGCGTGTGAACGAAACGCGTGGGTTTACGGGCCACGCCGCGTTCCAGCGTGTGCCGGAAATATGGGAGTATTGAGGGTGATGCCTGCAATTTTACCCTGCGACCAGCCCATCCCGTACAAGTTTCTGCATCAGTTCGGGCAGCAGCGCTGCGACATCACCTTCGGGCGCGTGGGGTTTCACAGCGTCAACAATCTGCGGAAGTTCGTGATAGCCATCCATATGGCACAGGGCTACGCGCTCCATCATGGAAAGTTGACGTACTTCCATCCGCTGCGACATCGCCCAATCTTGTGTTGATGCTTGATACCGCGCCAGCGGGAACGCAATAGGGCGCGGCGAAAGAACGCTGCAATGCTGCATCGGTTCCTGCAAAAATGTAAAGCCGCCCGCAAACATCAGCATCAACACTTTTTCCAAGAACGCCTGCTGGCCAGCAAGCGGCAGCGCGTCAATAAACGGCGCAAGCGGCATGGATTGTCCGGCTTTTTTATCGAGTTGTTCAATCAGGTTTCCCACATCGGCATCGGCGCTGTTCATGTCTACCTTCCCCGGCACGCGGTAGATTTTGCTGCCATCCGGCGCGGTTTCTATCACGAAGTGCGACAGCACATGCATCGAGCGTAAGATTGCCGGAGGAATGTCAGATTGCAGCGGCGCATCGTTGCGGCACACCAGGGCAGTGCGGAAGCGGCGAGAAACGATAAAATCCAGATATTGTTCGCGCGATACGCGGTCCCCCGTTGCGGCCAGAATGGGGAGCATTTCAGGCGGCGGGTTAACCTTGCCCTGCGTCGACAAATCCGTATCCGCGATATAGGCAAGCCCATGCGCGTTCGCCAGCTTCACTAATTCTTGCAGGTAGAACGCATGATTATTGTCTTCCAGATGATCGTGCAGCAGATACGCATCCGGCTTGTTCTTGATTGTGTCTTGCTCAGATTGCAAAAATGCAGCATAGGCGGAGCCGCGCTGCGCGGTAATCGCCGTTACTTTCCGCAATATATCACGCGCGTTCGTGACTTTGGCTTCGGGCGTTGCGGCGCCTTGCGTGTGAAACAACATCATATCCCGTACCATGCGTACCATATGCCAGCCGGGCAATGCATTGAAGCTGATATACGCTACGCCCTGCGGCGACAGCCGTTCACGGCACATCTGCATCAGCTTTTCCTGAATGGCAGGCGGCACCCACGACAACATGCCATGCGCGATAATGTAATCGAACTGGCCAAAATGTTGCGGAATATCGGCAAGCGAAATCGCTTCCAGCTTTACGTTGGCAAGGCCAAGTGTTGCGGCATGCCGCTTGGCCGTTTCAATCTGGCGGGCAGACATATCAATGCCCACGCATTCCGCATGCGGGAACAGCGCGGCGATGCCGATGATATTCACCCCTTCCGCGCAGCCGATTTCAAGAATGCGCGCCGTGGTGGGGGAGGCAGGCTTCAACCCGTAAAGGGCAGCCAGACCCTGTAATAATAATGGATTGGTTTCGGGGTATGGATAGCTGGCATAGGGCATCGCATCATATGCATCGGCCGTGGTTTCGTTGGTGTGTGAGGCTGGTTGCGCCATGTTCTGTCCCGTTTAAGGGAATAGTGCACGCCATTTTGCGGCAAGGTGCAATAAGGATTCCTGTGAAGTTGTGGCTTTATGGAACACGGGGCTTTTTAGTGTGTACCGATGGAGTGGGAGATTAGGTCCTGGCTCGCTTGTTGTAATTGTGTTGCATGAACAGCTATTCACGCTACAAAGCATAAGTGAAAAAAAGAAGAGCTAATTAGAACCGTGCGGTTGCGCTAAAGAATACGCGCGGTTCATAGCGATAGCTGGTTTGATCCACGGTTGGTTTTTCAAGCGGGAAAGATGCTTCGGCTGTGCCGGAGAAGTTTTCTGTGAAGTTCGTGCGTACACCAAAACCAACAGATGAAAGCACGGTATTGGTATTGGCACCGGGTGCTGCTTTCAGCAGCCAGACTTTGCCCGCATCATAATAGGTAAAGGCTTGGAAATTGTTGAAATATTGCTCGCCAACAAATTGGTTATAGCGCAGCTCTATTTTTCCGGCGAGCGCCTGGTCGCCTAGCAATTCCGCAGGATCAAATGCGCTGGCGAAGTCTTGTCCGCCTAGGCCATATTGTTCAGATACCAACAAGGGCGTGTCGGAATACTGCGCGCTGCCAGATGCGTAGAATGAAAAATTGTGGGGTAGTGATTGCGTACGTGATGCATTGAAGTTGAATTTCGTAAAGGTTGCATCACCATTGGCATTGGAACGGTTGGTGCCGCTGGTTGTGGCATCAAAAATATCGAGGCCTTGGCTCAGCTGAGCATCAAAAAGGTTGTTGCCTTTTAAGCTGCCAAAGAAATCATCCATGACGTTATAGGCGCCACCAACACGAATGGCGCGAAGGCGGTCCTTGGTAAAATGGACGTTATTAAAAATATCGGTTTTTGTGTCGCGTGCATCAAATGATGCGCGGCCAATCAAACTTTCTTGACGCAGACGAATGAACGGGTGACTGGCGCGTGCCGAATAAAGCGTGGATTCACCAACAATTTGTAAGGGGGCCAGCGTGTCTTGAGGGTTGGTGTTGGTTTGTGCCAGCGTAATACCTGCGGTGGTGCCTTCACTGCCGATATGCTGTTCGTGCTGCACTTCATAGCTTTGCAGGGATTTGATAGGGTGGGCGGTTGAAAATCGGAATTGGGTGCGGTCATACATACCCAATACCGAATTAGCGCCAAGGCTGAGTGAATGCTGGAATGGGCCAATATATTTGCTGCCGCGATTATCAAAGGTGTATGCGCCATCAAATGTTTTTTTGGAGGCTGTTAATACCAAATCAGCAGAGCCAACTTGCGATGCGGATGGACGGAGCAGGCCCGATACGGTTGAGCCCGGCAAATCATTCATCAGCAGCATATAGCGTTCCATATCCTGAATGCGGACAGGGGATGATGATTTGATGTTGTCGGCATAGCCACGGAGGATTTCTTTTTCGCCTTCGCTGATATCGCCTTCGATGAGGATGCTGCCGATATAACCTTCTACAACGCGAATGGTCACGGTACCGCTTTTGATGTTTTGCTGCGTTAGGACGGCTTGAGAAAGGGTATAACCTGCCTTGCGGTAATGATCCGTCACTGCTTTGGCGATGCCCTGTAGATCAGCCAGCGAGACTTTCTTGCCAACTAAACCTTCATAAGAAAACTTGAGCGCATCTTGGCTGAATGCGGTTGCGCCATCAAAGCGCACGGTTTTTAGCGTGAATAATTTCTGTTCAAGCTGCTGGCGTTCTTTTGCCGACAACGTGTCCTCGCCAGGAATGCTGGGCAGGCCGAGATTGGAAGGGGTGCGAGTTTCGCGCTGACTGTCAAAGCGTCGCTGCGTTACATCAGGCGACACATTAGATGGCACAGCCTGTGCAAAGACGTTATCGCACAACAGGATGGCCGACAGCGTTAATGCAAATAAAGCAAAAAAGTTAAGGCTATTTTTTGGAGAAAATGACATTGAAATTCCGATGCGGGGAACGGGCAAAAAAGTTGTTGGTGCAATGTATGTTTTTAATTCGCCTGTGTAAACAGGGCTGCTTATGGTTAACACATCGAAATGGCCCATCAGTTCGATGATTTGGACGCCGTTTTGTATGCAGATAGAGGGTATTTAAATAACACAAAAATTAACCAAACGCATGAATTACATGCTAGCTTTCACCAGATTTAGTCAGGTACAAGTAATAAACGAGTAATTAATTTTTAAGGGTATATTAATCATGCTAGGTCAATCAGACAATTCCCCGCAACGTAACAAATTAGCCACGGTTCTGCGCTATGCATTGGCCTGTGTGGTTTCCTTTGCGCTGACGACTCAGCCACTCTATGCACTTCCAACCGATGGTGTAGTTGCAGGCGGACAAGCGACGATTAGCGCCGCAGGCAAAGAATTGAATGTAACCCAGAGCACAGACCGTGCCGTGATTGATTGGAAAGGTTTTGATATTGCAGCCGACGAGCGCGCAACCTTTGTCCAGCCATCTATCAACTCGGTAACACTGAACCGCGTAACGGGCGGACAAAGCGCGTCGCAGATTCTTGGCCGTTTGGAAGCCAACGGAAATTTGATGATTGTGAATTCTAACGGCGTTGTATTCGGCGCAGGTTCACAAGTGAACGTGGGCGGCCTTATCGCCACCAGCAGTGATATTGATAACACCCGTTTCATGAATGGTGATTTTACATTTGATAAAGCAGGAAATCCGGATTCCGAAATCAGCAATGCCGGAAATATTGAAGTGCGTGAAGGTGGCCTTGTGGGTTTAGTTGCACCTAATGTAACCAATACCGGTCATATCCGCGCAAAGCTTGGCAAGGTACAATTGGCATCGGGGGATACCTTTGCGGTAGACCTTTATGGCGATGGCCTGATTAAGGTGGAAGCCAGCGATAGCCTGAAAAAACAACTTGTCAAAAACAGCGGTAAAATTAGTGCTGATGGCGGCGAAGTGTTGATGAGCACTGCGGCTGCAAAAAATGCAGTGAATGGCGTCATCAATATGGATGGTATTATCGAAGCCAAATCCGTTGGTACAAAGAATGGTAAGGTGACCCTGTATGCTGAAGGTAGTAATGCGGTAAAGGGCAATATCACAGCCAATAAAGGTATCAAGACCGGCAAGAGTACCGCGATTGTATCCGGCAAGATTGATGTGACCGGTGATAAGGGCGGCGTGGTCAACGTATTAGCCGACCAAGTTGGAATTTATGATGGCGCAGTAATTGATGCATCCGGCAAGTTTGGCGGCGGCGCGGTTTATGTTGGTGGAAATTATCTTGGCCAAGGTAATCGTCCATCAGCTCTCTATAATATTGTTCAAAGCAACACCAATATTCTGGCCAACGCAACAGAAGTTGGCAATGGCGGCACCGTTATCGTTTGGGCTGATAAACACACCGATTTCACTGGCAATATTCAAGCCAAGGGCGGCGCATTGGGTGGCAATGGCGGCTTTGTAGAAACATCGGGTAAGGAAATTTTGAGCGGTGGTGGGGCGGTTGATGCCAGCGCAGCAAATGGCCTAAGCGGCACATGGTTGCTTGATCCTTATGACATCACGATTACGGGTTCAGGTTTTAATAGTAACTTCAACATCAGCGGTAACACGTATACGTCAACTGGTAGTCCCGCAACTTGGCTTGCTTCATCGTTGTCGACCTCTCTTTCTGGCGGTACGAGCATTATTATTAAAACGGGTGCTGGCGGAGGGCAGGCGGGCAATATCACGGTCGCTGCAAACATCAGCAAAGGCGGCAATAGCGCCGCCACGCTTACACTCGACGCGCACAACAATATTATTGTGAATAGCGGCGTTACCATCGACACCAGCAATAACGGCAACAACAATCGCTTCAGTCTTGTATTTACTGCCCAAGGTGGATCGATTACCGTTAATGGTGCTATTGATACCAATGGTGGTAATGCAACATTTACTGCCGCCACCGGGATAACCATCAACGGTAGTGTGAGTGTAGACCAAGGAACATTTGTTGGTTCTACAACGCTTGGTAACTTTACCATTGGCTCCGGTGGCTCAATTGTAAGCACCGCAACAACGGGTACGGGCATTACCATCGCGTCCAGCAATGGCAACTTTATCAATAATAATAGCACGCTTGGTGCGGCGGCAGTTACGGTCGGAACCGGAAGCCGTTATTTGATTTATTCTAAATCAGAAGCAGGTAATACCTATGGTGGTTTGACGTCTGCATTTAGTCGTTATGGCTGTACGTATGGAGGGGCTTGTGCAGCATTCCCTTCTACAGGCAATGGCTTTATCTATAGAGATGCCGGGCTAACCTTGACCGCTACACCTAGCGCGCTTGTGCTTGTCTATGGTGATGCTGCACCGACCCTAATCGGCTATAATTATACCTTAAGCGGTTATGCTACCGGTGATGCTGCGCTGGATACGGTCACGGGTTCTTTAACTGGTACTACAACCTATACTGCGGGATCTGATATCGGCAGCTATAACATCAATTATCTCAGTGGTTCGTTGTCGTCTTTGCTTGGCTATGGCTTTGTCTATGCGAATAATGCAACCGCAATTACGGTGAATAAGAAAACTATCAATACTGCGTTGCAAGGCACTGTAAGCAAAACCTATGATGGTAATACCATTGCGACACTTGGTGCGGGTAATTACTCATTAACAGGTGTTTATGGCACGGATGCGATAACCATCGGCAACGTCTCAGGCACCTATGACAATAAAAATGCTGGCACAGGAAAAACAGTCACAGTAAGTGGCTTAACCCTCTCCGGAACGAAGGCAGGAAATTATCAACTCGGCTCCACCACCGTGAATGGCGCGGTAGGGGTGATTACCAAGCGTGATTTGATTGTATCGGCGACTGGTTCAAACAAGGTGTATGATGGCAACACAACGGCTCTTGTAACCCTGACAGATAACCGTATTGCAGGGGATGTGTTCACCGATACCTATGCTGCTGCAAATTACAGCGATAAGAACGTGGCAAATGGCAAGACCATCACCGTGACGGGTATCGGCATTGGAACATCCACTGCGGCGAATAACTATAACCTTACCAATACCACTGCGACCACAACGGGCAATATCACCAAGCGTGATTTGATTGTATCGGCGACTGGTTCAAACAAGGTGTATGACGGTAACACAACGGCTCTTGTTACCCTGACAGATAATCGCATCGCAGGTGATGTGTTCACCGATACCTATGCTGCTGCGAATTACAGCAATAAGAACGTTGGCACTGGCAAAACCATCACCGTGACGGGTATCGGCATTGGAACATCCACTGCGGCGAATAACTATAACCTTACCAATACCACTGCGACCACAACGGGCAATATCACCAAGCGTGACTTGATTGTGACTGCAAGGGGTCAAGATAAAATTTATGACGGCAATACAAATGCCGTTGTAACGCTAAGAGATAACCGTATCTCCGGCGATGTGTTTACAGATACTTACACCGATGCAAGCTTTAGTAATAAGAATGTGGGCAACAATAAAACCATCACCGTGACGGGTATTGGTATCGGTACATCCACTGCAGCGAATAACTATAACCTTACCAACACCACAGCGACCACGACGGCAGATATTGAACGCCGTGCATTGTTTATTGATGCACGCGGGGTTGACAGAGTTTATGATGGCACAACCAATGCGACGGTTACGTTGAATGATAATCGTATTACTGGCGATGTGCTGACTACCAGCTATGGCTCGGCTAACTTCACGGGTACCAAGAATGTTGGAACTAATAAAGTGATTTTGGTTAGTGGTTTGGGCATTAGTGGCGATGATGCTGGTAACTATTATGTTGGCAATCTGTTTAATGCTGATTTGGCGGTTGCAGATATCACCAAGCGCGACTTGATTGTATCGGCGACTGGTTCAAACAAGGTGTATGATGGCAACACAACGGCTCTTGTAACCCTGACAGATAACCGTATTGCAGGGGATGTGTTCACCGATACCTATGCTGCTGCAAATTACAGCGATAAGAACGTGGCAAATGGCAAGACCATCACCGTGACGGGTATCGGCATTGGAACATCCACTGCGGCGAATAACTATAACCTTACCAACACCACTGCGACCACGACGGGCAATATCACCAAGCGTGATTTGATTGTATCGGCGACAGGCACGGATAAGGTGTATGATGGTAACACTTCTGCCGTCGTATCTTTGACCGATAACCGCGTTGCGGGGGATGTGTTCAATACAGGATATGCGGGCGCAAGCTTTGACAATAAAAACGCAGGTACCGGTAAAACCGTAACGGTCACTGGTATTGCGATTGCCCCGCCACCGCCACCTTTGATGATAATGATGCCAGGTGGCCCCGGTGGAAGCTTTATCCTCATGCCAGCACCATCGATGCCATATGATGGCGGTAACTATAACTTGGTCAGCTCTACGGTGACCACAACGGCGAATATTACCCCACGTGATTTAAACGTATTCGCGAATGCTGAAAGCAAGGTTTATGACGGCAATACCAATGCTGTTGTTACCTTTAATGATAATCGCATTTCGGGTGACGTATTTAATACAAACTTCACCAGCGCAAACTTTAGCGATAAGAATGTGGGTGGTAAGCTTATTACCGTAAATGGTATTAGCATTTCAAACCCGGTAGGCGGCGGTGATGCTGGTAATTACAACCTATTAAACACAACCAGCTTTACAAAAGGCCAGATTACCCCGCGTGATTTGATTGTTGGCGCAACTGGTCAAGACAAAGGTTATGACGGCAATACTAAAGCTGTTGTTACCTTAAATGATAACCGTATTGTGGGTGACCTGATTACCGTAACATACACTGGCGCAAGCTTTGTTGATAAGAATGCAGGCAACAATAAAAATGTGAATGTGTTCGGCATCAGCCTTCTTGGCGCGGGATCCCCTCCAGGTGAAGGATTTGGCGACCGTAGAATTCGGGAAGAGTCAAACCCTGCCAATAACTACCGCCTTGTGAATACCACGGCTGTAACCACGGCTGACATCACGCCTGCATCATTAAAGGTCGCTGGTAACAACCAAGCGATTGTGTCAGGCGCGGCATTGCCAAACTTGACCTTCACTTTTAGTGGCTTTATTGCTGGTGAAACGGATAGTTTGTTTACCGGCGCATTGGCAACGGTATCGCCAAACTCGCCTGTTGGGACTTATAACATTACCCAAGGCACCTTAAGCGCAGGCAGCAATTACGCGATTGCCTACACGAATGGTCTGTTGACGATTGCATCTAGCCCACAAGGCCCCAACGTTCCAGCTAATCAGGTGAACAGTACAAACAAGCAAGGCCAGAACCCCGGCAGCGATCCGTTCAACCCTAATCAGGGCCAAAATGGAACATTGCTATCCTTGTTCACCGGTGGTGGTGGCAATAACAACAATCCGGCTGATTTAAACGCCATCAATCCGGCAGGCGGCGAAGATGAAGGCGAAGCGTTAAACGCCATCAACCCAGCAGGCGGCGGCAATAATGGCAATACCATTCCATTGATTGAATGCACGCCATTCGAACCCTGTGATATCGCTCAATAACAGTATATTGGGTGGTGCTTTAGAAAAGGCGATGATGCCTTAGATAAAGCGCCACCAACTGTTTCGGGATATGGCATAGATGGGTTTGTAGTTTGAAATCTCGTCATCATTACGCACGCTTTGCGACTGATTATCCATAATCTTCCATGACCCTTGATGCGCCACCGCCAAGACAGCGTGGTTGATGTGTTTATTCTGGTCATACAGAATGACAAGGCGTAATTGCTTCGGCTTAAAGCCTAGCTGAATAAGTGAATGGTATTTTGCCAGCGCATAGTCTTCGCAATCACCGCCGCGTTCCATAAACTCGGCCACCGTTGCCCAATAATCATCGCGCCCGTAGTTCTTTTTATCGCTGAGATAAGCAACCCCGTTCATATACTGGTTCACAGCTTCAATCTGTGCGCTTGGGTCTGCTCCTCGCAGGGTGTTTAGAAAACTTTTCCATTCACTTGTTTTATCTGTCGCGGCAGCGCGGCTTTGTGCGGCAATCGCGGATGACCATTTGGTGAACGCGGCAGTGCCTTGGTGAACCACTTCCTTACGGCCAAACAGGGAACGATCATTGGCAAACGGTTCATCGCCCGCCATCGCGGCAGAAAATGGGCACAATAATAGTGCAATGGCCAAAATGGCCGAGATCGTTTTAAAAATAGAACGCATGAAATAACTTTTAAAAAATGTTATTTCACAAGCGTGCCACGCGCGGATTACTAATCAGAAAAGAATGAATTGCATTTGAACTAAATCAAATGCGAATGCGTTTCAGTGCTGTTGATATTGCTTATTTCTTGATTGTTGGGATTGAAAAATATTGCACACGCCAAGGGGCATGGTCAGGTTTTAATCGCCGTGAATTTGGCACGAGGCCTTGCGGCCATGATGCGTAGTTCAATTTGTGCTTGATTATAGTGGCGACCCCTACGGGATTCGAACCCGTGTTACTACCGTGAAAGAGGGGTATATGGCACTTCTAGACACAACTGGAAATAACCTGAAACTCAATAAATACAGGTTTATTAGGCGTTTTTGTTTCTTCTTGTTTCTCAATATGCCTCTCCGTATATTAGGCAAAACTTAGGCAAAAATTCTAAGGGTCTTTTTGTGGAGTATGCATGGCAAGAAAAGTTCGGGATGCAGTACTGGATACGCGCAACGCAAGGCGTGCGCTAAAAACACAAGGGAAGCCGTATTGGCGGGC
This sequence comes from uncultured Rhodospirillales bacterium, assembly GCA_964568585.1. GTDB lineage: Bacteria > Pseudomonadota > Alphaproteobacteria > UBA9219 > RGZA01 > RGZA01. Next base: position 12,805 of record CAZMQI010000034.1, read on the forward strand.
TTTGGACAAAGGTTTTCATCTGGGCTATCGCCGGAGGGCAAAGGGCGGTACGTGGGTGGCTCGGCGTTTTGGTGAGAAGAATACTTATGTCGAAACTCGCATAGGGCTAGCAGACGATTTTCAGGATGCTGACGGGGTTAAAACCTTCAACTATGCCCAAGCCCAAGCTACTGCACGTAATTGGTATCAGAAAGAAATTAGAAAAGAACAAGGTCTTGAGCCTATTAAGCGCGGCCCCTATACGGTAGCCGATGCCATGCAGGATTATGAGGATCATTATAAGATTGAAGGGAAGGGGCTCTTAACCGTTACCACATCTAAAAATGCCCATATCCTTCCAGAGCTAGGCAAGATTGAGGTTGAAAAGCTCACATCCAAGCGGATTTCAGATTGGCATAAAAACCTTGCTCTGAAAGCTCCAATTGTCCGCACTGCTAAAGCCGCCGAAAAGAAAAGCCACCGTCAAGCCAAGCTGGATGCGGAATCTATGCGCCCCCGTAAGGCCACAGCAAACCGTATAATGATCGTTCTAAAGGCTGCTCTGAATTATGCATGGCGAGAGGGCAAGGTTTCGAGTGATACAGCATGGCGCAAAGTAAAGCCCTTCAAAGATGTATGTATGCCCGTGGTACGATACATCACTGAGGCTGAAGCAAAGAGGCTAGCTAACGCATGCCCCAAGGATTTTCGTAAGCTAGTGAGCGCGGCATTGTTTACCGGATGCCGTTATGGTGAGTTGATAGCCTTGCGGGTAAATGATTTTAATCCAGATGCCAGAACCTTACTTATACGCACAAGCAAAAGCGGCAAGCCAAGACATGTTGTTCTAACCGATGAGGCCAAAGCATTTTTTATAGATGCTGCTATAGGTAAGAAAGGGATAGATTTACTTTTCACACATGGCAATAGCGCAGCATGGGGTAAATCTCATCAACAGCGTCCACTTTTAGATGCCTGCAAAATTGCGAAAATTTCTCCAGCAATTTCGTTTCACATGCTACGGCATACACATGGCAGCATGCTGGCAATGAAGGGCGTGCCTTTGCCAGTGATTGCCAAACAATTGGGCCATGCAGATACGCGCATGACTGAGCGCCACTATGCCCATTTGTCGCCTTCCTATGTGGCAGATACTATTAGGGATAATTTTCCAACCTTGGGGATTAATGAGAAAAGCAAGATTGTGCGACTGAAGTAGATATTGATTTATATATCGTATTTATTGGGAATAATGGAGTATTGAGTCTAGTTTCAAAAATTCATCGAAGCGGCTATGTTGTATAAAGCATAATGGCTTAACAGGTGGATTTGGCAATATGAGCTTTACTAAGCTACTCGAAAAATACCGCAAAATTTCACATTCCGAGCGAGATAAAGGTGATCGTTTTGAACGGTTGATGCAAGCCTATCTGCTCACAGATCCCAAATACGTCTACAAGTTTAAGAAGGTATGGCTGTGGAGCGAATTCCACGGCAAGGCAGATTTGGGTGGCGGTGATACTGGGATTGATTTGGTTGCCTTGACGGTCGAGGGTGACTACTGGGCAATCCAATGTAAATGCTTCCAAGAAAGCGCGAGCATAGACAAGCCTGCCGTTGATAGCTTCCTGTCTACGTCCAGCCGTGAATTTAAGAGTGAAGAGCTTAAAACAGTTCGTTTTAGCCATCGTTTATGGATTTCCACGACAAACAAGTGGGGGCCAAATGCAACCGAGGCGATAAAAAATCAAAGCCCGCCCGTCACTAGAATTAATCTCTATGATTTGCAGGAAGCGCCCGTTGACTGGGAGAAGCTAGATAAGGGCATCCACGGTGCAGCCTCACGCACCCCAAAGAAGAACCTGCGGCCACACCAAAAAGAAGCTCTTGATAAAACGCATGAGCATTTCAAAACCGCCGAGCGCGGAAAGCTCATCATGGCCTGCGGGACAGGAAAAACTTTCAACTCCCTCCGTATTGCCGAGAATGAAACAGGCGGCAAAGGCACAATACTATTTTTAGTGCCTTCGATTGCATTGCTGGGGCAGACGTTACGCGAATGGTCATCCGATGCCAACGAGCCAATCAACGCGATATGCATTTGCTCCGATCCCGAAATCTCGAAAAAGAAGACGAAAAACGAGGACAATGATAATTTTAGCATAGTGGATTTGGCGTTGCCTGCATCCACAAACGCAAAAGATATTTTGAATCAATTCAACCATATCAAAGCAAATGGCAATTCTGGGTTGACGGTGGTTTTCTCCACCTATCAATCCATTGATGTCATCGCCCGCGCTCAAAAAGAATTGATGAAAAACGGATTTAGCGCGTTTGATTTGATTATTTGCGATGAAGCACACCGCACCACGGGCGTATCGCTGGCGGGCGAGGATGAATCCTCCTTCACCAAAGTGCATAACAATGACTTCATCAAAGGCAAAAAGCGCCTATATATGACGGCAACACCGCGCCTATACAACGATGACACGAAGAGCAAGGCCGCCCAAGCCGATGCCGTGTTGTGTTCGATGGATGACCCCAAGCTATACGGTGAGGAGATTTACCGCATCGGCTTTGGCGAGGCCGTCGAGCGTGATTTACTCACCGACTATAAAGTGCTGATTTTGACACTCAGCGACAAGGATGTGCCGCCCGCTGTTCAGAAAATGATTGCGGACAAAGAAAGCGAAATCAACGCGGATGATGCCTCCAAGTTGATTGGTTGCATTAATGCTCTCTCCAAGCAGATATTAGGCGATGAGGGCGTGATTAAAGCCAGCGATCCTGAGCCTATGCGCCGCGCTGTCGCCTTCTGCCAAAGTATTGCTGTCTCAAAGAAAATCACTGCGACCTACAACACCGCGACCGATGCCTATATCGGCTCCCTACCGCCCGAGAAAAAGGGACAGATGGTTTCAGTTGCCTCCAAACATATTGATGGCACGATGTCCGCGCCGCAACGCGATGAGTTACTGGGCTGGCTTAAAGCAGATATTCCTAATGGTGAATGCCGCGTCCTCACCAACGTCCGCTGCCTCAGTGAGGGGGTGGATGTACCGTCCCTTGATGCCGTGATGTTTCTTTCAGCCCGCAACTCGCAGGTGGATGTGGTGCAGTCGGTCGGTCGCGTGATGCGTAAAGCGGAGGGCAAGAAATACGGCTACATCATCATTCCTGTGGTTGTGCCGTCGGAAGTGGAAGCCGATAAAGCCCTTGATGATAATGAACGTTATAAAGTTGTTTGGACGGTATTAAATGCGCTACGGGCACATGATGATCGTTTCAATGCCACTGTGAACAAAATCGAACTTAACCGCAGCCGTCCAGAGCAAATACTAGTAGGTAAGCCCGAATACTCCTTCGATGGAGAAGGTAAACCAATCTCCGGTGATGATGACCCACTGTTGAACACGAACAAAGATATTAGCAGACAAATGGCGTTGCAATTCGAGCAACTGCAAAACGTGGTGTTCGCCCGTATGGTGCAAAAGGTTGGTGACCGTCGCTATTGGGAACAATGGGCGGCAAATGTTGCCGAGATTGCCAAACGACAGATAGAGCGCATAAACCTCCTAATTGCTGAGGATAAGACTCATCAAAAGGCATTTGCCAATTTCTTGGGTGGATTGCAGAAAAATATTAACCCGAGCATCACTCAGCAGGAAGCGGTGGAGATGCTCTCTCAGCACATCATCACCAAACCCGTGTTCGAGGCGCTATTCGAGGGTTATTCCTTTGTAAAAAACAACCCGATTTCCGTATCCATGCAGACGATGCTGGATTTGCTAGAAGATCAAGCCTTCGATAAAGACGCAGAAACCCTACAAAAATTCTACGAATCCGTAAAAATGCGGGCATCGGGCATTGATAATGCCGAGGGCAAGCAGCGCATCATTATCGAGTTATACGACAAGTTTTTCAAAACCGCCTTCCCAAAAATGGTTGAAAAGTTGGGTATTGTTTATACGCCCGTGGAAGTAGTGGATTTCATTATCCATTCAGTGAGTGATGTCCTGAAAAAGGAGTTCGACCGCAGTCTTGCAGATGAAAACATCCATATTCTTGACCCATTCACAGGCACAGGCACGTTCATCACCCGTTTGCTACAAAGCGGACTAATTGGTAAAAAAGATTTGGCTCGAAAATATACCCATGAAATGCATGCGAATGAAATCGTATTGCTCGCGTACTACATCGCCGCCGTGAATATCGAAAATGCTTACCATGATATAATGGGTGAGAGCGATTATACTCCATTTGAGGGCATTTGCTTAACCGACACCTTCCAGCTTGGTGAAAGCGATGAAAGCGAGAAGCTGTTCTCTGAAATGTTCCCGCAAAATTCGAAGCGTGTTCAGGCACAAAAGAAAGCGCCGTTACGGGTAATCATGGGCAACCCACCTTATTCGGTCGGGCAAGGATCCGCGAACGATAACGCTCAAAACCAAAAATATGAGAAGCTGGATTCTAAAATAGCAAATACTTACGCCAAGTTCTCAACGGCAATTCTTCAAAACTCATTATATAATTCCTATATGAAAGCCTTCCGTTGGAGTAGCGACCGCCTAGACCCCAATCACGGCGGTATCGTGTGTTTTGTAACTGACGGTGGTTGGATAGATAATAATTCCCACGATGGTTTTAGGAAAACCATCGAAAAGGAGTTTTCTGCAATTTATATTTTTAATTTGCGGGGTAATGCCAGAACACAAGGCGAACTAAGAAGGAAAGAAGCGGGTAACGTATTCGGTGGTGGTTCCCGCACCTCTATTGCCGTTACTTTGCTTGTTAAAAACCCTGATCAGCAAAAGCAAAAGGCTACCATTCATTATTATGATATTGGGGATTATCTAAACAGAGAAGAGAAACTCATTCTCATCAAACAATACGCTACCGTCCAAAATAAACAGATAGATTGGAAAACTTTAACGCCTAATGAGCATGGCGACTGGATTAGCCATCGGAATGAATCATTCGGCAGTTATTTTCCATTGGGTGATAAAGCAGACGTGAGCAACAAAGAAACTGTTTTTGTGCCCATTTATTCAAATGGCGTAAAAACACAACGAGATGCATGGTGTTATAATTTCTCTAAATCTTTACTCCAAGTAAACATCAAGAAAACCATTGGATTCTATAATGAGCAAAAGGAAAAATTCAGAGAATATCAAAAAATCAACTCAAAAGCCGATATTGAAGATTTTATAGAATTTAATTCTTCAAAAATAAGTTGGACTCGTGCTCTTAAAAACGATTTGAAAAAATCAAAAGACCTTTTCTTCGAAAATAATAGTTTAATTCATGCAACTTATCGTCCTTATGTTAAGCAGAATTTATATTATTCACGCTCGTTAAATGAAGAAGTTGGCCTATTGCATAAGCTTTTCCCAAATCCAGGGACAGATAATAAATTAATATGTGTTTCAGGTGTGGGGGCAAGTAAAGATTTTTCAACTCTTATGGTAAGGTCGGTATCTGATTTGCAAGTGCTATTTAACGGGCAATACTTCCCACTTTATTACTATGAGCAGCGGGAAAAGATGAGCAAGAGCCTGTTTGATGAAAGTGGTGATAGCGAATATGTTCGCAGGGATGGCATCACCGATTTCATACACGAGCGTGCCAAAGCCATTTATGGCAAGACAGTAAGCAAAGAAGATATTTTCTATTATGTATATGGCTTCCTGCACTGCCCTGAATACCGCACCATGTTTGCCAATGACCTGAAAAAGATGCTGCCGCGCTTGCCGCTGGTGGAGGATGTGCGCGATTTTTGGAAATTCAGCAAAGCAGGGCGTGCATTAGCTGAGTTGCATATCAACTATGAAACCGTCCCTGCTCATGATGGAGTGACCTTGACGGGTGCGGATAGCGAGTTCTACACGGTCGAGAAGATGCGCTTCCCGAAAAAAGACCAGAAAGATACGATTCTTTTCAACAGCAAAATCACCATCAGCAACATCCCCGCCAAAGCCTATGAGTATGTGGTGAATGGCAAAAGCGCGATTGAATGGATTATGGAACGCTATCAGGTTACGGTTGACCTGAACGCTAAAGGCGAAGGAAGCGGCATCAAAAACGACCCGAATGACTGGGTAAACGAGGTAGGCAATCCGCGTTACATCCTCGATTTACTGCTCAGTATCATTAACGTGAGTGTGCAGACCGTAGATATTATCGCTTCATTACCTAAAGTGAAGTTTGATGCCAATCAGGAGTCTGCATAGTCCCTTGTTTATCAAGTGCTTGCCAATGATCCTGCTTTCTATCACTAATTCGTTTAGATAGAGATAGCCACGCTTTGGACTGCTTTCTTTTTTTGCTCAGAATTCTATAATCATTCTACGCGGCTAGGCTGATCCCCGAAAATTCTGTCCCGCACAGGGCTGCCGCGTTTTTTATGCGGCACATCGTGCGGGGTGTTTATGAGTTTACCTACTCCAGAATATCAGCCTATTTCTGACATCAAATGGTATGTTAGAAAATTATATGAAAACCGTCAGCTGACACCGCCGTCTCATCGTGAAATACATAAGTCGCTTCATCATTTATTGACTAAGGGCACAATAGTCGCACTAGCTAATCTTCATTTAGAAAACAAGATTAGCTATGGTCGTCATGGTCTAAGCAGAGATGAAATAGTGCCAAAAGAATTTTGGATAAATTATGATATAGATGATTTTGAAAGTCATATTGATAGACGTCTAATTTGGAGATTAGATACTAATAGGCAATATGGCTCATATTTTGAGAGCATAAGAATTGAAACAAAGAAAATAGACGACTCTTTCGGCCCTAAAGAGGACTCTCTTGGCCCTAATCTGGAGGTGAAAGAAGTCTTAATTTTTGAAGTACCACCATGGCGTTCCCCTTACATAAGTTTACTGCTTAAGGCTGAAAAAGAGCTTGGCGCTAAGTTACAAAATTCCGTGGTTAATAAAGACATACTTGTTGAAGAGCTATATCAAATGGGGCGTAAGGCTCTTGGTTCTGATTGGACAAAAAAGAAAGCAGATGTGGGAATTACTCTACTGCGTCATCCGGACTTTGAAAAAGGTGGCAATAAGAGGGTCAAATGAACCTAGGAACCCTTTCGAGGTATCCTAGTCTGTCTTTCGAGGTAGAGAAGTGAGCTCGAGCTACTGCATGTTTCCTTGAACCACATGGTGTGGTCTGAAACATGGAGATAAAAAATGGACAAACAACTAATCACGATACCGGAGTTTTTGGCGCGGTATTCAATTTCAAGAACGGCACTTTACCGCGAAGTGAAGGCTCAAAGGCTAAAGCTTTTAAAACGAGGGCGTAGAAGCTTAATTGCGATTGAAGACGCTAAGAATTGGCTGGATGGACTACGCACTTCCACTGCTTCGCAAAGTGGGGGTGTGGCATGACCCAAGGAAAAGAAAACCGCCCCGTTGGAAGCGAGGCGGCAACTCAAATTAACTCAGAAAATCATACCAAAAGCGTTGAAAGTATCAAGGCAGAAGCAGGCGGCGGAGGTTTAAACATCATTACGCTTGCCGCGTTTCTGATTATGAAAATACCACCACGCGAAATGATCCTTGATCCAATTATCCCCACGCAAGGCTTGGTGATGATTTACGGGCAGCGTGGTATGGGAAAAACCCTGATGGCCATTTTTATCGCTTTGGCGGTGGCAGCAGGTCTTATAATTATGGGAGGAAGATGGAAGGCGCATAAACCTCGCCGAGTACTTTTTGTTGACGGTGAAATGCCTGCTATCTCTCTCCAAGAGAGGCTGGCTAAGTTTGTTTATAGTTTTGGTATCGAACTGCCTTCTTCTGACTTCTTAAGACTTATTACGCCAGATTTGCAGACAGATTACGGCATACCTGACTTGGCAACGCCAGAAGGGCAAGCGGCAATTGAAAAACATCTTGATGGCGTGGAACTTCTAATTCTCGATAATCTTTCTGCCCTAGTTCGTATGGGTAAAGAGAACGAGGCGGAAAGCTGGCGTCCTCTTCAAACATGGCTCCTTTCATTGAGGAAAAGAGGTATTTCTGTTTTGATTGTGCATCATGCCAATAAGAACGGCGAACAACGAGGCACATCTAAAAAGGAAGACTTATTGGATACGGTAATCGCCTTAAAGCGCCCCGAAGATTACGAGACTAAGCAAGGTGCACGGTTCAATATCCAATATGAAAAAGCCCGTGGTTTCAGGGTGGATGCTGCGG
>CAZMQI010000035.1:0-20922 GCA_964568585.1 uncultured Rhodospirillales bacterium
CCCATCATCACGATGTTGGTCAGCAACCGCCCCTCGGGCTGGCTCGGCCATTCGCCCAGCCCATCGCGCGCGAGCATCACCTGCCCCACAATCTCGCTTGCGGTCAGGTTGCGGACGAGGCGCATCGTGCCGGTGTGGCAGAAACGGCAATTGAGCGTGCAGCCGACTTGCGAAGAAACGCACAACGTCCCCCGGTCGGCATCGGGGATGAAGACCATCTCATAATCCTGCCCGTCGTCCGAGCGCAGCAGCCACTTGCGCGTGCCATCGGTCGAGACCTGCGCCTCCACCACTTGCGGACGGCTGATGACGAAGCGCTGCTCGAGCCAGGGCTGCATCGTCTTGGAAATGTCGGTCATCACCGAAAACTGCGTGGCACCGCGATTATACATCCAGTGCCACAATTGTTTGGCGCGCAGTTTCGCCTGTTTGGGCTCAAGCTGCGCCGTCTCAAGCGCCATCCGCAACTCGGCCTTGCTCAGTCCGATGAGGTCGATCCGGCCGTCAGCCCGCGGCGTAAAGCTGCGCGGCACGGGCACGGGATCGATGTGCCCGGGGATGGGCATGGTCAGGATGTCGCTGGTCTGCATCCCGGGCACATAGGCGAAGTCGCCGCGATTTTCCAGCTTGGCCCGTATCCGTCAGTCGTCGGGTTGACCACCATGTTTGTTCCACTTATGTTCACACCATCAGAACTGGAGGCGTCGATGATCAGGGGAAGTTGCCTATGTGGCGCGGTCGCGTTCGAAATCACCGGCACGCCGCGCTCACTCAGTTATTGCCATTGCAGCCGCTGCCGCAAGGCAGAGGGGGTGTTTGCCGCCGTCCTGATCGGCGCGGCTGACGATTTCAGCTTGGTGCGCGGCGAAGGTGACATCGCCCGGCTAGAGCCTGAAGCACCCTGGACTCACGCTCGCGCCTTTTGCCGACACTGTGGCTCGGCACTCGGGGAAATGCAGACCGGCGGAATCTATGTTGTCGCGGCATCCGCGCTCGATGACGATCCCGGATTGCGGCCAACGGCGCACCTCAATGTCGCATCGAAACCGGCCTGGTATGATATCGACGACGATCTGAAGAAGTTCGACGGCAACTACGTGCCGCCGGCGAGCTAGCGCCCCACGCACCCCAAAGCCGCGGCATCAATCGCGGTCGCTGCCCCCCTTAGCGCATAGACATCGGCAAACGGCCGCCCGCTTTTGCCCAGCGTCTCCACGCTCAGCGATCGCCCCGATCGAATCGCCGATATGATCGCGGCATCGGTGCGCGAATCGGGGGCCCAGGCATCGGCGTTACCGGCGACAAGCTCGAAGCGCCGCTCGCCAATACTCAGCGTCACGCGCGCCCGTGGGTCGCGCTCATGGCTCAGCCGAATGTGCAACTGCCCCCGCGCGCCTTGCTTCGGCCAGGTGCCGATGCTGGCAAAGGGTCGCCAGGTGCCGCCGCCACGCCCGGTCCTGACCGGTGTGGAAATGGCGAAGCAGGTGAGCGGGGACGGATCACGAAATGCCCCCCAGCGATCGAAGATGCCTAGCGGGTCGCGTGCATGCGCGGGCGCACTCGCCAGCATCATCGCCGCAAGCACCACCGCGCGGCTCATGCAGGCGCAAATCCAGTACCACGATGGACCAGCGTTTCGACGCCCTGCTCAATCATCACCAGCGATCCCTGCGGCAGGCTGGGTGCGACCGGGGCATCGACCGCGGGGTGGTCGGCCAGCCCGGTCATCATCCCGCGCATGATCTTGCTCGACAGGCCATGCATGATGATCAGCCGGTCGCCGTCCTCATCCTGCGTGTCGGCGAGCCAGCCCGCCAGCCGCGCCGCCATTTCGGGATAGGTCTCCCCGTCGGGCGCTACCTTCAGCAGTCCGGTGCCGGGATAGACCAGCTCACCATGCTCAACGGCCAGATCGGCATAATAGCGCTTGCCCCAGCTGCCTGTGCCAAGCTCCGTTAGTCGCGCATCCGTGTGCGCCTGATGCCAGTCGAGCCCGAGATGCTCGGTCACTACTGCCAGCGTCTGCAGCGCGCGACCGGTTGGCGATGCCCATAAGGTCAGCGTCGGTTGCGGCCCTAGATACGCCGCCAGCGCCGCCCCCATTTCATCGGCTTGCGCAAAGCCAGCGCGCGTCAATGGCGTGTGGGCGGCATCGCCCTGGATACGCCGCGCCGCGTTGAACACCGTTTCGCCGTGTCGGGCGATGAAGTCGCGTCCGCGTCGCGGATGGTTTGTGGTCATGCCAGCGCTTTCCCCCGCACCGCTGCCAAATGCAATGCTGGATTGCCGGGCATAGCCTCGCCACACGCTCGCCATGCCCCCGCCATATCCTTGATCGCCCTGATCCGTTTCGGGGCGGTGGCGACGCTTGCCCCGGCCCTTTTTATGTTTAAGGAAAGGGACACGGCGAACTGTCCCCGGCGCTGTCCTTGGGCCGGGATAATTTCATGGGCGGCCGCCCGGGGGAGACCAATGAAGGCCACGATCGAACGCGCAACCTTGTTGAAGGGCTTGAGCCACGTCCAGTCGGTGGTCGAGCGGCGCAATACCATTCCCATCCTCTCCAACGTGCTGATCGAAGCGACGGCGGACGGCACCATCAAGCTGATGGCGACCGATCTTGATCTCCAGATCAACGAGCATATCGCCGCCAATGTCGAGACGCCCGGCGCCACCACCGTTTCCGCGCACACCCTGTTCGATATCGCCCGCAAGCTGCCAGAAGGCAGCCAGGTGAGCCTCACCGCCGCCGAAGGCCGGATGACGATCATGGCAGGGCGCGCCAAGTTCCAGCTCTCCACGCTCCCGCGCGACGATTTCCCCGTGATTGCCGAGGGCGAGCTGCCGACCAGCTTCGAGCTGCCCGCCGAGACGCTCAAGCAGATCATCGACAAGACGCGCTTTGCGATCTCGACCGAGGAAACGCGCTATTATCTGAACGGCATCTTCCTGCACGTGTCGGACGATCCGAGCCCGGTGCTCAAGGCCTGCGGCTTGAGGGGAAGTAATGCAGCAACGGAAGCAGCAACCGTGTTCGGAATATCATGCAATTTCAAATCAAGAAAAATCGGCGCGCCCATTCCCGAAATCGCCTTATATCCTTGCGGACCGTGCGCCGAGAAAAATTCAAGTCCAAGTTTTAATCCAGCAACATGTGGTTTCAATGAACGCGCCAAATCCTTGGCAGCATTTAAATCTGTGGTGTCGATTGCACAAAAAATACGGGATGACATGGTTTTCTCTAAAGCAGTTTAGTTTGATCAGTGATTTTATGCTTAAGCTTATCGACTTCCTTGCTTAGCTTGCGCTTTTCCATATGGGTACGAATGCTGCCAAACCATAACCATGCTGCCCCAAGGATAAGCCCCAGCAAAAACCCGCCTAATGTCACAACGAAAAGGGGTGTTTTAATGTCGTAATCCAATGGCCAGCAATCAATCGTCACTTCCTGCCGGTTATTCACGGCAAACAGCACACAAACCACAAGAAAGGGCAGGGAGATAAGCCAGGATAAGAACTTCATGGGGTTATGCAGGCTATGGTTATTAAAAAGCGCGGTTGTCGAATGAATGTGGCGCAGCTTTAGTCGTCATCACCAAGGTCGCCAGCGTCTTTGCCGTTTAAGCGGTCACGAAGTTGTTTGCCGGTCTTGAAGAATGGAACGGTCTTGCCAGCAACAGAAACGGTTTCGCCAGTGCGTGGGTTGCGGCCAGAGCGTGCCTCGCGTTTCTTGATTGAGAATGCACCAAAGCCACGAAGTTCCACGCGGTCACCACGTGTGAGTGCCACAGTAATCTCTTCGAAAATGGTGTTTACAATCCGCTCGACATCTTTTTGCATAAGATGCGGGTTCTTCTCGGCGAGTTTTTGAACCAAATCAGAACGTGTCATGGGCTAGCTCATCGGTTGTAAACGGCGTTATTTTACCCATAGGGCAATTTTTCCCTATAGTTCAATAGTTTAAACTGATTATGGCGTATGCCGTCAAGCCCTGTTTTCACAAGGTATAAAGCCGATTCAATAGGTTAGCCCAGCCTTTCGGCTGGGCTTTAAAGGCTTATTTAGCTTCTGCAGCAGGCTTTGGTGCGCTTGCAGCGGTCAGCGTAGCACGTGCGCTATCGCCATTTGGACCGCGTGTTTCAATTGCAGGGTATTCACGCTGCACAGGACCCGTATAGTTCTGGCGTGGGCGACCAATGGTCAGCTTTGGTGCATCTACCATTTCTTTCCATTGTGCAATCCAACCCGAAGTACGCGCGAGGGCGAATAATGGGGTGAACATCTGCACAGGGAATTTCATCGCTGAAAGGATGATGCCTGAATAGAAATCGACGTTTGGATATAGTTTTCTGTCTTTGAAGTATGGATCGCTTAATGCAATTGCTTCTAAACGTTTTGCAACTTCCAATAATGGATTGGTCACGCCAAGGCCATCAAGCACGCTATCACAATCTTGCTTGATAATCTGGGCGCGTGGGTCAAAGTTTTTATAAACGCGGTGACCAAAGCCCATGAGCTTGGTTTCTCCGCCTTTAACTTTAACGGCTTCAATGAATGCAGGAATGTTTTCAACGCTGCCAATACCTTTGAGCATTTTTAGAACAGCTTCGTTTGCGCCGCCATGTGCGGGGCCCCATAATGCGGCAACGCCAGCAGATAGCGCGGCATATGGTTCGGTTCCAGTTGAACCCGCCAAACGCACAGTTGAGGTTGATGCGTTTTGTTCGTGGTCGGCATGCAGGATGAATACGCGGTCCATGGCTTGGGTAAGGACGGGGTTTTGTTCGTAATGGCCTGATGCATCAGCAAAGCACATGCGAAGGAAGTTTTCGGTATAACCTAATTGGCTGCTTGGGCGGATAACTGGCTTGCCTTGTGAATAACGCTGTGCAGCTGCAACGATGGTTGGGATTTTAGCAATCAGGTTCAACGCCACTTCGTAGCGGCCTTCTGGCTTACTTGTATCAATATCATGATGGAAACCGGAAAGATCGGTCACCATACTGCTTACCAATGCCATGGGATGCGTATCGCGTTTATGACGATCAAGAATGCTGAGCAGCTGTTCATGCACGGGCATGCGTGAAACGATATCTTTTTCAAACGCCTTCAATTGTTCAGATGTCGGTAGCTCACCTTTCAAAAGCAGATATGCAGTTTCCATATAGCTGCCATTGGCAATTTGTTCGATGGGGTAGCCGCGGTAAAGAAGAATACCTTTGTCGCCATCAATATAAGTAATGGCAGATTCAGTACCTGCGGTAGATGTGTAGCCGATGTCATACGTCATCACGCCGGCTTTTTGGAACAAGCCGGTAATATCCACGATGCGCGCATCGCCAATGCTGTCAGAGCGTAGGGGAAGTTCGAACACTTCATTGCCAATCGTCAGACGAGCCGTGCCTGGTTTTGTATTATCTTGCGATGGTGCAGGTGCTTTTGGATCAGCCATTTTGAAATACTCCTAAAAAATATTCTGTTACGTTTTCGGAACAGAAAGAATATGTCCAAAATGAATAGAGTCAATATTGAATAGTGTTAATTGCCGCAGTGCAGCAACTTATTCTGCCTTCACGCCATAGCGGTTGCGCACATAGCCTTTGCTGGTGATTTTGCGAATGATATTCAACGCAGCATCGCTGGCCAGATTACCTTCCTTGGGTAAATCGCCTTCGCGGTGACCTTTGCCAAGGCTATCAGGCTGTAAATCTACATCATTCACCTGCGCCAGATCTTCGCGGCCAAGGTAAGAAATAGCCAACTCGCGGAACATATAATCCAGCACGGAGGTGGATGCGGTGATCATATCATTACCTTCCACCATGCCGGATGGTTCAAAGCGCGTGAAGGTAAATGCCTCAACGAATTCTTCCAATGGCACGCCGTATTGCAGGCCAATGGAAACGGCGATAGCAAAATTATTGATAAGGGAGCGGAACGCCGCACCTTCCTTATGCATATCAATAAAGATTTCACCGATGCGGCCATCTTCATATTCGCCAGTACGTAAGTACAGCTTATGCCCGCCAATAACAGCGCGCTGTGTATAGCCTTTGCGGCGGTCGGGCATTTTATTGCGGCTGACACGGCGCTGTGTAATCGGTTGCGGTGCTGCTTTTGGTTCTGTGGCGGTTGTCTGCGGTTGAACTTCTTCAACGCTGCGCCATGATGGGTCGAGTAACCATGTGATGCGGCGAATGCCTTTTTCCTGAACCGCGATATGCAGGTTTGATAATTCCTGCGCCGATGTATCTGCGGGCAAATGCAATTGGTAATCGCATGCGCCCAATAAGAATGGCTGTGCAGCATGCAACACATCCAACTGGCAATGCATCGACAAGGTATGCACATCATCGCCATTGGGTTTGCTGGTTGCAAACAATCCCTCATGTTCTTTTTTCAATTGCGCGCAACCTGTGATGCGTTGCGTGCCGCATACATGATGGTTCGCCAATTTAATCTCGTCTTCGCTGAAACCAAGGAAGGTTAGTAAATCGAATGCAGGGTCGCGGATTGCATCAGCAGATAAGCCAAGTTTCTTGATGCAGAATGTTTCGCCAACTACCCACGGGCTGAATGCATGGCGGATATGTTGTGCTTTGGATAATGCTTCTTCTAAACGCGTAATGGCTGCGGCATCAAACCCGCGCACATGCAATGCTGCGGGATTAATAACCGGTGCATCATGCAGGGTGTGATGCCCCGCAGCATAACGTTCAATCTGCGCGATATCATCGGGGTCATATCCAAGCTTGGATAATCCTTCGATAATCACCGGGCGGACGCGTTGTTCCAAACGGCCATCCATCGTCCATGTGGTTGTGACATGGGAGAAGAGGGGATTGATGCTGGTGGTGTCGCTATCAAACCATTCATCGGCTTCGCGCATCGGCAAAATACCGTTCAGGTACAGGCTTCGCATGCCGGTCTTTTCAATCAGGCCTAGTGCTTCATCCCAAATCTTGCGGCTTTCTGCAACTAGCGGTAATTCCGGTGCTTCACCCGGTTCTAGCGTGAAGATATTTAACGCATTCTTCGTGCCGTGAATGGCGATTTCCTGATTATCAAATAAATTCATCAGCGCATCTTGGTGCTGCGTGTATTCAGCTGATGCGCCTTTTTCCTGTGCCAACATCGCTGTGGTCTGCAAGGTACATGCGCTGATTTGCGCCAAGATACCAGCAACATAATGTTTAGCGGCCACGCTGTTATAGGCAATCCCTTGGCATGCCAGCAGGCTGGCAAAATTGGTAACGGTTATGCCGCCCGTCGTTCCTTCGTTGGTCGCACATAATATATGAAGTGCAAGCGACCAAACGCGGGTCGCATGACGCAGTAGTTGCACATTCAAAAAACCATCATCGCGGCGGAAGGCCAGCAAGTTAAAGGTAACGATGTAATCCGCCTTGGCATTCAATGCACCGCCCAGTGACCACAGATTATCCGCAACTTTATTGATGATAATAGGTAAGTCTGTCGCGGTTTCTGGCTCGTTGCGTTGAACCTTCACGCCATAGGCCCAATGTGCGCCATAGCTTGCCAATAATGACAAATTCGGCACTGCAATCTGGCTTGCCATCATCATGCGGAGTTCGTCGTAAAACGCGCGTGCATCATTTTCACGGTTAAAGAAACTTTGCTTCCAGCCTTCATAGGTCAGCGCGCCCGCAAAACGGTCAAAGCTGTTACGCACGCTGTGTTCCGTCGTGATGTCTTTTTCGCTTGGATTGGGAACTTTTGGCCATAACCATGATGGCACTGTATTTTCTTCAACCGTTTTCAAGGTGCGGGAGAAGGGGGAGTTTAAAAATCCATATTGCTTGAGCGCGGTAACGCTGCGGCGGCTCCAGCTGGCAGGAATTTCTAAAATCCCTGCAAGATTACCATCTTCTTCGTCTGGCGCATTGGCGTCAAAAGCCAGCGTAATGAACTCAAGCCCCTGATAGGCGTCTTGGTCTTTTTTGGTGAGCAGGCGCTCAATTCGCATCGGGAATGGCCTTTGACGAGATGGTTTGTGTAAGCACTTGATATGCTTGCCACATATTCGGGATGGTCGGTACGAGAGATTGAAAAATATCCCCAACATTTATGAATTTGCGAACTGCCAAGAATATGGCTAAAAAGGGGGCCTCTATCAGTTTCGAATCCAATCACAAGAACGACCCAAAAAAACAACAAGAACACAATATGCAAGAACCCTATTCATGGATTGCGCGCTTTTCCCATCTGGGCACGCAACTTTTTACAATGTTTTCCGGAGAGTTGGTCGGCAAGGATAGCCATGGCAACCGCTACTTCCGTCAAAAGAAGCAAAAAGGAGCGCAGCGCGAAAAACGCTGGGTAATGTATAACGGGCGGCCAGAAGCATCCTTGGTTCCACCTGAATGGCATGGCTGGCTACACTACACTCTTGATGAACCATTGCCCGAAGAAAGCGATTTTCATCAGGCATGGGTGAAGCAGCACCACGCCAATCTAACTTTTTCTGATAAAGCGTATCGTCCCCCTGTATTCCAGGGCGGCAAACGTGATAAAGCAACAGGCGATTATCAAGCCTGGCAACCCAATAAATAATAACGTGCAATATAAACACATAAGGAAGTTAAACGATGAATCGTAATGTCATTGAAACCGTGCTTGGTGCAGTTGTTCTTCTTACCGCGGTGATGTTCCTCAGCTTTGCATACAGCAGCGCCGATTTGGGCAAGAAGGAAGGCTATACCGTTCGTGCCGATTTTGACCGTATAGATGGCCTTAAACCGGGCAGTGACGTACGCATGAACGGCGTCATGGTCGGCTCTGTTTTGGACATCAGCCTCGATAAAGAGAATTTCCGCGCCACAGCGAATTTCAGTGTTGATAAGAAAATCAAATTGCCTCGCGATACCATCGCGATGATTGCCAGCGAAAGCTTGCTCGGCGGTAAATATCTTTCCCTTGAAGTTGGCGTTGAAGATGAAAATGTTGCAACCGATGGTACTGGCAAACTTACCCGCACCACACCGCCAATGCGCCTTGATGATTTAATCGGTCACATGATTTTTAAAGAAGACGATAAGAAGAAAAACCAGGCGCCTGTTGCGCCTCCTTCTGATAAAACATCATCAACGGGTCCATCGCTTAATGACAGCTTGCCGTTATTGGCTGCAGAGCCTGCATCAGAAGCATCGCAACACGCAGAACAAACAGCTAGATAATGAGCATTGCGCGTGGGTTGCTAGTATTGATGCTTTGCGCTGTGCCGTTATGGGTGCATGCCGAAGATTCTATACCAGCACCACCCACCGAAGCAGCGCCACCGCCGCATCCTGAACGCCATTTTGATGAATATGATATTGCCATCATGCAGGCATTGGATAAACCGAATGCTCGCGTGCAAACATTCAACGTACAGGTTGGCCATAGCGCAAAATTTGGCCCCTTAAACGTCAAAGTACGTGCGTGTAAAAAAGCGCCGCCCGAAGAAACACCCGAGTCCGTAGCTTTCGTTGAAATAGACGATCCGCGTGCAAAGGAAATGGCACGCCAGAATTTATATAAGGGATGGATGTTCGCATCCAGCCCTGCATTATCCGCGCTCGAACATCCGATTTACGATGTGTGGGTTCTGGATTGCAAGAATTCGCCAGCCAAAGCCGCTTCATCGCCTGATGCCGAGAAAAAAGCATCACCCGCTAAAGCCAAACGCAAAAAGCCCTGATAGCGTTCGCGCGGTATTTCAATAATTCCGAATTGTTTTAAATGGTCATTGATGAACTGTGCATCCAGTAGCGCATAATTCTGCTTCACAAGTCGCGCTACTAAATGCACCAATGCAACCTTGCTGGCATCACGTGCGGTTGAAAACATACTCTCACCAAAAAATGCGCGGCCTAATGATATACCATACAACCCGCCCACCAGTTTATCTGCTTCCCACACTTCCACCGAATGGGCATGTCCCATATGGTGCAGCCGCGTGTAGTTGGCGATAATCATTTCGTTGATCCATGTCTTGGCATCCTTGCGCTTTATCTGCGCGCAGGCGGTGATTACATCTTCAAAACAGGTGTTGATGGTCACTCGGAAATGGCCGCTGCGTACTGTGCGCGCAAGACGCTTGGGAACATGAAAGGTATCCAGCGGGATGATACCGCGATGTTTCGGGTTGACCCAATAAATCGCATCGCTTGCCGCGTCATCCGACATGGGGAATACCCCAATCGAATACGCTTCCAGCAGCAATTCCGGTGTTAATTCGCGGTTAGACATAAGGTCAAGTCCTTAAAACAACCATGAAAGCATTAATCGTATTGTACCGCATATTTCTGAAACCTACTATCCCGCCAGAACATTAATTTTACACGAATTTTTGAGTAATTTTACCGGAGAGATATATGGCTAAACAATCTAAACGTACCCGTGTTGTGGCCCACAAAGATCGCATGAAAAGAAAAGAAGCAGCGCGTAGTGGCCTGCCACAAGATGTTGCGCCAAAAACCGGCTTGCGACATTTGCGTCAGCGTATCGCAAAAAACCCAAGAATTTTCTATGTTGCAACGGCAGTTGTTTTGGGTGGCTTGGCGGTTACCTTTGGATTTAGAAATAAAGCTGAAAGCCCATACTGCCTCATGGCAGCCAGCGAAAATTTTAAACAAGCTTTATATGTAGGCGGTTTTAATCAGGTGCTTCCGCCCATTCCGGTGTTAGCAAAAGAAATTGAAGTTTCATTGAATATCGCGCTCGAAGCTTCGCAACGCATTGATACCACGATTGTTAAAGCTAAAATAACTGATAAAACGGTTGCTATGATTGAAGATGGAAAGTTGGTTCCGGCACCGGGTGAGCGTATTACTGAATCGCAACTTCCAAATAACGGCAAGGTTATGCTGACGATTGATGGTCATCCACTCACAGTCAGCACAAAAGACCGTTTCACCGTGGCCAGAGATTTAAGCACGGTTACCATTGCAGGGTATGTGTACAAAGCAGACGCTTTCAGATCTCAAATATTGCAATACAAGGCAACAGGTCAAACGGGCATAGCCACATTGCCAATTTTTAACGTGGGCCGTGATACCGGTGCGCGTTGTGCCCCGGGTACGAGCATATAACATACGGCAATTTCAACGCTTACGCCAACGGATTGCCAAAAACCCGCGCACAGCCATTGGCCTGACATTGGCGGGCATGGCTTCGATATACGCGGTAATACCCCGCGCTGATACGGATTATTGCCACCAATTTCCTGCGACCAGTAATCCAGGTTATGTGTTGATGGCAAATGTAACCAACCCAAATCCACAGACGTTGAAAGAGGTTGCTGCATCCATTCAAGAAAGCCTGAATGCCACGCTTGAAAAAGCCATGGGCTATGACCGGAGCATTTTGCGTGATCAAAAAACAGGTGATATTATCGGGCAAATTGCAGGTCGCACGGTTATGCCGTTTCCTTTTGCAAAAGTTGATGCCAAGCGCTTGCCAAACAAAGGCAAAATGTTATTGCTAATTGGCCCGCAAGGTCGTCAAACACGTATCAGCGTAAATGAAACCGCGCGCTTTGTGGTAGCAGATGATCTCAGCAAAATCACGATTGATGGCAAAGAAATCCTAACGCCGCGCTTGCCGCCAATCGGTCAGCGTATACTAAGAGAACATGCACGTTATGAAGATGTGATTGTCTTGCCCATCGTCTATTTATCAAAAGGCGTGCTATTTCAATGCCGGCCTGATATTCCAAAACCAAGAAATATTCTAATCGACAAATCGCTGTCGCTATAGCTGTTAGTAAAGCCCACCTGTGCCCATATCGGCGGCAGGCGGTTTTTCCATTTGCGCTGGTGGCAATACTGGAGCGAGTGGGTTCACGCCTTCTGGCGGTGTGCCTGTTCCGGGAATAAGATTTCCATCTTCATCATATTGCGGTTCATCCATCGGCATTGGGTCGCTACCGCCCAATACGGTTGTCTGTGCGCTTTCAGGGTCTGTGCCTTGCAAGAACGGTTCATAGATTGCATCTTCGCCGCTCACAGCCCGTCTGCCAGTATACGGATCTACACGAACCAATTGCACGCCAGGCGGAACACGGAACGGCATATCAGGTTTGTCGGCTAATGCCTTTTCCATGAATTCCTTGAAGATTGGCAGCGACATTGTACCGCCAGTTTCTCGTTCGCCCAGCGGGGTAGGGTCGTCATAACCAATGAATACACCAGCGGCGAGGTTGGGAGAAAAGCCGACGAACCACAAATCCTTACTGTCATTGGTTGTTCCGGTTTTGCCTGCTAATGTTTTACCAAGTGAACGAAGTGATGCAGCGGTACCACGGGTAGCAACGCCTTCCAGCAATGAAACAATCTGATATGTCGTGCGCGGGTCATTAATCTGTTCACGTGTATCAGGCAAATCAGGAACGTGCATCTTGTCGTTCCATGTGATGTTGTTGCAGCCTTGGCAAGGACGGCGGTCATGCTTCCAGATAGTTTTGCCTTCATTGTCCTGAATGCGGTCGATAAAGCTCGGCAGGATTTTTTTGCCGCCATTCACCAACATCGCATAAGCGGTTGTAAGACGAAGAAGACTGGTTTCTTTCGCGCCTAACGCAAAGGATAGATATTGCGGCATATCATCAATTATGCCGAATTTCTTGGCATATTCGATGACTTTTGGCATTCCAATTTCCTGCGCCAAACGTACGGTTACGATATTACGTGATTTTTCCAGCGCGCGACGCATCGTCATGACGCCCATATAATCGCCGTCGAAATTCTGTGGTTCCCAGATTGGCATGCCTGCACCTTGTGATGCTTGCAATGGCGCGTCATTAATCAGGCTTGATGGGGTAAAGCCGTTATCAAGCGCTGCAAGATACACAAATGGTTTGAAGGCAGAACCTTCCTGACGCATCGCTTGCGTTGCACGATTAAAGGAGCTGAGACGCGCACTGAAGCCACCCACAAGTGCCAGCACGCGGCCTGTATGCGGATCAACGGCAACGAATGCCCCTTGGATTTTTGGAACCTGCATCAAACGATAGAGTGGGGCGGATGGTTTGACTTCAACCTTTTTCTCATCCTTGTCTTTATCTTTTTTCTTGTCGTCGGCTTTTTCGGCTTCATCCACCAAAATCACATCGCCAACACCCAACACATCGGCAACACGGCGTGGTGCTGCACCAATACGTTTGTCTTTGAATTGTGGGCGTGCCCAACGCATATTATTGAATGGTAATAAGCCACGTCCGCCGCCTTCAAAGCCCAAAAAGGCTTCGTTTTCACGAACTTCCAACACAACGCCCATCTTCCAGTCTTCGCCGCCTGGCGGCACTTCGACCGCTTCCAGTTGGCGCGACCAATCGGTCATGTTAGCGAATTTGGTTACAGCGCCACGGTAACCGGTGCGGGTTTGGTCAAAATTTATCAATGCGCGGCGAAGTGCATTATCCGCGATGATTTGCAGTTTAGGGTCAAGACTGGTGCGTACCGCATAACCATCCTTCAATACGCTGGTGCTGCCATACGCATCTACCAATTCACGGCGTACTTCTTCGGCATAATATTCGGCGCGTACGTTTTCGTTTTCCCCGCGACCTCGCATTTCGAGTTTTTCAGCCTTAGCTTGTTCGCCTTCGGTAACTTTGATTTTACTGTCATCCACCATGCGAGAGATAACCCAGTTGCGCCGAGCAATGGCTGCGGATGCATCTTTAATCGGGTGGTAATTATTAGGTGCTTTCGGCAATGCGGCCAGATAGGCGGCTTCGGCAATCGTCAATTCATCCAATGATTTATTGAAGTAATTAAGCGCGGCTGCCGCAACGCCATAGGAATGTTGCCCAAGAAAAATCTGGTTCAGATAGATTTCAAGAATGCGGTCTTTGCTTAACACGCTTTCAATGCGGAAGGCTAAAATCGCTTCCTTGATTTTACGCGCGAAGGAAACTTCATTGCCCAGCAACATGTTCTTTGCAACCTGCTGGGTGATGGTGGAGGCACCCATTGGGCGTTTCACGCCCATGCTTTGAATATTGCTAAGGATCGCGCGGCCGATGCCAAAGATGTCAACGCCGGGATGGGTATAGAAATCTTTATCCTCTGCGGAAAGGAATGCGTCCTTCAAGCGCTGCGGGATATCCTTAATAGGTATGAAGATGCGTTGTTCTGCGGCGAACGTCGCCAGCAATCGGCCATCACCGGCATAAACGCGGGAAAGAATTGCGGGCTCGTAATTCTTCAGGACCTGAAAATCAGGCAGGTTTTTGCTGAAATAGTGCAGCACATAAAACCCCGAACCAATACCCAGCATGACCAGCAGCACCGATACAGAGAAAAGCCATGATATGAAGCGCATAAGCGGGGGTTTTCTTGAATGTTAAGGTATCGGATTTGATTCCGCTGGTTGCGGGCTGATTTAACTAGCATTTTAGGCAGGAGAAAGGCAAAGCAGAATTGTTATTGCTAATTCCTTTAACCTCTGACTATGATGAGGACGCGATAGTTATCAAGGTCGCGCAATGAGTGACCCGCCTTAATTGGTTCATTCTTGCTGTGCCGTTTTGTTTATTCACAGAATACTTCGTTGAAGTATAAAGTTTTTTTGCTTTCCTGTGGATTTATTTGGCAGTCTTTGCCTTGGTAATTTTTTTAACAGTTTTGCCTTTATGTGCATGGCTTCAGCTTTTTTCTCCTGAACCGCGCCAAAATGGGCAATGTTTTGGGTGCGCCGCGCCTGATGTTTTGTTCTATCGCCAAAACGAAGGATGCTGGCTTGTCGCCCAAGGGGTCTCTTATTATCCCGCACAGCGCAAGGCTCTCCGCCGCGCTACCAGTGGCAGTAAGAGCTCCCGATAGGGAGTATACTATGGCTAAACGTATGTTAATCGACGCCACCCATCCGGAACAAACCCGGGTAGCAGTCGTTGACGGTCAACGTCTTTTGGAATTCGATTTTGAATCCATCTCGCGCAAACAATTAAAGGGCAACATCTACCTCGCGAAGGTCATCCGCATCGAACCATCGTTGCAGGCCGCATTTGTTGAATATGGTGGCAACCGCCACGGCTTTCTGGCTTTTTCGGAAATCCATCACGATTATTACCGCATCCCCATGGCTGACCGTCAGGCGCTGGAAGATGCAATGGCCGACGCCCCGCAAGGCGGCGATGGCCAACCGTTTCAGGATCAACCGTTTCAAGACGATTTGTCGGATGACGCTAATATTCCCTTCAATGATGAAGAAGTTTCCGAAGACCATATCGCCCATTCCGCGCTGCCACCCGCAGTAAGCCTGTCATCAGGCAATCTGAACGAACCCATGCTTGATCCATTTTCAGGTGAAAGCCAGTTTACATCCGAAGGCGAATACGAACACGAGCAGGAGCAACACATCTCCGGCTTTATCCAGCCTGTCGGCGAAATCGTTGGTGGTGATATGGGTGAAGGCGACATTGCCGCGCCCGTTGAAGCATTACACGAAGGCGGCGAAGTAGAAACCCCGTTTGAAAATGTGGGCGGCGACGAAATCGAAGGTCACCGCGAACAGCGTCGTCACCGTTTTATCCGTCGTTACAAGATCCAAGAAGTTATCAAGCGTGGGCAGATTATGCTCATTCAAGTGGTGAAGGAAGAGCGCGGCAATAAAGGCGCTGCGCTTACAACCTACATCTCGCTTGCTGGCCGTTACTGTGTATTGATGCCCAACACCGATAAGGGTGGCGGCATTTCACGCAAGATTACCAGCATGCAAGACCGTCGCCGCATGAAGGATCTTTTGGAAGATCTGGACACACCGGATGGCATGGCAGTCATTCTGCGTACCGCCGGGATGGAACGCAGTAAGATTGAAGTCCGCCGCGATTTGGAATACCTGCTCCGTTTATGGGACAGCATTCGTGAATTGACGCTTAAGTCAGTTGCGCCAAGTGTGGTGTATGAAGAGGCCGATTTAATCAAGCGCGCGATCCGCGATTTATACACTCCTGATATTGAAAATATTCTGGTCGAAGGCGAAGACGGTTATCATAAAGCGCGCGATTTCATGCGTATGCTGATGCCAAGCCATTCGCGCCGCGTGCATAATTACCGCGAAAACATCATTCCGCTATTCTTTCGCTATCAAGTTGAATCGCAAATCAATGCACTGCATTCACCCGTGGTAACACTGCGTTCCGGCGGTTACATCGTTATCAATCAGACTGAAGCGCTGGTTGCGATTGACGTGAACTCCGGTCGTTCGACCCGTGAACGCAACATCGAAGAAACCGCTTACCGTACCAATATGGAAGCCTCAGAAGAGGTTGCGCGTCAACTGCGCCTCCGCGATTTGGCGGGTCTGATTGTTATCGATTTTATCGATATGGAAGATGGCCGTAATAATGCTGCCGTTGAACGCCGCTTAAAAGAAGCCATGCGCCATGATCGCGCACGTTTGCAAATTGGCCGTATTTCCCATTTCGGATTGATGGAGTTATCGCGTCAACGCTTGCGTCCATCATTGCTTGATTTGAATTTCGAAAAATGCCCGCATTGCCATGGCACGGGTCATATCCGCCTTGTTGAATCCTCTGCCTTGCTTGCCTTGCATGCGATGGAAGAAGAGGGTATTCGCCAAACCGCTGCAGAAATCATCATTTCCATGCCGACCAATGTGTCGCTGTACATTATGAACAACAAGCGTGAAGCGATGGCCAGCATCGAAAAACGCTATAGCTTCACCATCAACATTCGTCCGCGCGAAGATGTTATTCCGCCGGAATTCCCGATTGAACGTATCCGCACTAAAAAAGCGAATGAACAATTGCCCATTAATCAAATGCTCAACGAAAAACAAATGTTCGCTGACATGGATCGCGATATGGGTATTGAAGGCGAAACACTTGAAAATCTGGGTTCGATGGAATCCGATTTTGTGCCAGATGATGGTGAAGGTATCCATGCCCGCGAAGGGTTTGACCGTTTTGCAGAAGGCCAACCCGCTGGTGTTGAAGGTTCGTTCACCAATGGTGGCGCAGCAGGTACTGGCGATGAACGCCGTGGTGGTCGCAGACGTGGTCGTCGTGGTGGTCGTAACCGTCGCGGTGGTCAAAACCGTTTCCGTGATGGCGAACAACGTCCACCAAGAGAAGGTCAACGTGAAGGTTTTGCAGGCGCTGCTGAAGGCGGCGAAGGTGGCAGAGAAACCATGGGCGAGATTAATGGTAACATCGCCCCACCGGTAATGGTTGAAGGCGGCGAGGGCGCACAACAAGAATTCCGTCAACCACGCGAACCACGTGAAGGTGGCGGCCGTGATGGTGGGCATCGCCGTGATGGTGGTCGCAACCATAATCGCAACCGTGACCGCGATCGTAACCGTGATGGACGTAACCGCGATGGTAATCGCGATGGTCGTCCGCGTCATGAAGGACAGCGTGATGGTCAGCCCCGTGATACTCAACCGCGTGATGGCGAACAGCGTCCACCTCGTGAAGGAAATCGTGAAGGCGGTAACCGCGACAATTATCGTGATAACCGCAATAACAATCGTGGCAACAATGACGGTCGTCGTTACGAAAATCGTAATAGCGAAAATCAGGGTAACTACAACCCGAATAATCGTGCGCCACAACAGCCACATGTTCCATCCAGTGTATTCGAATTGGATACAACGCCGCGCGATACCAAGCCGCAACAAGCTGAAAACGGCAATGCACAGCCTGGCCCTAAGAAAACAGGTTGGTGGCAGCGTTTAACTGGCGCGTCGTAGTTGAATGTCTTTAGTTTGGCGCATTTTTAACAAAATGTTCAGACAAGCTATGAAAGAACAGACCGACTTGATTTGTTGGCCCTTTTCTTTAGCACACGGCATGCAACGTTTTTTTTCAATCATTGCGCTTAGTATGGCATTTGTTTTTTTTGCATCGCCTTTGTATGCAGGAAAGCCTGCCTTCAGCGTTATCCGCGATGTTGAAATTGAAAACACGTTAAAAGAATATGGCGCACCGATTTGGCAAGCTGCGGGTATTGATCCGAGCAGTGTGCATGTCATCATCATCAATGATCCCACGCTTAATGCGTTCGTTGCAGGCGGTCAGAATATTTTTTTCCACACGGGTTTATTGCAGGCAACCGATACGCCTGAACAACTCATCGGGATTCTCGCCCACGAAACAGGACACATTTCCGGTGGACATTTGATACGCGGCAGTTCTGCGATGAAAGATGCATCCGCAGAAGCCATTTTAAGCATGGTGCTTGGCACAGCGGCCGCTGTGCTCAGCGGTGATCCAGGCGCGGGCGCCGCCGTTATCACAGGCGGACAATCTATTGCACAACGTTCCATCCTATCATTCAGCCGGGCACAAGAATCGTCAGCAGATGCTGCAGGCATGCGTTTTCTTGATGGTGCAAAGCTTACATCAAAAGGCCTTAGTGAATTTCTTGGCAAGCTTTCCAGTCAGGAAACGTTATCAGTCGATAGGCAAGTTCAATACACAAGAACCCATCCTCTCACTCAGGATCGCATCGATGCCGTGCGCTACCATGTTGAACAATCAGGCTACAGCAATAACAAAGCCAGCACGCATTTCTATGATTTACATGAACGCATGAAGGCAAAACTACTCGGTTATTTGAAACCTGAATCCGCGTTGTTGCGTTATGCCGAAAAAGATAGCCGTTTATCTGCGCGCTATGCCCGTGCTATCGCACATTATCGCAAAGGCGATGTCGATAAAGCAGTGAAGGGGATGACGGAACTGCTGAAGGTCGAGCCAAACAATCCATATTTCTATGAATTGATGGGGCAGATTTTATTTGAAAATGGTCGCATTGATGAAGCGATTGTGAATTACAAGCGTGCCGTGGATTTAAAGCCTGATGCTGGATTGATTGAAGCATCGTATGGCCACGCTTTGCTGGAAGCGCAAAATAACCGCACCCTTGATGAAGCGATTGAGCACCTGAATGAATCCCTTAAAACCGAGCCTCGGGAGTCCTCCACATGGCGTCAACTGGCCACTGCGTGGGGACGTAAAAATGATGAAGGCATGGTCGCTTATTGTCTGGCCGAAGAAGCCATAAGCAGCGGAGATATAGGTTCGGCGCATAAATGGGCAGAACGTGCCTTAAAATTGCTTCCAAAACGCTCTACTTATGTCATAAGGGCACAGGATATTAAGCAGACCCGAAACGAAGATGACGATTAGCACTAGATACCCAAGGGGCGGCAGGTTAATGCTTCCTTAACGCAAATTCGGTTATAGAACATGTTCTTATCTTCCGTTCAGGTGAAGGGTTGTTTTTATTGCCCTTCAGCACCAGATTAGTCCGATTGACCACACCTTAGGAGAATACACATATGATGCGTAACTTACTCGGAGCCATCGTGCTCACAGCAGCTTTAATCTCTGGTGCGGTCCACGCAGCAGAAACACCTGCGGCGGATTTTACAGATAAGCAAAAAGAACAGATCGAAGCGATTGTAAAAAATCTGCTTACCAACAAAGATCCAGAAATTGTTCTGAACGCAGCAAAAGAATTCCAAAAGAAGCAAGACGCTGAAAATGGCAAGAAAGCCGCCGAAGCATTGGGTAAAAACAAAGACAAACTATTCAACAGCTCGGCAGACCCGATTTTTGGTAATCCAAAGGGTGATGTGACGTTTGCTGTGTTCTTTGATTACAACTGCGGCTATTGCAAAAAAGCTACCGAACCTATGCGTAAGCTCATCGAAGCCGACAAGAACGTGAAAATCGTTTTGAAAGAATACCCCATTCTTGCTGAAAGCTCACGCGTTGCTGCTCGTGCAGCGCTTGCTGCTCAAAAGCAAAAGAAATATGCTGAACTGCATAATGCATTGATGGATAACAAAGGCGCATTAAGCGAAGACAGCATCATGGAAATGGCTGTTAAGGCCGGTCTTGATAAAGACAAGCTTAAGAAGGATATGGAATCCGCTGATGTGGCGGCGCAACTTCAAGCGAATTCCGATTTAGGTCGTGAGATTGGCGCGCATGGAACGCCAACTTTCATTATTGGTGATAAGATTATTCCTGGCGCAATGGAACTCACCGAAATGAAGAAGCTTGTGGATGATGTCAGAGCTTCATCCAAGAAGGTCAACTAAGGAATAAGCACGCTCGTATATATGTACGACTGCTGAGATGGCCGCACCAGTTGCGGCCATCTCGTTTTCTGCTATAATATCAGCCTCTATAATACTTATTTGGCGCTCCATCACAGACTTGCCATTTTTCTATTCTAACCTACACTTACTCAATCTCTTCTCTTTGCCGGAGGCTTTTTCCATGTTCTCACGCACATTACTCGCTGGATTAATTATTGGTTTGGCTGTCGTATCTCCTGCAATCGCAGAAACGCCAGCACTTCCCGGCAAAGATTTCAGCAAGGCGCCAGCGGGTGTTTATGCGCTCGATAAAAGCCATGCAAGCCTCCTGTTTAAAATCAGCCATGTGGGGTTCTCCATGTATCATGGCCGTTTCAATAATTTTGATGCGCGCTTGAACTTCGATCCAAAGGCTCCAGAAAAAAGCACCGTCGAAGCAACCATTGATACCAGCAGCATCGATACTAATAACGCCAAGCTGCAAAACGATTTGAAGGGCGAAAAATTCTTCAACAGCGCGAAATTCCCGCAAGCAACGTTTAAGTCACTGCATATTTCACGTAGCGGCGATGCTGGTACCATGATGGGCGAATTGACCATTCTTGGCGTTACAAAACCTGTAAGCCTTAATGTTACATTCCGTGCGGCAGGACTTGGCCCATTCTCCAAGAAAGAAACGATTGGTTTTGCTGCAACCGGCACCATCAGCCGTTCCGCATGGGGCATAAGTGCAATGGTTCCAATGGTGGGTGATGAAGTGCAAATCGACATCGATGCAGAATTCAATTATGCAGGTGCTGATGCTCCACCGCTTGCTAAAGCTACTGCTCCAGCCGCAGC
>CAZMQI010000036.1:0-20171 GCA_964568585.1 uncultured Rhodospirillales bacterium
TATATAAATTAGGATATTTAGCTAAAAAGCCGTGCAATCTTAAACGGATATTATCGCATAGCGGTGTAAGCTTTCCTTATTCATTGAAGACATATTCAATTTATATTGCGAGTGTATATGCGTAAATTTTTCATCGCTCTTTGCATGCTGTTAGCAGCAACATTTTATGTTGCAGAGCCAGCCTATGCTGCTGGTGGTGGCGGCGCCGCTAAAAAAGAAAAGCCCAAAGCCGAAGGCGGTGAACATGGCGGAAAGAAAAAGGGCAAAGAAAAATCCTCTGTCGATATTTCCGATGGCCCAGCCAATTCATATTATTTGAAACTTGATCCGATGATCATGCCTGTGCTTGGCAAAGACAATGTGCAGGAAGTTGTATCGATGATCGTTGCTCTACAAATATCCGAACAAAAGAACATCGCTGAAGTCAGCCATCTGATTCCAAAAATCAAAGATGCGTATATGAGTGCATTGTATGGCAATTTGAACAAGGCGGCTTATCGCAATGGTCAGTTCCTTGATATTAATAAGCTGAAGAGCAAACTGGTTTTGGTGACGCAAGGATTTGCGGATAAGAAGGTTATTCAAGACGTCCTTATTCAAGGCGTAAGCCAGCGTCGCTTCAACTAATCCGCTTTAAGTAACCTCCCCGAATTTGAGTTTAGACTGCGTCTTTTAGGCCGCATTGGCTCATGCGTACGGCTATTAGGCGTATTCTGGCCACAATTGCCCCTTGACCAAACCCCTCCCTTACGTAGAAACTTGCGACCTCTTAATAGGGCTTTCGTTCGCAAGGCCTGCTTTCCTGTTTTCACAAAGAAAGGGACACTTCCATGCTTATGGAACAGTCGTTTATTATTATTTTAGCCTGTGTGGCGCTCGCCATATTATACAGTTTAATCACAGCTAGCAGTATCTTCAAAGCATCCCCTGGCAATGCAAGAATGCAGGAAATTGCCAAAGCCATTCAAGAAGGCGCTGGCGCATATCTCAACCGTCAATATACCACCATCGCCATCGTTGGCGTTGTGGTCGCCGTGCTGCTGTTCTTTGCACTTGGTGCAAAAGTATGTATCGGCTTTGTGATTGGCGCGGTGCTTTCCGGTATTGCTGGCTATATCGGCATG
Source organism: uncultured Rhodospirillales bacterium (assembly GCA_964568585.1). Lineage (GTDB taxonomy): Bacteria > Pseudomonadota > Alphaproteobacteria > UBA9219 > RGZA01 > RGZA01. The sequence goes on from CAZMQI010000036.1 coordinate 1,125, forward strand.
TATGTATCGGTTCGTGCCAATGTTCGTACATCGCAAGCAGCAACGGGTGGTCTTGCACCTGCGCTTAGCATTGCGTTTAAATCAGGTGCCGTAACGGGTATGCTCGTTGTTGGTCTGGGTCTGTTCGGCGTTGCGGGTTATTACTATTACCTGCTTGCCACCCAAACACCTGACGAAGGCGTTCGTCCTATCATCGAAGCACTTGTCGCGCTTAGCTTTGGTTCATCGCTTATTTCAATTTTTGCACGCCTTGGCGGCGGTATCTTCACCAAGGGCGCAGACGTGGGCGCTGACCTTGTGGGCAAGGTGGAAGCAGGAATTCCTGAGGATGATCCACGTAACCCTGCCGTTATTGCAGATAACGTAGGCGACAACGTTGGCGATTGTGCTGGTATGGCTGCTGACTTGTTCGAAACATATGCCGTGACCATGGTTGCGACCATGTTGCTTGGTGCGATGTTCTTCACCGGCGAAGCTCAAGGCATTATGATGATGTTCCCATTGTTGATTGGTGCGCTTTGCATCGTTTCATCGGTTGTCGGAACCTTCTTCGTGAAGCTTGGTAAAGACAACAACATTATGGGCGCGTTATATAAGGGCTTTACGGTTTCTGCTGTTCTGTCTGCCGTGCTTATCATTGGTCTGATTTATACTGCGTTCAGCGGTCCAGCTCTTGCGCTTACCGATGGTCGTACCATCGATATGAAGGACTTGATTGTCTGCGTATTGACAGGTCTTGGCGTGACATGGGCCTTGATTGTTATTACTGAATACTACACGGGTACTAATTTCCGCCCGGTACGTTCGGTTGCAGCAGCATCGCAAACCGGCCATGGCACTAACGTTATTCAAGGTCTTGCAGTATCGATGGAATCCACTGCATTGCCTGTTATCGTTATTTGTGCGGGCATTCTGATTGCCTACACCTTTGGCGGTCTCTACGGCATTGGTATTGCCGCGACAACCATGCTTGCCCTTGCAGGGATGGTGGTTGCGCTTGATGCCTATGGTCCGGTGACTGATAACGCTGGTGGTATTGCCGAAATGTCGAACCTTCCAAAAGAAGTTCGTGTGGTAACCGACGCGCTCGATGCAGTTGGTAACACGACCAAGGCGGTAACCAAAGGCTACGCGATTGGCTCTGCTGGTTTGGCGGCATTGGTATTGTTCGCATCCTACATTCAGGATTTGAAGCATTACTTCCCCAACACCCCCGTGACCTTCGAACTGCAAAACCCATACGTTGTTGTGGGCTTGCTGATTGGTGGCATGTTGCCATATCTGTTCGGTGCGATGGGCATGACGGCAGTTGGCCGTGCAGCTGGTGCAGTTGTAGTTGAAGTGCGCCGTCAGTTCCGCGAAATCAAAGGCATCATGGAAGGCACAGCTAAGCCAGAATACGGCAAAGCAGTAGACATGCTGACCAAAGCCGCGATTGGCGAAATGATTGTTCCATCATTGCTTCCAGTGTTCGCACCGGTTGTATTGTTTGGTGTCATTTACTTCGTGAACGGACTTGCTTCGGCATTCACTGCTCTGGGCGCAATGTTGCTTGGTACCATCGTAACAGGCGTGTTCGTGGCGATTTCCATGACGTCAGGTGGCGGTGCATGGGATAACGCCAAGAAGTACATCGAAGAAGGTAATTATGGCGGCAAGGGCAGCGATGCCCATAAAGCGGCTGTAACCGGCGACACCGTTGGCGATCCTTACAAGGATACCGCTGGTCCAGCCGTTAACCCGATGATCAAGATTATCAACATTGTTGCGTTGCTCTTGCTCGCAATCTTGTCGAAGTTCATTAGCGGCTAATCGCTGTTAATTAAGTATCAAAAAAACCCCTTATTCAGAAATGGATAAGGGGTTTTCTTTTTGCTAGGCTGGGTGCATGACAGAAAGCACCAAAACAGCCTGCCTGGTTATCATCGGCAATGAAATCCTGACTGGACGCACCCAAGACGTGAACCTTGCCTATATTGGCAAGAAGCTTTTGCAAAAAGGCATCAAGCTGATGCATGCGCGGGTCATCTGCGACATCGAATCCGACATCGTCAGCACCCTCAACGATGTTCGCAAGAAATACGATTACGTATTCACAACCGGCGGCATTGGCCCCACGCATGACGACATCACTGCCGATTGTGTTGCTAAAGCTTTTGGCGTAGGTATCGATGTGAATGAAGAAGCGCGCCAGATATTGATCAAGCATTACAAAGGCGCAGAGCATTTGAATGAAGGCCGCATGCGTATGACGCGCATCCCGTTTGGTGCGACGCTTATTGCTAATCCCGTCAGTTCTGCTCCAGGCTTCAAGCTGGAGAATGTCCATGTGATGGCAGGGGTGCCAAGTGTCATGCAAGGCATGCTGGATGGTATTGTTACGAAACTGCAGGGTGGGCCGCCGATTATCAGCCGCACGGTGTCGTCGTTGGTTCCGGAAAGTATCATTGCCAAGGAGCTTGGCGAAATCGCCGTGAAATATCCGAATTTAGATATCGGGTCATACCCGTATTTCCGCCCGGGCGGCTTTGGTCTCAGTCTTGTTATAAGGGGGACGGACGAAGCTGAGATTTCCGACGCGACGCAGGATCTGTGTCTTCTATTAAAGCGCCACGGGGGCGAGCCGACTGTTCATCAGGAATAAATGTGCCCTTAATTGTTTTGGTGATTAAGAAGAACATCAGCATGATGATGGTCCAATACAGCACGTGCTTATAGATGCGTTTATTGCCTTCGCGCCAATTCATGATGGCGTAGGGGAGCATCATAAAACAAATGCACAATATCGAAAAGAAGACGGCTTTTTCATCCATGCCGCATTATCTTTTGCGGCAGGAAAACTAGCAACGCCTTATTCATTGGCCTTATTTGCGCGATGTAAGGGGTACGAATGAACGCTGTGGTGCCCCCGTATACAGCTGACGTGGGCGGCCAATCTTTTGGGTTGGGTCGCTGAGCATTTCCGCCCAATGTGCAACCCAGCCCGTGGTGCGCGCCAATGCGAATAATGGCGTGAACATCTTGGTCGGGAAGCCCATCGCACGAAGGATGATGCCTGAATAGAAATCGACATTGGGGTACAATTTGCGTGTGACGAAGTAATCATCCTGCAACGCAATCTTTTCAAGCTCCATGGCGATATCCAGCAACGGGTCTTTAACGCCCAAATCGCCCAGTACTTCATGGCAGGTTTGGCGCATGATGGTGGCACGCGGGTCGAAGTTCTTGTAAACGCGGTGACCAAAGCCCATCAAACGGAAATTGTCGTTCTTGTCTTTTGCTCTGGCGATGCAGTTGGGGATGTTGGCGACGCTACCGATTTCTGCAAGCATGGTCAGCACCGCTTCGTTTGCGCCGCCATGGGCTGCACCCCAAAGGGATGCAATACCCGATGCAATACATGCGAATGGATTAGCGCCCGATGAACCCGCAAGCCGCACGGTTGAGGTCGACGCATTTTGTTCGTGATCAGCATGCAGGATGAAAATCTTATCCATCGCCTTGGCCAGAACGGGATTCATTTTGTAAGGTTCCGCTGGAACCGAGAACGTCATGTTGAGGAAGTTTTCGGTATAGGTCAGATCGTTGCGTGGATATACGAATGGCTGGCCAATCGAGTATTTATAGGCCATGGCGGCAATCGTCGGCATTTTGGCAATCAAGCGGTGCATTGATATTTCGCGCTGCACAGGGTCGGTGATATCCAAGCTGTCGTGATAGAATGCGGAAAGCGCACCAACAACACCCGTCATAACGGCCATTGGATGCGCGTCACGGCGGAAGCCCGAATAGAATTTCATCAGTTGTTCATGCACCATCGTGTGGTAGGTGATGTGTTTAATGAACTCGCTTTTTTGCGGCGGCGTTGGCAATTCGCCATGTTGCAGCAAGAATGCCACTTCCATGAAATCACTTTTGGTTGCCAAATCGTCAATCGCATAACCGCGATGCAGCAAAATTCCTTTTTCACCGTCGATGAAGGTGATTTTTGACTCGCAGCTTCCGGTTGAGGTGAAGCCTGGATCGAATGTAAAATGGCCGGTATCGGAATAGAGCTTGCTGATGTCGATGACCTTTGGTCCAACTGACCCGTGCAACACATTCAGCTTGTAGCTTTTGCCTGTTGAATCATCTGTGAGTGTCACCGTTTCACCCGATGGTTTTGTTGGTACAAAGGCGGGTGTTGGGGGCAGATTTGACATGTGGGTAAGCTCCGAGAACAGGGGAAGATTCTATAATCAAACCATAGGGAAATATGGTTAACGGCGTGTTAACCGTTGGAATACCTAGGCTGAAATTAGGGCTGCCACATCAAACTTGCAAGGCTGGGCTTATTGTTCTAATTAAGCCCCTAAATCCCGTATAAAAAATCGCATTAGAAACGTGTTCAATATGACTGAAACTGCTCAACAAACTGACGTTGTTATCATTGGCGCAGGCCCTACGGGTCTCTTTGCCGTGTTCGAACTTGGCCTCAATGATATGAAGTGCCATCTCATCGATATTCTGGATCGTCCGGGCGGGCAATGTGCAGAGCTCTATCCTGAAAAGCCGATTTATGACATTCCAGCCATTCCGGTGTGCACAGGTCAGGAATTGACCGACCGTTTGATGGAGCAAATCAAACCATTCAATCCTGTTTTCCATCTGTCACAAATGGCAGAAAAAATTGAAAAGTTGGATGATGGTTCATGGAATGTGACGACTGACCGCGGCACCGTGATTAACTGCAAAGTCGTTGTTGTAGCAGCAGGCGGCGGAAGCTTCGTTCCCAAAAAACCGCCTATCAAAGGCATCGAGGAATATGAAGGCATTTCATTATTCTATGCTGTCAAGAAAATGGACCATTTCCGTGGTAAGAGTGTTGTGATTGCTGGCGGAGGCGATAGCGCGCTTGATTGGGTTGTGAATTTGCAGCCAATCGTCAAGCAATTAACGCTTATCCATCGCCGTGATGATTTCAGAGCAGCGCCAGATACCGTTGCAAAGATGCGCGCACTGGTTGCTGAAAACAAAATGACGCTGAAAATCGCGCAGATTACCAGCCTTAAAGGGCAGGGCAGTCAGATTGACGCGCTGAAGTTAAAAGATGAGACAGGCGAATACGAATACCCATGCGATACCTTATTGGCATTCTATGGGCTGACGATGAAGCTTGGTCCGGTTGCGACCTTCGGTATGGAATTCCAGAACGAAGTCATCCCCGTGAACACCGCAACATTCGAGACCAGCGTGCCAGGCGTATTCGCGATTGGCGATATCAATACCTATCCCGGCAAGATGAAACTGATCTTATCCGGATTCCATGAAGCGGCATTGATGTCGAAGAAGGCATTCGAATACGTTCACCCTGGCCGTAAATACCGTTTCCAATACACAACCTCCAGCTCGGATTTGCAAAACAAACTGGGCGTCGACGAAAAGCAGGAACAAGCAGCATGAAAATTTTTGTAACCGATAAAGACGGTAAAGAACACGAACTAGACGCCGTAACCGATTGGAGCGTTATGGAAGTCATCCGTGATAGCGGCCTTGAAATGCTGGCCCAATGCGGCGGCTCATGCGCTTGCGCGACATGCCACGTCTATGTCGATGATGCATGGCTTGAACGCATCCCCGAGCCAACCGAAGAAGAAATCGGCATGCTCGATGGCGCATTCAATGTGAATGATCAATCGCGTTTATCATGCCAATTGTTCTGCACTGAAAAGACCAATGGCTTGAAGGTCAAAATCGCGCCAGGTTCGTACTAAATTACGACGCCATTTTGTATTCAACTTGTTCCGTTGCCAACGCCTTTTGATAGGCAGGGCGTGCAATTACACGTGCGAATAATGCGCGTGTCTTTGGGCCCATGTTGATTTGTGCTGGAATTTTGTCGCTCCAGTTTGCAATCACCGTGAGCAGAATATCGCCGATAGTGCATTCTTCACCGCAAAGGTAGAGCTGGTTTTGCAATTGTGCTTCCACGTCTTGCCATAAACGGTTCACCCATTCGGCGGCCTTTTTAAGAAAAACTTCTTTGCCTGCATCTTCACTCCGCATCAACCAGAAGCAACGGCTGTATGCTGGGTGCAAAGTCGAGTTACAGAACATCAGCCACTGCAAAGCCTGTGCGCGTGCCCAACCCTCATGTGGGAGTAAATGACTGGAATGCTTATCTGCAAGATAGGTAAGGATTGCGCCGCCTTCGAGCATCGCTTTGCCGTCTTCCTCTAATGCGGGGACTTGGCCGCGGGGATTTATTTTTAGAAATGCTTCGCTTTTGTTTTTGCCTTGGCTGATAGCAGTGTTTTCGAGTTGAAAATCTGCGCCGATTTCGTTTAGCAGCACATGGATAGCCATGGAGCAACTGCCAGGAGAATAATAGAGCTTATACATGGGGTGTCTCCGAGTTAGGGTATAGGAATGTAGGATATAGTTTGCTGGTCTTAACCGTCAATGCCGCCCAAATGCTTGAATAGGATACGGAAGAAGAACGTATCACCCGATTGCACACCGGTACGTACTGTATGGTCACGCGAGAAGCTGAGATAGGTCGTAAAGCACTCATCCTGATAGGTGAGGGAGACAGCCGTCGTACGCGGACCATCGGTGATAGGTCGTAAATCATTCGTTTGGTCGAAGTTGAATGTCCAGAATTCGGTAAAGTTGCTGGTGAAACCGAATTTAAGTTCTTCTACACGATTTGAAACACCGGGAACGAAAATCGCAGGGTCGCTGTAAGTATATGTGAAGCGTGGACGGAATTGTGGCACACCGAAACTGGTATAGATTTCGTGGCGGCGTGACGTGGCCAGGCTTTTATCAAGACGGAAGTTGTAATCCATCTTCATCCATTTGCCGGGTTCCAGTTTCAACTGCCCGACATAATCGGAAAGGGGCGCATCAAATCCGGTTCCTTTGGGGAATAACGGGTCGTCGCTAAGGCGGTAGCTTTGCCCAAATGTGAACTCACTAAACCCGCCAGAGTGATTATAAAACCCGGTCTTAAAGCCATAGCTGCTGCGAATGCCTTGTTCCATGCTATCCGTGCCGGGATAACGGCTTAATTCAAATAGATTGGTTGTGTCGAAGTCCACGTCAAGGCTATCTTCGTTTGGTATGCGCGGGTCAAGTTTTCGTGTGGGCGATGCGCTAAGCGCAAAAATTGGCTCAACGGTGTGGGTGAATGTGTCGGCATAGCCAGCTAATGGATAACTGACCGTCACTTGCCCTTGCGGGAATAAACGGTTGGTCACATCATCATTATAAATACGGCCTGGGGTGTCGGGCGATACCAGATTGTTCACTAGGAATGTGTCGTTACGTACAGAACCTTTCAATGTACTGACTAAACCAAGCGGCAATATATCGCGGCGTTCCCAACCAAAATCCACCCCAAGCTTTTTAACGTCCTGTCCGCTATCGCGTTTTAAGGCTACCGCTTCGCCATCGAATGACCAGCGACCGCCAAGGGTCATATTGGGTTCGCCATATTGCGATACGCGAAAGCGCGGTAATACCAATGGCTGTTCGGGACGACCGCCAGGACGGTTATCCTGAAAATAAAACATTTCAGCAGCGCCAAATCCACGACCTTTAAATCCTTCAAGAAACAAGCGGTTGGTGAGCACATCTTCTTTGTTTTCGTTATAGCGTGCGAGATAGTTTTTATCGGTCTGCACAGCAAAATCTGCACCCGTGCGGAAAATGTTATCAATATCAAAATGGGCATAGCCGGATAAATGTCCACGGATTTGATCAGTTTTTGTAATGCCGTCATCATCCACGCGGTCGGTTATTGCAAGCGAATGGTCAACATTAATATCGCCATGCTCATAGCGTTTACGCAGTACGCCTGCAAAGCGCATTCCGTCTTTGCCATTAAAGTTTGGTTTAGCGGTATAATCCATATCCGGCGCAATATCAAAATAGTAGGGCACGACAACTTGCGTACCCAAATCAGGGGAGTTCACATAGCGAAGGTTAAGCAAGCCTTGGCGGCGTTTAACGGTTGGATCAGGATGGGACAGATATGGCGTATACATAATGGGAAGACCCCACATCTCCAATGTCGCATCGCGGTAGATAATATTTTTTTCAACATTGTCATGGGTAATCTTGGCCGCTTTTACCTGCCAGATGGGTGCTTTGCGTGGGTTCGATACGCATAGATTGCAGGGCGAAAACATCCCCATGCCGAACAACATGTAACGATTATCAAGGCGACGCGCATCGTTTGCGATGAACCGTGAATTATCGGTCATCAGCATGGCAACGTTTTCAGCGCTGCCATTAGCAAAATTGGTGCTTAATGTGCTTTTCTTGGCAAAGACGACATTGTTGTCTTCAGTCATCAATGCGACATTGCCATCAGCCTTTACCACATCGATTTTCTGCTGGTATTCGACATGTTCGGCTTTGAGGATTTTTTGATTGTTGTGTATTTCAACCGCGCCGCTGGCAGTGACAATACCATTGGGGTCGTCGTTTTGAATTTCGTCGGCTGATAGCAGATACTGGTCTTTATCTTCTTCTGCTTTAGTTAGCGGTTTCGCCGTTTTTTGAGGGGTTGGTTTCACATATGGCTTAACTTCACCATCTGCATGGGCAAGTGCAGGGAAAAGCAGACACAGCACTGAGAGCAGTAAAACCCGTTCTGTGATGTGTGAAAAATAAAACCGCATACCCTAAACCCGTAAAACCTAGACGAAGGGTGATTAAACGATTTTTTCCTTGGAAATCATAGGGGCAAGCGACGCCATCTTCTGACGCGACCCACGCAAAAAAGCAGGCAAATCGTCGCCAAAGCCCACTACATTTGAACCGGCGGTATTGTCGCCACGTTCTTGGCCACGGTCATTATTGCGTTCACGATTCTCGCTAAAACGACGGTTACGGTCATCGCGGCTGCGTTCGCGGCGTTGTTCCGGTCGTGCTTCGCGTTGTTCTGAACGTTGTTGGTCTTGGTTTTCGTCAAGCTGTGCTTCGCCTTGTTGGATAGGCGCATGGGTTTGTTCAGGTGCTGCTGCTTGGCGTTCCGGGCGGGGTCCTCGGTTGCGGTCGCGATTGTTATCACGGTTACGGTCACGGCCATTTCGTTCATTGCGTCCACCGCCGCGCGCTTCAAATCGCGGGTGGGATGCTTCAGAACCTTGTTCGGTCAGACCTTCAATCTTCACTTCAGGAATTTCTTTTTTAATCAAGCTGACGATGTTGGCAAGCAGTTTGTCATCATCGGATGTTACAAACGTGAATGCCTTGCCTTCCGCGCCTGCACGGCCAGTACGGCCAATACGGTGCACATAGCTATCGGCATCGAATGGCACATCGAAATTGAATACGGCGTCAACGCCTTTGATATCCAATCCGCGCGCTGCAACATCGCTGCAAATCAGGAATGCAATTTCACCTTTTTTGAATTTATCCAGCGCTTCGTTGCGTTTCGATTGAACCATATCACCGTGCAAGCCAGCAGCCGAAAGCCCGTGACGTTTGAGTGAGTCAACAAGGATATCGATGTCTTTCTTGCGGTTGCAGAATACAAACGCGCTTTTGAATTCATGCTGTTTCAGCAATGCACGAAGTGCTTCGCGTTTTTGCTTGAAGCCAAGGCGTACAATGGATTGTTCAACCGTAGTTGCAGTTGTCGCAGGCGCATCCACTGAAATTTGCTTAGGGTTCATTAAGAACTTGTCAGCCAGCTTCTTGATTTCAGCAGGCATCGTCGCGGAGAAGAATAAGGTCTGGCGGATTTTTGGAAGAATACCGGCAATCTTTTCAATATCGGGAATGAAACCCATATCAAGCATGCGGTCAGCTTCATCAATTACGAAAATTTTAATATCGTGCAGCATCACATTACCGCGTTCATGCAAATCAAGCATGCGGCCTGGTGTTACAATCAGCACGTCAACGCCGCGTTCCAGCTTTTTGATTTGTTCTTCCATGCCTTGACCACCGGTCAACAATGCAACGGAAAGGTTCGAACCTTTACCATAGACGGCAAAGTTTTCAGCGACCTGCGCTGCAAGTTCTCTTGTCGGTTCCAGAATGATGGAGCGCGGCATGCGCGCTTTCGCTTTTCCGGAAGCGAGAATTTCAATCATCGGCAAGGCAAAGCCTGCGGTCTTACCCGTACCCGTTTGCGCGCAGCCGAGCACATCCCGTCCCATAAGTACGTAGGGAATGGCTAGTTCCTGGATTGGGGTGGGTTCTTTATATCCGCGCTCTTCAAGGGCAGCTAAAATCTCGGGCTTTAAGCCCAATTCACTAAATAACAATTCTTCCTCGCATTATTTCTTTAAAAGCCGCATATGGGCTTTCACATCTTTCGGCTTTTTCAGATGCAAAGTCCTTGCATCGCCGGATGACTTAGCATAAACCCGCCCCGTGCTTCAATGCGCTTTCCAAGGAAATGGTGGATTTTTACTGTGAAACCGACGCTTGTTCTATTGCCAGGGCTGATATGCGATAAAGCGCTTTGGCAACATCAAATCAATGCCTTAGAGGCTTATGTTGACGTAATTGTTCCCGATTTAACGGGTTTCGACAATATGCCCGAATTAGCCCGAAGTGTGCTTTCTATAGCACCCGATAGCTTTGCTTTGGCGGGGCTTTCCATGGGTGGCTATGTGGCCATGGAGATTATGCGCCAAGCGCCAGCACGAGTCGCCAAGCTTGCGCTGATTGATACCTCCGCGCGTCCTGATACCGATGAAAGCCGCAGAAAGCGCCGTGGGCTCATTCAATTAGCGCAAAAGGGCGATTTCAAAGGCGTGACGCCACGCTTATTGCCAATGTTGATTGCGGCATCGAGATTACAAGACGAAGAACTTACACAACTGATTATCGATATGGCTGGACGGGTAGGGATGAACGCATTCCTCAATCAGCAGAAAGCGATTTTAGGACGTATCGATAGCCGTCCGCATCTATCACTTATTGATGTGCCGACATTGATTATTTGTGGCGATCAAGATGCGCTGACCCCGCCAGAGCATGCACAGGAAATAGAAAATTATATCAAGGGTGCAGATCTGCACATCATCCCCGGTGCTGGGCATCTTGCACCATTGGAACAACCGGATGCCGTTAATCCGATTATGAAAAAATGGCTGTTGGGTTAAAAACTTTATTCCTTGAACGGGAACGGCTTCGCATCCGAGGCATAAGTGATATACGCAACAAGGTCATGCGCGTAGTCTGCAAGTTTTGCATTGAAATCCTGCAAGCTGCTCAGCGGCTTTCCAGTTAGAATGCGTGTCACGAATTGAATGACGGCAACAATGCCGGTGATGGCGAAGACGACATAGAAAATCACCATGAATAAAATCATGAAGAACAGGCGAACCCATGTGTTGGTATCCTGAACCTGACTTTTGATTTGATCTTCGATTGGATTTGGATTTTCGTGCTCAGACATGAAACGAACCTTCTGAAGTGTGACTTTATGGGCGATTTCTAGCAAAAAAACGCCTAAACCGAAACATCATTTTGATAAATCTGCCAAAATAGTTTTAAATACAAGGCTTAAGCTATTCCGCCGCCCAAACAGAACCTTATGTCAGAACCCCTTATCATCGCGCTTGCCCAATTAAACCTCACCATCGGGGGAATTGAGGCAAATGCCGAAAAAGTCAAAGCCGCACATCATAACGCTGCCAAGCAGGGCGCGCATTTGCTGGTGACCTCGGAATTATCGCTCAGTGCCTATCCGCCGGAAGATTTAACCCTGCGCTCCGTCTATGTGCAGGCGTGTATGAAGGCGGCCGAAAGTCTTGCCGCGATTACAAAGAATTCTGCCGCATTGATTATCGGTCTGCCATGGCAAAACACTGATGGCGATAAACCGTATAACGCCGCCGCGCTGTTGATGAACGGCAAGATTGAACAGGTCTGGTATAAGCATGACTTGCCAAATTACGGCGTGTTCGATGACAAGCGTGTGTTCACCGCAGGCGGAAAAGATGATGGCGAACCATTCCTGTTAAACGGCGCACGTATCGGTGTAACCATATGCGAAGATATGTGGAGCAAGGAACGTGCGGCATCTCTGAAACGTCGAGGCGCACAAATTCTGGTCAGCATTAATGCCAGCCCGTTTGAAACTGACAAACCGCTCGTGCGCCGCGCGATTATGACCGCGCGCATCAAAGAAACAGGATTGCCGATTGCCTATGTGAACCAATTGGGCGGGCAAGATGAATTGCTGTTTGATGGCGGCTCGTTCGTCATGAACGTGAAGGGTGATGAATGCGCCAATCTTGGCCAATATCAGGAAAACCTCATGCTGACCTATTGGAACAAGCAAGGGGAGCATTGGATACCAAGACAGGAAGAAGTCAAAAAACCACTTAGCGAGGATGAGAGTATTTATTCCGCGCTTGTCTTGGCGCTCCGCGATTATGTGTTAAAAAATAACTTTCCTGGTGTGCTGATTGGTATGTCCGGCGGGATTGATAGTGCGTTTGTTTCTGCGCTTGCCGTTGACGCGCTTGGCAAAGACAAAGTCATCAATGTGATGATGCCATCACCCTATACATCGAAAGACAGTTTAGAGGACGCAGCCAAAGCCAGCACCATGCTTGGCTGCGAATATAAGATTATTTCCATCGAAGAGGGCATGAAGGCCATCGGGGCAGGTGTGAAGCCGCATAGCAAAGGCTTCAATACCGACATTGCAGACCAAAATATTCAATCGCGTTTGCGTGGTCTTATTCTTATGACCTTATCAAATACCTATGGCCATATGGTGGTCGCAACCGGCAATAAGTCGGAAATGGCAACAGGCTATGCGACATTGTATGGCGATATGTGCGGCGGCTTCGCGCTCATCAAAGATGTGTATAAAACCTTGGTCTTCCGCCTGTGCAAATGGCGTAATGTCAACAAACCTGCCATTGGCCTTGGCCCACAAGGTTTTGTGATGCCAGAACGCATCATTACCCGCCCGCCAAGCGCAGAATTAAAGCCGGATCAGGTCGACCAAGACACCTTGCCGCCCTATGCCCAGCTGGATGACATTATTCAGTGTCTCGTGGAGCGTGAAATGAGCGTTCCTGACATCATTGGCAGAGGCCATGACGAAGCAACAGTCACCAAAGTGCTGCGGATGATCAAGTTTTCCGAATATAAACGCCGCCAATCACCGCCGGGGGTTAAAATAACTGCCCACAGCTTTGGCCGTGAACGCCGCTATCCGCTTACCAATAAATTCTTCGGTTAACGGTTTCGTTAACCATAATTGGTAGCATTTAAGAAAAACTTTAAGCATACGATAGCCGACACAGTTACTGACCAACACACATGCTTTGCGGGCATTGAATGTCGGAACAACGGTCATTCTATACGATACTCGGTATCGATCCCTACGCTTCGGCGAATGACATTCAGGCTGCCTATCGTCTTGCCAAAGCAAACCGCGATTTAAGCACGACCGAAGGCTATACCGAATTCAAAATCAAGACCGAAGCATTTGAAGAGTTGCGCGATATACATCGCCGTGATGCATATGATGCACATTATCTGCCGCGCCGTGCCGAAGCGATTCTAGAAGTCATCCGCCTACAAGCCAGTATCCGTTTGAATGGTCCAGAGCCAGCCGATAAAGACGGTGAACTGACCAACAGTGTAGATATCACGTATAAACGCATCGCAGTTGAATATGGCGTGACGCGCGAAGAGACTAAATGGATAAGTGATGAAATCACACGGCAACATCCAACCGAAACGAAGCTGGCTGCCGACACCATGATTATGTCGTTAAGCCTTGATGACATTGTCATGGCTATTTACGCCATCCGTAATAACCGCGCCGTGGAGCAGGCGAGGGAAGCTGAACTGGCAGCAGGTAAATCACCAGCACTGGGCTTTAGAGCGGAAGCAACCAATCCCGGCGCTGCACGTCAATCTGCCCGTATTCTAAAGCATCCGATGGGTTACTCTGGTATTGCAGAAGCCAAAAATCGCGAGCTCGCCGCGCTGATTACCGAGATGTTGGAGCATCCAAAAAATTCAAATGTGCTGGAGCGATATAAGAATGAAATAGAAGCAGGGCATTTCAAATCCGAATGGGTGATTGCCCTTGCCAAGGCCAACCAGACGCCGCACCGCATCAAGAACTATACCCATGAATATCGTGCTGTGTTGGGCAATATTGCTGCTGCATTATATCAAAATCCCGCGCTCGCATTTGCCAAAGTATTCACCGATAACATCAGCAAATATGTTTTTGATGGGCTGGCGTATTCAACCCGCACTACCGAAGAAACGCAGGCGTTTAATTTATTCGCTGCAGTTGTCACCATCAACCGTGATGCCTTTACCTATGACGAGTTTGAACGTTATTGCTTCAGAGATAACTCCCCGCAAGGCGAAGGCGGAATGTTGGTGAAGCAGGCGATTGATGTGGTTGAAGCCAGGGCTGATTTAGGTCCCGCCGCTGTAAAAGGGCTAGTACATAAGCTTTATCATAACCCGAATGGCACAGACCCCAAAGGCATGATGTATACACGCTTGCTGGACACCTTGTTGGATATGGGGATTGTTTCCCATGAATTGCTGAGTGGTCTGGAAGCAGTGAATAAACGCCGCGATAAAACCAGCGAACAAGCCAAACACGATAAGTTAGATGCTATTATCAAGGATGCTCACAAGCGCGTGGTATCCCGCCCGCTGCATATGCGTCATGCAGGGCATACCAACTCCAACGATATTTGTTTTATCGATTAACCAACAAATCTGCGCGTTAACTTTAAACGCAAGTATAATGATGCCCCATCCATTGCCTTAATTTTGTTATTATCAGGCATGGCAATATTTCTGAGGGAGCATTTTTTATGAATGTCACAATCAATCCATATAAAGTGCTGGGTGTTTCACCGCTTTCAACACAAAAACAAATCATCGATGCCGCAAAAGAGCATAAAAAAGGGCTTGAAGAAAATTCGCCTGAATTCAATCTAGTGCAAGAGGCTGTTGATACACTTATCTATTCAGCGCGAGCAAAGTTTGACCGCGTACACCTTCCTGAACGAAGAAGCGCCTTGGCCGAAGTCATTAAAATCATGTCTCGCCATTTCTTGAACCATGCCCATTTAGGGCAAGATAGTATCCCGGAAATATCTGGCCCAGAAAAGGTAGCGCTAGAAGGCTACATCGAGAAAAATGGGCTTCAAGAAACAGAAATCGCAGCCATTATGCCTACTGTGATTGAGATGGTCGCAGACGAAGAAAAACCACTTACGCTTGCCGCAATAAACAGTATCACCGCAAATGACATTGCCACAGCGATGTTGACGGTCACATCATCTGCGCTGGATGAAGCTAGCAATAGAATTGTAAGTCTTAGTAAGAAATTAGATAGAAGCACCGCACAGGCAGCTGCATTCAGTAATGCAAGTGAAACGTTGTGTTCAAGACTTGATGATAGGACACGATTTACTGAATTTTGTAAGCAGGATATCAAACCGGATGATCTTGTGGGCGAAAGTATCTATGCAACTGCAATCATCAACCTTTTGGTGCAATTGGAGCAAGGCAGCTGGAGTCGTGCAAAAGAGATGGCTGCCATCGCTATTGAGCCAGTGTCGCACAAACTTTATTTCGATCCAGCAAGTTTTGAACTTAGAAAAGTTTTCTTTCATCTCGTCAAGCGCGGGGATTACAGCGATGGGTACATCGCAGCGATGCGTGAATGGAATGAAAAGCATAAGGATACCCGCAGCATCAAGCTTCCGCATTCGATGGGCAACAAAACCGTTTACGCCGAGTTTGTAGAATTGTGCGATGCTGCAGACCGTATAATCGGTATGGCTGCAGCTAAGCGAAATGATGAAGTTTTGAAAAGAAGCTCCGGTAGACCTTCAGCGGACGCTTAATCCTACCGCTGGGATGCGCGGTCGTAGGTTTCCTGAATCTGCATACGCATCTTTACGCGGAAGGCAATGCGATCCTGAACCGCTTTTGGCAAATCGCCCATTTTCAAAATATTCTTTTTCAACAGAGCGGTGATGACGTCTTCAACAGCGCGCGACATCTCGTTATCGGTGCGGCGCAGTTCGCTGATGGATTCTGCGATAATCTTCGTCTCAATACCTTTGGCCTGCATGAAGGTCAATACTTCGGCGTGATCATGGGGGAGCATATCCGCACCGGGGATGGGGCGAACGCTTACCTTTTGAACTTTACCTTCTGCATCGCGAACAACGTATGGCATGGCTTGTCATTCCCAATAATTTATATGAGCCTAACATAAACTATGGGCTTCAATCGTTAACAAGATGTAAATGCCATAGTGAATCAAGGGCTTCACAGAGATTCAGCATGCAAAAATTACACTATTTTCTTGCCTGTGCATAATGCTGATGCCATAGCTAATAACCACGTAATTCAGTTTTGCTTTGATTCCATCGTCTCTACTAAGCTTTTACCGCACGTTTCCACGTTTTGTTTTCCTATAATTCAAGAGGAACCTCATGTCCATTCGTTCACTGTTGCGCCCGATACTGATGATTACTGGTATCGTTTTAGTGGCAAGCATGCTTACCGCATGTGGTTCTGGCAGACGCAACGTTACACTGGACTCATCGCCAACAGAAATCGCCCGCATTAAAAGCATCGCCATCGCATCCGTAACGGCGCGCCCAAGTGAAACATATGAAATGCTGCCATTGGCACGCGGCCATGTTGTGCGTGCGCTCACTAAATTTGAAAACGAAATCTTTGAATACTTATTGATGCGCGGCTTTAACGTTGTGAACCCTGCGGTAAGCCGCGTGGCGTATACACGTGAAACCGATTACGAAGATTTGTACATTGCGAATAATCCTGAAATTCTCACCAATCTGCAAAGCGGCGCGGAATTCAAATTCCTTGCTAATAATATGAAGAAGTTGGCGATGCAGCATACGCAAAAGCCTGCTGGCACATTTACATCAATGGAACGTACGCCATCCCAATATAACTTGATGCCAAGCATCAACCGCACACCAACGGTAAACCCAGACCAGCAGGATATCGTCAGCAGCGCAAACACCCGCGTGTTCCCACAGCTTGAATTTGGTACCAATTTGTCAACGCCATCCATGACTGTTCTTGGCGGTGCGGATGATAACCGTTGGGCAAACCAACCGATGCGTCGCGCGATTGGTGAAATTACTCACCGCATTGGCGCGGATGCATACTTGATTGTTGACTCCCATATGCGTTTATCACCACGTGAAGAAGGCCCAATCCTTGCTGGCGTGCTTGGCGGCGGAACGCGCAGAGTTGTAGTTGAAGGTGTTGCCATGTTGGTTCGCAACGACGGCGCTATTCTTTCGGTTGAAAGCTTCCATGCAGATAGTGACGACCATATTAGTGGTCTGGAGGGTTCTGGCTCTCGTCCGCGCACATTCTCCGGCCTTGCACGTTTTGAGGGCAATTGGGGCAATTTGAACGATTTGACGATGCAGGCTGTACGCAATGCTGCCAATATGATTTCGGGCACGCTTGATGGGTATGTACGTAAGTACGGCCCAGGCAGTGATGACTAGATTTAATTAAAGAAAAGGCGTTTCGTTATGGGTCTTAGCTTCTGGCATCTGCTAATTGTTCTTGCGGTTATCCTAATTGTGTTTGGTGCTGGTAAGCTGCCGAATGTCATGGGTGATTTGGGTAAAGGCATCCGCAGCTTTAAAAAAGGCCTTGAAGACGACAAGGACGACGAAGCCAAGAAGCTTCCTGACGATAAAAAATAATATAATCCGGACACTCTGATGCTTGGACTTGCTTGGCCAGAATTATTATTGATTGGCGCAGTTGCAGTGATAGCAATCGGGCCAAAGGACATCCCGCCGTTGATGCGTCAAGCGGGTGCGTGGTCACGTAAAGCACGTCTCATGATGCATGATTTTCAAAAACACTGGGATGATCTGCCCAATCAGGTCGATATGTCATCCATGCAGCGCGAAGCCGATGAGCTACAGAAAAAGACATTCGAAAAATACGGCGT
The DNA here is from genome assembly GCA_964568585.1 of uncultured Rhodospirillales bacterium. Lineage (GTDB taxonomy): Bacteria > Pseudomonadota > Alphaproteobacteria > UBA9219 > RGZA01 > RGZA01. The sequence goes on from CAZMQI010000036.1 coordinate 19,102, forward strand.
GGATATAACCAAAGCCGAAATCCAGAAGGTGGAGCCAGAAGCCGACCAGTTGGAAGACGAAGCGCATATTGCCGCTGCTGCTAAAGATAAAGTAAAGCCTGTCTCATGACCGATGTGCCTCCTGAATTTCAGCCAAAACAACCTGCATCCAAAAAAGAGGAGATGCCGCTGCTTGGCCATTTAGTGGAGCTGCGTAACCGGTTGATGTGGTGTACGGCCGCGTTACTTATTGGCGTCGTCATCAGTTATTTCTTTGCAAAAGATATTTACAGTTTTCTGGTTGCGCCGCTGGCCGATGCGATGAAGGCACAAGGTGCAGAAATGCCGCGCCGTTTGATTTACACGAACCTGACTGAAGCCTTCTTCACCTATATGGGCGTTGCCGTGTGGGCGGGATTTTTTATTACCGCGCCATTCATCCTCATCCAGATTTGGCGGTTCATCGGGCCAGGACTTTATGCCAATGAAAAAAATATTATCCGTCCTTATTTATTCCTCACGCCATTCTTGTTTTACGCGGGCGCTGCTGCTGCCTATTATTTTGTATTCCCTGCGGCGTGGCATTTCTTCCTCAGCTTTGAAAATACAAGCGGTGCCGCTGGCCTTCCCATCCAACTGGAAGCGCGGGTGGGGGATTATCTAAGTCTGGCGATGTCGATGATTTTGGCCTTTGGCTTTGCGTTCGAACTGCCCTTATTGCTTATCTTGCTGGTGCATCTGGGCGTATTAGGAACCGAACAGCTTAAGAAATTCCGCCGCTTTGCCATCGTTATCAACTTCATCCTTGCCGCGGTTATAACGCCGCCAGACGTGATTAGTCAGCTGGCGCTAGCAATACCGCTCTGCCTGCTTTATGAAGTTGCGATAGTCATTGCAGGCATGATTGATAAAAAGAAGGCGGCAAAAAGCCGCGATGTAATAAAGGTTTAAAAATGCACGATATAAAACTCATCAGAGATAATCCGAAATATTTGGATAACGGCCTTGAGCGTCGCAATATGCCGCACCAAGCTGCTGAAGTTATCAAACTGGATGCAGAACGCCGCGCCGTACAAACCCAGTTGCAGGAA
>CAZMQI010000037.1:0-19107 GCA_964568585.1 uncultured Rhodospirillales bacterium
CATGACGAAAAAGGCTTGAGCGCAGGCGAGGGTGGCAAGCGTATTCCCCAAGTGCAATTGCCAAAGACTGCACGCAAAGGTAGCGCGACCAAAAAAGCGGAAGTCGCACGCACCATCACCAGCAATGACAGCGCCGATATCAAAGCACTGGAACGCGAAGTATCGTCATGGCTTGGATTGAAAGTCGCGCTGACGCAAAAGGGCCCAGAAGGTAATGGGGGCGGTAAATTACTGATTGAATATCAAACACTGGACCAGTTGGAAGACGTGCTCAAACGCCTATCCATCCCGCCAAAAGAATAAGCTGTTATTGCGGTTTGATGATGGGGCTTAAACCGTATGCGCCATCCTTGTTATATCCTTTCGCGCCGGTCACTACGGTCTGACCACCAACGTTTGTTGCGCTGCTTGGAAGATAAACCTGTTGGGTTTTCGTATCAGATACCCATCCATTCTGGAAATCCAACGCAACTTGCATCGGTTTTGGTTTTTCAGCTTGTGCGGCAAAATTTTGATCTACTGCGCCGCGAAAATTCTCGCGAAATTGATGACTGACCGACATATGTGCACCCATGAAAAGATATAAAAATATGGATGCAATATTCGCAGAACATGCTTACGCAGCGCTTAATGACACAATGAATTTAGTTTGAATTTTATGGAATATGCGGCTGGCTTATGTAACGTCTGTGCCGGGTTCTGTTGGTTTAATCTCGCGCACATGATGCGGGCGGCCTGCGGTTAAAACTGCTGCTTTGGCTATATGCTCGGTCACTTTTGGTAACAACGCTAATACTTCTTCAACCGACTCGTTGACATAGACGGAGCGTTCCTGCCCATCAACCTTCCATGCAATTTTGGTTTGTTGCCCACGGCGCGTGCGTTCATCTTCTTGAATTTGTGTAACGGAATAGTGGGCATAAGCCGGGTTCAATGCGACCACGCCTTGGAACGTTGCTACCGTTACAAATCCCAGCGCATGCGCCAGTTCTTGTACAGTGCGTTTGGCAGGGCGTTGGCCCTTATCACGGATATGTACGATGGCTTGCGGTAAGAATGGTAAATCGCCGACATCAAATATTGAATGATCGCTGTAGGGGCGAATAAGCATAATGCCGTCTGTTGAAACGTTTGCACCGGCAATCTGCGTTTTATGCGACATTCACAACTCCCTTAACAACTGAACAAGCAATTGACGTGAGGACGATTTGAAAAGCGTAACGCGAGACTGTGAAATTAAAAAGGGATGATTTATTAACATGCGTTCATTACAGCGTTTTTATAATAATCCTCATGCTATCGAGGCGAAAGTAATAACGGCCTATTCATTAAGGCTTTCGGTTTTTATAAGGGATAGATACAGAACTAAGGAGACATAAATGGCCAAGCCACGCGTAGTTATTAAAGAAGTCCCACAAGACGTTGCCGCACAAATCGCCGATGAAATGGCAGAACGCACATTTGCCGCGCCTGCATCTGCTGAACCATTCGAGCCGCACATCACCACCGGCACAACAGATGGGATAAAGCTCAAGCCAGCACGTCCATTGCCACCAAAGCCACCAGAACGTCTACACACCTTTGACGACAACTAATGCTTTTTAAGGGTAACAACAAAGGCACCTGCGCCGCCTAACTCGCGCGGGGCCTGCGTTATCCCTGAAATATGTTTTGCGCTGTCGCTATGTGCGCCAAGCCAACGATTTAGATTTTTTTGTAGCACGCCCTCGCTATTCGACGCGTTGCCTTTTCCCGTAATAATCAAAACAATCTTCAGATGCCGCGCATAGCATTGCGAAATAAACGCGATGGCTTTTCTATGTGCTGCATCCTGCGTTAAACCATGTAAATCAAGGCGTGCATCGACTTTGCGTTTCTTGGTTTTGATGCCAGCAAATACGTCAGATGCAATCGCTGGCAATTCAACAGGTGTTTTGGGGAGCGCCTTTTTTACAGCTGAGGTTGTGATCGGTTCATGCGTCAGCGATTTCCATTTTGTTTTTTGAACGGGAACAGAGGCGTGTTTAGGTGGTGCACACCCGCTGCGTGCTTCATCCGATTTAAATGTGCGTTTTTTTTGATGCTTTTCGGTGCGCTTGTGCGGTTCAACCACCGATGTTGCGTGTTTCCATAACGCGCGGTCTTCATCGGTTAGATGCGATTTTTTCTTCATATCGGAACCATAAAAAACCCCGCTATTGCTAGCGGGGTTTAATGTACATCACATCACCGTAACGTGATTAGAAATTATTGCGGAAGCCAACCATGATGACATGCTTGCCAACTTCGGTATTGGTGACGGTGCCATCGCTTGCTTTAAGATTGAGACCGGTATTCTGCAAATAGCGGTAACCGAAATCGACGGTTGAAACATTGGAAAGGCTGATGCCAAGGCCTGCCATTGCTTGCCATACGAAGCCCACATCGTTGTCATCCATCACAACGCCAGTTGCGGAATTGCCCAGGCGATCGAAATCGCTGTAGCCCACACCCACACCAGCGCCCACATAAGGTGAGAGATAGCGGTTAGCGCGGAAATCAAGGTAACCATTCGCCATCAAATCAAGGCTGCGAACGAAACCGTACGCATTTGGATCGCTGGTCTTCACGCCAGCAACGGTATTGCTGTCAACGAGTTGCTGGTCATATACCAATTCAACTTCAGCGCGTGGTGCGAGCCAGCTATTGAAGCTTTTAAATTCATACCCTGCTGCGGTGCCAAGTTGCCAACCGGTTTCAAATTCCTGTTCCCATGCGCTACCGGCGCGGTTGAAGCTGGTATTGGTTGGAATGGTCAAACCGGAACGGATAGCAAGATACCATGGGCTTAAACCACTTTCGCTTGCCAAGGACACATCCTGTGAAGGCGTTGCCTGTGCGGTTTGTTGGTAGCCCATATCCTGCTGCACGGTGAGTGCAGGTTGTTGGGTGTATATCTGGTCTTGGGTTACGTAGGTGGGTTGTGCAGGGGTGTTATACGCATAGGTTTGCACTTGTGGTTGCTGACCTGAGTCCTGTGTAATCACTGCACCTTGTGTTTGTACTTGTGGCTGTTGGTAGCCATAGCTTGGCGCGGTGTAGGATGGGGTTTGGTATGCGGGTGCGTTCGAAGCAACCTGATAGGAACCATCATAGCTTGGTGCTACCGCGATGCTGCCAGCTGGTGCCGTATAGGTTGGCGTAGGATAGCTGTTAGATGCTGTATAGCTTTGTGATGCATACGCGGTTGGCGTTTGGATATTTGCTGATGGCGCTTGTGCGGTGATGGTTGGTGCTTGGTAGCTTGGCACCTGAATGGATGGCGCTTGTGCTTGGATGCTTGGAGCTTGGACGTTCACGCTTGGCGCGCCGTATTGTGCCGATGCATAACCTTGCGGCATGCTACCTACAACTGGTGCAGGTGCGTTAGAGCCATAGGAGTAAGCCTGAGTTTGAACATAGCCAGAACCTGCTGGAACGTTCACAGCGCCTGCTGGAGCTTGTTGGGGCTGCACGACATATCCAACGCTTGAAGCTTGCGGCGTTGAAAGCGTTGAAGATGTTCCATAGGACGACACGCGTGTTGCAGGAAGATAATTTGGTACAACACCGTATTGCGGTGTGGTCACAACTTGCGGTGTTGCTTGACCGGCATAATTTACGCCAGATGAATATTGCGATGAATACTGGTTAAGCGGCGCATACCCACCACCAGCTCGCTGCGCTTGAAACGCTGGCATCACCATTGGTTGCAATTGGGGTTGTGGGGGTGGCAACGGAACCGTGCCATACCCGTAAGGATCAACATTCGCTGAATAGTTTTGCGCGACAACTGGAAATGCGAAGAGAGAGAGCGCCAAAATAGAAGCGGTCTTTAAAAGTGAGCGATGCATGATTTCCTCGTGGGTGGGTGGTCGGAAGATGTGTTTTTCTAACTAAAAAATAGAATTTGAATTTGGCGGCATAGACCCCATCGGTCAAGCGGAACATTCCGTTTTAGCCCAAAAAAAGTGTTAATATAAAAGGGCTTAATCAGGCAACAGCACCCACATCGACCCTTCGGCATTCATAGCGCCAGCGAGCGCTCCCGCAGCTTCGCCAGAGCCAAAATATATATCCCCGCGGATTACGCCGCGTATCGCGCTTCCGGTATCCACCAACCGCAATCGCCTGATAAATTGCGCATCTGCACGTGTTGGATGGGTGGTTGCCACAATCGCGCTTAGCCCATAAGCCCAAATGGTATCATCAATCGCAAGGCTGGCCTCTGGCATTAACACTTCGCCACTGGCACCAATCGGGCCGTTCGTATCAAGCATCTTAAAGAAGATGAACGACGCATTGGAACAAAACACGTCCTGCTGTTCATATGGATTGGCACGTAGCCACGCCTTGATGCTGTCCATGGTGATGGGGGATTTTAATGCACCCATGTCTTTCAATGTTTTGCCGATTGCGGTGTAAGGATGACCAGACTTCGCGGCAAAGCCAATCCGTTGAATGGAACCATCTTCCAGAAGCACAGCAGCACTGCCTTGCACATGCGCGAAGAATAAATCCACCGCATCATCGACGAACAGAATTTCCAAATTCTGGTGTTCCAGTTTTCCATTCATCACATCTTCACGTGTGACGTGTGGTGTGATTTTGCCGTCCACCATTTTGCCATATGCGAATTGCCCGGGCTGACCACTGCCTTCGTAATTTGGAACGATTTCTAAATCAGGTGGCGGCGCGTAAATCGCATGGATGAAGGGTGGTTTTTTGATGCGGGAACCACGCAACGTGGGTTCAAAATACCCTGTAAACAGGCCAGTTTTATTGCCGTTTTCGTCAATCACCCGGTGCGGTGAACATCCCGCAACAGGGTCGTACGGGACATCATCCCACGAAACTTTGGTGAGGTATTTAGTGTATAAAGCCAAGCAACACACCGCCCAGCACAACCTGACATGCAAAGCCGGTCAGGAAGCACAGCGTGCGAAGGAACGGAACGCCAAGTGTGTAGACGACAAAATGTGCAGCGCGTGCATAAAAATAAATCTGGCATACCAGCGCCGTGGTTGAATTACCAAAACCGGAGAATTGGGTGATGAGCACCAGCGTTGCAAACACCACCAGATTTTCAACGGCATTGTAATGCGCGCGCTTGGAACGTTGGGCCCATGTGGCAACCAGACCCGTATCTGCGGAACGGTCGGTGAAGGTTTTGATAATGCCCATTTGCACAATTAAACGCAGGATATAGGGCATCCACATCACCGCTGTCATAAGCGCGGTACAAGTAAGCCAGAATAGTTCAGGAGAAAGAGCAGGCGTTGTCACGGGAGGCATGGGTAACTCCTTTTGTTATTCAGATTTGGTTACTCAGATTTAGTCTCGGCGAGTTGCCAGTTCGGATTGGATGATTTGGTATCGCGTTTGAATGTCCAGATATCGGTCAGGCGCTCCAGTTCACGGCCCGGGTCTTTCAAGATGCCGCCATTTTTATCATAGACCATTTTGCTTTGATCGCTGACGCATTGCACGGTGACCAGTGCGGTGGAACCTTCCATCGCGGCTGCAATCAAATCCATATCGCGGATAATCACGGTCTTCATTTCCCAACGTTCGCCTTGCATTTCGCGCGACGAGATGGCGCTTTCAAATGCAACATACAGCTTTGGCGTCAGCAAGTTCTTCAATGTGCCGCGTTCGCCTGCTGCGAATGCACGCACGATAATTTCAAATGCCAGACGCGCACCTTTCAGGAATGAACGTTCATCGAATTGTGGGTCCGCTTTTTGAATGGCGAATAATGCACCCGCCAAGGATTCCAAAGCTGGCTCTGCTACAAAGGGTTGATTGGGAATTGCAGATTGCATCGCAGCGGGTCGTTGTGATGCAAGCGGCAGCGCGAGCAAATCATCCTTATTCGTATTCGGGTTTGCATTTGCAGGGCGCGGGGGAACCGGCTTGTCACCTTCAGGCTTTTGAGCAAACGGATTTCCCGCACGCCATGACGGGCGGTTGCTTTCCCCACCGTCGCGGTTACCAAGCACGGTATAGAGCCGGTAAATCAAGATGCCTGCAATGACTGCGTAAATGAGCGTTTCCAAGGAAGTGCCTCTACTGAATGTGAAGCATTAAAATAGTCAAACATGGCGGAGGGCGCAAGCACCTCCTACAGCCTTCCAATTCGCTGACAGATATCACAATTCAACCACAATTGCTTATGGCTTAACTTGATTAAAGGGGGGCGATAAAATTCGCCCCCTTATAATACCTATCTCTTTGGTCAGCGCATGAGGCGCGTGGTTGCCTTGCAGGCGTAAAAAAAGGTTGCTATGACAGCGTCATGTATTTTGTTCGTCACGGCCAGTCCGAATTCAACGTTGTTTATTCCATTACCCTGAAAGACCCGGGCATCCGCGATGCGCCAATCACCCAGCGCGGACAAAGTCAGGCGCTTGGCGCCGCCAAGCATTTAAAGGATAAACGCATCACCAAAATCATTTGCAGCCCGTATACACGCGCGCTGCAAACCGGAACCATCATTGCCAAAGAATTGGGCATTCAAACGATGGTCGCAGAGCCGTTAGCGGGGGAACGCCGGTTATTCACCTGTGATATCGGAACACCGTTATCTGAACTGAAACTGAAATGGCCGCATGTAGATTTCGCGCGCGTTGAAAACCAAAGCTCCGATAACGCAAGCGGCGGCAAGGATGAATGGTGGCCAAGTGCCGATGAAAGCGATGATGACATCGCACGCCGTGTAAATGCGTTTGCACAGCTATATGTGAAAGAGCCAGACGCGGATACGACCCTGGTGGTCAGCCATTGGTATTTCATCTTTACGCTTTCGGGCAAAGATACCGAAAATGCACAAATCGTGCGCCTTGATGCCAAGGGCCGTTATCACCGTGAAGGATTATAGCGGGGCGATCTGGGTGCGAAGCGGCTTTAGGCACTTGTCAAATAAGGATAAGCCACTTAAAACCTTATTCATTGAACATTTCCCTTATTAAAGAAAAAACACATCATGGCCGCCATCACCGAACCCGCACCGATTTCATTCAGCATCAACGCGCAATACATCAAGGATATGTCCTTTGAAGGTCCAGCGCATCCGGGTGATGTGATTTCCCCCAATCCGCCCAAGATTGATGTGCAGGTCAGCGCCGAAACCCGTCCGCTGGAAATGAACGTATTTGAAGTGACGCTGAAGACACGCGCCACCGCTACGGTTGAAAACAAGCATGCGTTTTTAATCGAGCTTGCCTATGCTGGCATCATCAGCACCCCAGCAGGGCTTGATGATGAATCGTTGAAATATCTTTTGCTTGTGGAAGTGGCGCGCCAATTATTCCCGTTCGCACGCAACATCATCGCCAACGCAACACGCGATGGCGGCTTCCCGCCATTACTGTTACAGCCGATTGATTTCAACGCGCTGTATCATCAGCAGGCCCAGCAGATCGCCGCATCCGCAGCTGCGGCAGCCGGTAACGCTTAAAAACGCGCGAATTCCCCAGCATTTCAACGATTTTTTACTTTCATGCCCCGCATGTTAAAAGGGCGCGACGCAATTTTATTGTAATTTTTTAATTCATTTATATGACCGACGAATTACCGCCAGAAGAACGCCGTGTGGAAAACCGTGTGCCACCCATTGATCCATCGCTGGATCATGTGCCGGAGCAAACGCGGTTGGCGTTTCCCAATGATGCGGGCATGGCAAAAAATCTGCGCCATGAATTCAATGACGCACTCATGGAGATGCTGACGCCAAAAAAAGGGCAGGCGGCTTCATATACACTTTGCGATGTGATGCTTACCTATGTTGGCGCAACCAATGATTCCATGATTTTGGTGATAGCGGGCGGCGCCAGTTTGCTCGGCAGTTTGAACAATGCATTATTCGTGGGCGGGAATGTGCCGCGCCTTGCTGAAGCCTATGGCATTTTGCGTGCGCGTGAGATGATTGATGCTCTAAAACGCCGCCGTGGAAGCGACGATATTGCGTACCCGCACTTCCTGAGCGAGGAAGCATTTGATGCTGTATTAAAAAAGGCCAAACCACCTGCCAGCCCCGATATCGGCGAAGGACATTCCGATAGCTATAAGCGAACCCTATACTGCTATGCGGCAGCTGGTGTGTGTTTTGTGGTCGCTGGCGCAACGGGAACCGGCTTTGAACAATTGCTGTCCTTCATGAAGGGTGATGGCAGTGTCACTGCTGCTGAAAAAGCTATCACCGGCGCGGTGAACACCGCCAGCATCGGTTATGGAATTCTGTTCACAATCGGCAATGCGATGAATCTGGCGCATACGACCTATCTTACCAAGATGACCATTCGCAACGCGTTCAAACACGCCAAAACTGAAAAAGGCTGGGCTGCCAAATGGCAAAAATTCTGCGCGCATGCACGTATTGAACATGCCAGCTCCGACACATTGTTAGCAGCCAGCACCAATTGGCTGGTTGCGGGCGGCGCATTATTGGCTGGCGGAATTGCCTATCAATCGCCGATGATGATGAAGGCAGGCGGGATTTTAATCGCCGCAGCCGCCGTATCCTATGTTGGTGATTATTGCGTTCGGCTGGATGAAAACCAGTCGCTCCGCACAACATTCAAGCGCAAATCACAGGTATTCAAGTCGAAATCGCGACTGCGATTACATTATGTGATTAGCCCCAAAGTACGGCGCATCACCAAACTGGTACGCAAGGTCAAAGCGTTACATCAGAAAAAATTGGGATTGTAGCTTAGAATTGAACTGAGTATTTCAGTTTCCATTTCAGATTAGCGTCAGGCGTTGCCGGTGTCGCCCCAAAGGTATAGACGACTTCATAGCCAATCTTCTGCGCTTTGTCAGCCGGTAAAAAAGATGGGGCCCATCTGTCAAAACCAAAATTCCCGTAAATGCCAGGTCCCATATGCAGGGATTGATCACGAAACGCGTTTTTCTTTTTGGTATCGCCCAGAATTTCAAAGCCCGGCTGGAATTCAGACATTAGATTGTAACGTGTTTGCCAGCGATACATGAGGTTGCTGCCAGCAACGGCTGTATCCCCGAAATCCTTCTTCACAAACAGGTTTCCGGTGTTGATAAACCCGCCAACATCCTTATGCGCCAATACACCAAAGGTCACGTCATGGCTGCTGTCGGAGCGATCGGAGAAGGAGACATCGTTATACAAAGCGGTATCGGCAAAAAAGCCGTTCTTCACCTTGGTCAATTGCAACACGTTTTCGAATTTGGTGCGGCGATAGGTTAGATCGCCTGCTTTGTCTTCATCTATCGTTGTTTCAATCTTGGTTTTCCAATGGTTGGAAACGCCGTACCCAACATTGAATTCAAGTTCTTTTTTATCGTCACGTGCAATGGCGCTGTCGGTGGTGTATCGCCCCTTCAGTTCGACTTCAAAAAGGCCTTGCTCGACATTCGGTGACTTGACGGTTTCGCCAGCAAAGGCAGGTGCTGCCACCATCCAGAACAAAACGACGAACGCAATGCGAAGCGCGAGATTGAATGCAAATTCTTTCATAACCCATCCTATAACATGATGCTGTAAAACCACCACATGGATGGCGCCCTGTCAACTAAGGCAAAGAGGGGTTTAGTTTCGGCCTATAACTGCTTTCAAATGCGCGCGTGTCACAGCCAAACCGCGCCCCGTGGGGATGATGATGTCGGCGCGCTTGCGCTTTTCGGCATCGGGCATTTGGTGCTTTAATATCGTTTTGAATTTCTTCGCAGTCATGCCTTTGCGCGATAGAACACGTTTTGTTTGAACATCCTTTGGTGCAGAAACCACCATCACTGCATGCACACGTTTTTCAGCGCCCGTTTCGTACAGCAACGGAATATCCAGCACCACGACTTTTTTGCGTAGTGCCTTGCAGCGCTTCAGGAAGGCGCGTTCTTCCGCCCTTACCAGCGGATGCAAAATTGCTTCCAGTTTTTTGAGAAGCGCTTTGTTTGCAAAGACTGCCGCGCCAAGCACTTTGCGATCAATCGAATTATTCTTTTTGTTGTGCGATGGCGGATGCAGTTTGGCAACGCGTGCCACAGCCTTGCCGTTTTTGCCAAGCAGCTTATGCACTGCTTCATCGGAAGCATGTACAGGGATGGACATACGGCGGAGCATGCTGGCCGCCGTGCTTTTACCCATCCCGATGGAACCCGTAAGGCCCAGAATACGCATTGTTTTCCTCATACTGACGAAACTATTTTAATCCTTAAAACCATCTATAATCAAACCATATTCGGCGACATATTTTTGATATACGATTTTCCCATGGCGACCCATACGGATAACATCCTGCTACAAGCACAGCTTGCCAAACGCATTAGCACGCAGCGGTTTATGCAACTGGTTGCGGGGCTGAGCGCTATTGCGCCTACCAGCATGATGGAATATCCGCGTGAATATCTATCTGCAGTTGCGAATGTGGTCGCTAACGATGCGTGAGAATTAGTGAACCCCGATGCTCATCCCGATGCGAATGCCAAAACCAAGCGCGACTTGCTGATGGGCTATCTACGCGAAGGACGGCATGTCTCTAATCACTGTGATGTGGAATTCATGACCAATATCACCACATTGATTGTCAATGTGCAGCACCTATGGCTTGCGCTTGCGAGCGAAGTACCGCGCAAACGTTTATTCGAACTGGCGCGCGAATTCCCCGAACTGGTATTACCCGAAAGCTTTGGTATGAAGCATTATTTCAAGCGCGAAGCGGTAACTATCCACCCCCACCAGCTCACCTTCATCAGCGCCGCGGTGCAATCACCTTATGAAGCGCAGCGTGAACGGTTCAAACCAACATCCACCATCCATAAAGTATTGCAGTGATTATCTGGCCCGCGATTATCTAGCTAGGGCCGCTTCCGCATGTTGCGAAGCGCGCATGATGTCGGTGATGAGTAATAGACGCGCGGTGTCATCCACAACCGGCTTCACACCATACCACGCATGAAACCCGGGAACAGCTTGATGCAATAACATGCCAAGCCCGTCGATGATGGTATGGCCGCGGCGCTTTGCTTCCACCAATAGGGGTGTGTGCAATGGGGTGTAGACCAGATCCGTCACCAGCGCATTATCATCCAATGCACGCAAATCCACATCCAGGGCTGGTTGGCCTTCCTGACCTTGAGTTGTTGTATTGACCAACAATGCGCAATCCTTCATCGCATCATCGCGGTCTTGCCAAGCAACGACGGTGAGTTTTTTGACGTGTTGCTGCATTTCCTTGCCCAATGCAATCGCGCGGTCATTGGTGCGGTTGCATAAACGGATATCGCTGCAACCCGCCTCCGATAAGGCAATGATAATCGCGCGTGATGCGCCGCCAGCGCCCACGACCAAGGCCGGTTTTTTCTTCTGCCACGCCTTGCCCGCGGTTTCCAAATTGGTAGTAAAGCCATACACATCGGTGTTGCTGCCAGCTAAGCTACCTTTGTCGCCAACCACCACGGTATTGATAGCGCCAACTTTTTTTGCGAGATCATCCACCGTATCAACCAGATGGATAGCATTTTCTTTGTGCGGCACTGTGATGTTGCAACCGACAAAGCCAAGCGATGCCAACGAACGCAAGGCTTGGGGCAAGCCAAGGGGATCGACCGCAAAGGGGACATACGCGCCATCGATATTATATCGGCGCAGCCAATAATTGTGCAAAAGCGGCGAACGCGAATGCGCCACGGGAAAGCCCATTACGCCTGCGATTTTAGCTTTACCTGTGATGAGTTGAGATGTTTCGGTCATGCGCGGATGATAACAAGTGTTTTAACTAAGTAAAATACCTTGTTGGCGCAGCTCGGCTAGAAATGCAATCAGCGGCAGGCCAAGAATGACGAAATGATCGCCCTCGACCTTTTCAAATAACTGGCTGCCAAGGCCCTCCAGCGCGTAACAGCCAACAGAGCCCAATAGCCGTTCGCCCATTTGTCCGACATAGGCATTGATGAATGCAGGCGACAGCGCACGCATATGCAATGTAGCGATTTCGGTTTTTTGCCACACGGTTTTTCCATCGCGCACCAATACGGCGGAGGTAATCAATCGGTGTGTTTTACCCGATAGAAGTTGCAATTGGCTGCGCGCGGTTTTTTCATCACCAGCTTTATCGAGCCAGCGTCCTTCACATTCCAGCATCTGGTCGCAGCCCAGCACCAGCATGCCTTTGCGTTCGCTGCTGATTTTTTTTGCTTTGGCCAGCGCCAGTGCTTCGGCAGTTGCGGTTACATCCGCGCCTTCGGCCTTGCAGATTTTCTTGATGCTGTCTTCATCGACATCGGATGCGTCCGCAATGAAATCCAACCCAGCGGCTTTCAACATCGCGCGGCGTGTGCCGCTGCCGGATGCAAGCACGAACAGCTCGCGCTGGGACAGATTATCCTGATTGGAGGCGTGGGTGTTGTTCTGGCTCATGATTGCTTAATCCTCTTTTTATTCAGCAAAATAAGGATTTCGGCTGATGTTTCCTCAATCGAACGGCGCGTCACATCAATCACCGGCCAGCCGCGTTTGGAATACAGTTTGCGTGCCTGCAATATTTCTTCTTCGACGGCATCTTCATTAATATAGTCGGTCTCGCCCGTTTCATGCAAAAAGCGCAAACGGTTGCGGCGAATATCAATCAGACTTCCGGCATCGCGGGTAAGGCCGACAATCAGCGGCGTGGATAAATCCTGTAACACATCCGGCGGTTCCACATCTTTGACTAACGGAATGTTCGCAGCGAACACACCGCGATTGGCCAGATATAAACAGGTGGGAGTTTTGGAAGTACGCGACACACCCAGCAGAATGATGTCGGCCTTATAGAGTTTATCAAGGCCTTGCCCATCATCACAGGAGAGTGCGAATTCCATCGCTTCAATGCGAGCGTAATAATCGGTATCCAGCGTGTGTTGGCGGCCTGGTTGCTTGCGTGCGGTTTCGCCAAGATAGGACGATAACCCGCTTAAAACCGGCTCCAATACAGGAATACAGGGGATTTGCAATGTACGGCAATGTTCCAATAGTTTGCGGCGTGGCCCTTCATGAATAACCGTAAATAAGACGATGCCGGGTTGTTGCGTGATGCCTTCCAGCACCATGTCCATCTGGCGTTCATGGCGAATGAGCGACCAGATATGCTGATCGGCTTCCACATCTTCGAACTGTGCAACGCAGGCACGCGCGACATGGTTCAATGTTTCACCCGTGGAATCCGAAACAAGATGCAAATGGAAAAACCGTTTTTCCTTGCTGGCTCCTTGGGTGCCGCTTTTTTGCTCATCTAAATTTTCTTCTGACATGTACTTCTCGCAACCGTTCTATTCACAATTCCATTCACGGGTCCTGTGCAGGGATTCCGCGTAACTAAAAAAACTCCGCGCAACTATTCTTTTGGCATCGCTTCTCGTTTTTGCTCCGCCAAACTGTCAGGCTCCGCATAAAAACTATAAAGCGTTTTCGTTTAGCGTGGCTTCTTTTTTTCATGTCCTGTTTTCCGCCAACTTATCCACGTCAAATCATCGCCATTTCCCTTATATAAGTGCAAGTTTTATGGGGTTTTTACAGAATTGCCCACATGCGACATCATGCGTTGCAATCATGGTAATGAAACCATGGATAAAATGTGGGAAACCCTGTATCACCGTTATTCACAGGGTACTACTATCTACTACTACAAAAATAAAACTAATGAAGAAGAATAAAAATATTTTATCAGTTCTGAAAAACGAACCTTCAACGCATACGCCAATCTGGCTCATGCGCCAAGCGGGACGCTACCTTCCGGAATATCGTGACTTGCGTTCACGCGCAGGTTCGTTTATGAACCTGTGCTTCAATCCTGAAATGGCAAGCGAAGTTACTTTGCAACCGGTTCGTCGTTTTGGTGTTGATGGTGCGATTTTATTCTCTGACATTCTGGTAGTTCCCTATGGCCTCGGTTACCAACTCGACTTCATCGAACACGAAGGACCAAAACTTGAAACCGTTTCAAACCGAGTGGCCGCGTTTGAGACCGATCGCTTTTTCAAACGCACTGCGCCGATTTATGAAACTGTGCGCACAACCAAAGCCGCCCTCCCGCCTGATGTAACGATGATCGGGTTTGCAGGCTCGCCGTTCACCGTCGCCTGCTACATGCTGGGGGGACGCGGCAAAGATGAATTCATCGAAGCCCGCTTAAAAGCCCAACAAAACCCGGCACACTTTCAATCCATCCTCGATGTGCTGGTCACCGCCACCAGCTTTTATCTGAAAGAACAAATCAAAGCCGGCGCAGAAGTTTTACAACTGTTCGATAGCTGGTCAGGGCTGGTTCCCGCATCCAAATTTGATGAATGGGTAATAACCCCCACCAAAAAAATCATTCAGAATATCAAACAGGAATTTCCGGATATTCCCATCATCGGTTTTCCGCGCATGGCAGGCGCCAAAATTCTGCGCTACGCCGAGCTGACGGGTGCGGACGCCTTATCCCTTGATCAATCGATGGACCTTGCCTGGGCGCAGAAAAACCTGCCACCCCATGTGAAACTACAAGGCAATCTCGACCCGTTATTGATGCAAGCAGAAAAATCCGTTTTGCTGAAGGGTGCAGAACAGGTGATGCGTGATATGCAACGCCCATTCATTTTCAATTTGGGTCATGGATTAACGCCGCAAGTCCCGCCGGAAAATGTCGGCGCGCTGGTTGAATTTGTGCAGGCCTATAAAAAATAAGGGCAAAAAATGACGAAGACTGCGGTCATACTTTTCAATCTTGGCGGACCCGATAAACTGGACAGCGTAAAGCCGTTTTTATTCAATTTATTCAATGATAAAGCGATTTTAAACGTGCCATGGTTCGTTCGGTATCCGCTTGCTCAACTCATCTCATCCAGACGCGAAAAAGAAGCGCAGCATATTTATTCCGCAATTGGCGGCGGCTCCCCGTTGGTGCCCAATACGCTGGCACAGGCCAAGGCCTTAGAAGAAAAACTGGGCACAGGATTTAAAGTATTCACTGTGATGCGCTATTGGCACCCGTTTGCCGCGGATGTTGCCAAGGATGTGGCATCCTATGCGCCGGATAAAATTGTTTACCTGCCGCTTTATCCGCAATATTCAACCACAACCACTCAATCATCCTTTGATGATTTTGATAAGGCATTTAAAAAATATGCCGCCGCAAAAGCACCGGTTGCGCGTATCAACTGCTATCCGGTGCAGGCGGGTTTTGTAAAAGCCTATGCTGATTTAATCCGCCCGATTTACGAAGACGTAAAAAATAAATCCGGAAAAGCACCGCGTATTTTATTTTCTGCTCATGGTTTGCCGGAAAAAAACATCAAAGCCGGCGACCCCTATCAATGGCAGGTGGTAGAGACGACAAAGGCCGTGGTTGCTGCATTAAACATCCCTGCGCTGGATTGGAAAAACACCTTCCAAAGCCGTGTTGGGCCATTAAAATGGATTGAGCCTTATACCGATAAAGAAATTGAAGTCGCTGGCGCACAAGGCGTGCCGTTGCTGATTGTGCCCATCGCGTTTGTCAGCGAACATTCCGAAACCTTGTATGAAATCGAACAGCAATACCGCGAACTGGCAAAAGAAAAAGGCGTGCCGGTTTTTGCACGCGTGCCTGCGGTTGCAACCCATCCTGACTTCATTGATGGGTTGGCGCGATTGGTGCGCGGCGATGAGGTTGTTAAAAAAACCTGCCCCGCTGAATTTACAAAGTGCAGATGCGTTTAGTTATTTAGGATTTGGGTCGTGGCGTGAATGACCATTTCCGTTTTTCCCGTTTCCATTTCTGGGGCGGGGCGGTTTGCCAATCGGCGCATGGTTAGCAGTAAACATCACATAAAGCGTATGCGCTAAAATCTGCGTATCCAGCTTGAATAATCGCCACCCGCCGCGCTGTTTCATACGCACATAGGTCAAGTCATACGCGCGTTTTTGCTCATCAGTGAGGAAATCATCGGGGCGGGTATTGACTTGCGTTAGGCCGGTTAGGCCAGGCAAGACCTCATACCGCTTTTCCCAGCCGCGAACATGCGAAACATCTTCCTCCATCGGGCGCGGGCCGATAATCGCCATATCACCTTTCAGCACATTCAATAATTGTGGAATTTCATCAATTGTGGTGGCACGGAAAATCGAACCCCATATCGTGCGGCGGACATCATCGGGCAATAATTCACCCTTGGCATCGCGTTCATCATTCATGGTACGCAATTTATAAATCATGAATTTGCGTTTGTTTAAACCATAGCGCGGCTGCTTGATAAAAATAGGGCGCCCGATGGTGATAGCCGTTGCCACCACTGCAAAGATGAGTGCCGGCGAAAGCAATGCAGCCATCGGCACAGCCGCAAGCCGCGAGACGAGCGAATGGGGTGGCTTCAGCTTTCGAAGGTACGAAAATTTCATACAGTTAAACGCATTATTTCACGCTTGGCCTTGTGCCAATTTCCGCGCTATCCTCGCAAATCAGGGGCGTTGATGCATCCCGTTAAATACTTTCCCGCCAAATTTAATATATCTCCGCATCACGAGCATTAATGAATATGATGAATTATTACCCGCTCATCCTCGCACTCCACCTCATTGCCATGGTCGCATGGATGGCAGGGATGCTGTATTTACCACGTTTGTTTGTGTATCACGCAGGTGCAACGCAAGGTTCGGAGCTGTCCGAGACCTTAAAGCTGATGGAACGTAGATTATTAAAATTCATCATCAACCCCGCGATGATTGCGACGTTCATCTTTGGCATTGCGCTGGTGTGGCTGCAACCGGTCTATCTGCAAACGGGCTGGTTTCCGGTCAAGGTGGGTTTGGTGCTGATTATGTCTGCCGTGCATGGTTTTTATTCGGCAAGCGTGCGCCGCTTTGCGAATGACCAGAACAAACGTTCCGCCAAATTCTGGCGCATCATGAATGAAGTGCCGACCGTATTAATGATAGCAATTATACTATTGGTGGTATGCAAGCCGTTTTAACAATTCAAATTGTCGAATTACTTTCAGGTCTGTGGGTTACAGTATTTTAGTCGATTAATTTTTTACGAATATAGCGGATCCCATATGAGCGCAGATGTCGTTCGGTTGAAAAATTTCCAAAAAAATCCTGAACATGATTGGAACGAGCTGCGCCCGCGCATTGTGCAACGTGCATTGAGCACACGCGATTTCACCGCAATCATACAAAGCCCGTTGCTGGTTGCCGCCACATTAGTCGATCGTCAAAAGATCGTAATCGGCGACCCAATCTACGGTGAACATACAACCCATTATTACCAGAGCTACCAGCTGGTGTACCGTGACGAATTGACGGGAAAACTTGAACAGCGCCGTTGCGATAACATTGATGATGAATTAGCGCGCCGTGTTTTTGAACAGCGCCTTGACCTCGTTCATCATAACGACACGCATTTTAATATTGATTTAATCTCGCGCATATCGGGGCATAATGAAAAAGCGGTGCTAACTCTGCGCTTTGAAGATGGCGCACATGCTGATGAACGGATCATCATTCCCAGCAGTCATAATCTGCTGCGCGCCATGCTGACCCAGCAGGGTTATGAATTCAGCGCGGGCACTATTACCAAGCGCCCGGAAATCGCGCCGCGCCGTAAAACAGCGGCAGAAGCGTATGCCGACCGCATTGCCAACGACCGTTTGCCCAAATATACCTGTGAATGGTAAGAGGTGGTTTTATTGGCAAGCGCGGCTATTAGTACCTGATTTGTGTCTTATTTACCTTGACTCTTAACCGGAACTTTAGATATTCTGAGTACAGTTTTATAGCGTTTGGTTGTTTTTGGGGCTTAACCCTTAAGTCTCAACACTCAAAAAATACGCAATTTTGGCGTTTAGCACTTTACAAAAAATCCCGTTCTGCAAGCTATCCTTTACGCATTCCAACGCATGAAGTGGTTCTTGAAAATCAGAAAATGTTCGGGGCACAAGTGCAGGCGACGTAAAACGTTTCCCCCACATTAAACCAATAGAAAACATGACCGATACCCCTTCTGAAAAAGATAAAGCCGCAGACAAACCTGTAAAAAAAGAACGCCTCACCGTTAAGCTCGCTGAAAAGCCGGCTCCCGTTGTTGAAGCGGAACCCGCGCCTGCCGCAGCTCCGCCTGTCGCAGAAGCAGCGCCCGTACCGTTTGGTGCTGAAAACGGCGAAGACCGCCCGATGAATTTAAAAGAACTCAAAGTCAAAAATGCTGGCGAATTACTGAAAATCGCCGAAGAACTGCAAATTGAAAATGCAGGTACCCTTCGCAAGCAAGATATGATGTTCGCGATTTTGAAATCGCTTGCTGAAAAAGATGTGCCGATTGCCGGTGATGGCGTGTTGGAAGTATTGCAAGATGGCTTCGGCTTTCTGCGTTCCCCTGAATCCAACTATTTGCCAGGCCCAGATGATATTTACGTAAGCCCAAGCCAGGTTCGCAAATTCGGTCTTCGTACTGGTGATACCGTGGAAGGCCAGATTCGTTCACCAAAGGATGGCGAGCGTTATTTTGCATTGCTGAAGGTAAACAGCATCAACTTCGATGATCCGGAAAAAATTCGTCACCGCATCAATTTCGATAATTTGACGCCGCTTTACCCAATGAAGAAGCTGAACCTCGAAGTCATCGATGCCAAGGCAAAGGATTTAACCACGCGGATTATCGATTTAGTATCGCCCCTTGGTAAAGGCCAACGCGCGTTGATTGTTGCGCCGCCACGTACCGGTAAGACCGTGATGATGCAAAACATCGCGCATGCGATTACCGCCAACCATAAAGAAGTTTACCTCATCGTATTGCTGATTGATGAACGCCCCGAAGAAGTGACCGACATGTCACGTTCGGTAAAGGGCGAAGTGATTTCATCAACGTTTGACGAACCCGCATCCCGCCACGTTCAGGTCACCGAAATGGTGCTGGAAAAGGCCAAACGCTTGGTCGAAGCCAAGCGCGATGTCGTCATTTTGCTGGATAGCATCACGCGTCTTGCGCGTGCGTATAATACGGTTGTGCCATCCTCCGGTAAGGTGCTGACCGGCGGTGTGGATGCCAACGCCTTGCAACGCCCCAACCGTTTCTTTGGTGCGGCGCGTAATATTGAAGAAGGCGGTTCGTTGAC
>CAZMQI010000038.1:0-19019 GCA_964568585.1 uncultured Rhodospirillales bacterium
TACAGCAGCCCTGTATCAAGATAGGGGAGTTTGAAATGGTCAGCGAGTTTGCGGGCGATGGTGCCCTTGCCGCTGGCGGATGGTCCGTCGATTGCGATAATCATTTTATTTCTGCTTCTTATTTCTTCTCGGCGTTGGTGCCATCGGTACTGATAGAGCCGTCGGTGGGCACTGCTTGCGGTGCTTCACGTGGCGGCGGTGAATTTGCCTGGTCTTGGAGTTGTTTCAGCAATGCTTTGGCATCATCGGGTAGTTTATCGATTTCCGATTGCTCTAGAATGCGGGTTTCGGTTTGCGTGTGGTTCTGTTGTGAATCATAAATGGCATAACCAACATACGCAGTGATTACTGCCGCACCAATCCATGCGCTAATGGGCGACACACCACCAGCTTCGGCCAGTTTCTTTGTCGTCACTTCTTCCGTTTCGCCTAATTGACGGATGGCGAGGATTTTTTTGGCATTCACATGCAGGTATAGCATACGGCTGACCTGCTGCACGGCAATAGCATAGACAATGCCATGAATATTTGTGATGCCCGCTAGCTCCAATCCATAATCGATAAAATATACGATTACAAAATAGGCGAACATGGAGAGATACATCTTGCGATATAGAAACCAAACCGGAGCAAACCCAAGCGCAAGCCAGTTGATGTTCTTGAAATGAAACATCTGCATGCCGTTATCGCCATATTTAAGCGCGCGCCATGTGGGCTCGTATTGTGCCCAGTTTTTGCCAGTAAAAATGGCCATATCCGCATCATTGACGGATGCAAGCGGGTTTGGTTTTTTCATGGATTCATCGGCCATTTTGTTTCCTTAGTTGTGCTTCCTTACTTGATTGCTGCACCAAGATTATTCATCAGCCCGACGAAATTCGGGAAGCTGGTATTGATGAAGCTGCCATCATCAATGTCCACTGGGTTCTCACTTGCCAGACCCATCACTAGAAAACTCATGGCAATCCGGTGGTCCATCGCGGTGGCAATCGCTGCTCCGCCTTTGGGTGCTTTGCCGGTTCCATGCACGATTAATGTTTCGCCTTTTATTTCATGGCCAACACCACACGCATTCAGCCCCGATGCAATCATCGCCAAACGGTCACTTTCTTTGACGCGCAACTCGCCCAGACCATCCATCGTCGTGCTGCCATCGGCAAACGCGGCAAGTACTGATAATACTGGGTATTCATCAATCATCGATGCCGCACGCGATGCCGGAACATGCACGCCTTTCAATGCTGAATGTTTGACGCGAATATCGGCGACTTTTTCGCCAGCCTGCATGCGTTCGTTTTCATAAACCACATCGCCGCCCATTTCGCGCACCGTATCGTAAAACCCAGCGCGTAGGGGATTGATGCAGACATTCTTTACCAGCAAGTTCGAGCCCGGTGTGATAAGTGCAGCAGCAACAGGGAATGCAGCGGAGGATGGATCGGCCGGAACATCGATATCTTTGGCAATCAATTCCGGTTGGCCGTGAAGGTGGATGACGTTTTTCCCTTCTTTGTTTTTGGCATAGGTAATCTTTGCGCCAAAATGTTCCAGCATGGTTTCGGTATGATCACGCGTTGGCGTGGGTTCGATTACTGTAGTAATACCAGCGGTATTCAGCCCGCATAATAAAACAGCTGATTTCACCTGAGCTGATGCAACCGGTAAGGAATAGGTGATGGGAATAGGGGATGATGTTCCAATCACTGCCAAAGGCAAACGGCCAGATGAACGGCTGTGGAATGCAACGCCCATGTGTTGCAAGGGGATAGTCACGCGTGCCATTGGGCGTTTGCGTAAACTGTCATCACCCGTAAAAAAGGTGGTGAAGCCATAACTGCCCACCAAACCCATCAGCAAACGGGTGGAGGTTCCGGAATTTCCCAAATCCAAAACATTATCGGGTTCCAATAATCCGCCGACACCCACGCCTTGCACCCACCATGAACCATCCGTATTCTTTCCGGATTGCACACCCATGTGTTGTAGGGCTTTGGCGGTATTCAACACATCCTCGCCTTCCAATAGGCCGCGGATGGTGGTTTTGCCAATAGCCATGCCGCCGAGCATCAACGCACGGTGGGAAATGGATTTATCGCCCGGAACAGTCAGTTCGCCCTTTATGGAATTGGCTTTATGGCTGCTCAGGGGCTGGGGTACGGATTGTGACATAAAAGTGCTTTTACATTAGGGAGTTAGGGTAGTTTCAAAATAGTTTTGACAGTAATCGGAGTTCATGGCAAGTCAGCGGCTCGGTTTTTAAGATTCCAATATACATTCTAGGGAGTTACATCGTGGTCAATCCGGATTGGGGCATCAAGCGCACCTGCCATTCTTGCGGCGCAAAGTATTACGATTTTAAGAAAAAGGCACCCGAATGCCCAAGCTGCAACACGCTGTTTGACCCCGAAGCGCTTCTCAAGTCACGCCGCCGCGCAATGCCGGAAGAAAAAGTGAAGAAGGTTGAAACCGTTGAAGAAGTGGTGGTTGAAACCGAAGACGAAGTTGAGGAGACCGAGAGCGATGAAGTGTTGGAAAACACCGACGATCTTGGCGGCGACGACGTAGAAGTCGAAGCCGAAAAGGAAGAGGAAGAAGAGAAGTAATTCTCGACTTCTATTCCTTCAGGACGCGTTCAATACGCCTGTCCGGAATTAGCCATATAATCGCAACGATGGTGTAGATGATGTTGGCAAGAACCGGCATCACAAAGGCTGCGGCAATGCCGCAGCAATATAATACCGGCGACATCTTGCCCTTAATGTCATTGCCCAATGCCTTGCGTAGGATGGAATTCGCGCCATGGGCGTGGATGATGGACAATTGCAGGATGTAATAGGCAATCGCAGCCATCAGCAACATGACGCCATATACAGCGGTGGGAACAGGCGCGAAGTGGTTTTCACCCATCCATGCTGTTGCAAACGGTACAAGCGATAACCAAAACAGCAAATGCGTATTCGCCCATAAAATGGAACCCGATACGTGATGCACCGTATGCAGCATGTGGTGATGGTTATTCCAATAGATGGCCACATACACAAAGCTGAGCACATAGCTTAAAAACACCGGCATCAATTCCAGTAATGCAGAAAAATCTGCGCTATGCGGCGCCTTTAATTCCAACACCATGATGGTGATGATGATGGCAATCACGCCATCGCTGAATGCGGCTAGTCTCTCACGTTCCATCACTTTCTCCTTCTTACATCGGGTTTTCGCCAAAACACTGTGCTTAATCCCCATGTGAATGCATGGGCTAACTCCTCAAGTTTTACCTTGCGCGCTGCCTGTATGGCTTTGCGCTTGGCCCATAATTCATGGGGGGCTTTGAATGCGGCAATCAAGCCAGTGAGCCGAGATTCGAAATGCACCGGATTGCATAGCAACAATGAGTGGATGAGGAAGTGAAGGGGGATAAGCGGATAGAAAAACGCATCCGGCATATTCTTGACGAACGTCCACACGATATTGCGGGTTGCCAGCATATGCGCGTCAGGATGGTTGGTTTCAGTGACGAACAGCACCGCTTCGCTTGCCAACATGGCGTGATGCCCTGCAAGGCGCAGGCGGAAGCTTAAATCCGCATCCTCGCAGCCATACACAAAATCGGCATCAAAGCCGTTCAGTGCATCAAACACATCCTTGCGGATGAACATGGCGGGGGTGCATGCGCCAAAGCATTCACCTTCATCGGGTAATACATCCAATGGCCAATCTTTCCCGCCACAAAACGGAAAGCCCGCAAAGAAATATGATTTACCAGCGGCCGCCAGCATTTCCGGTGCTGCATTATCCAGCTGGGTGGCGGCGAATAACGCGCAATCAGGAAAGCGCAGGGATGCCGCATATAGCCGCGCCATGCACTCTTCCTCCAGCACCGAGGTTGCATTCAAAAACAAAAGCCATTCACCTGTCGCATGGCTGGAGGCCAGATTTTTTGCAGCAATGACGTTGTTTGCTTCAGCTTCGATAGTGCGGAAACGTTCATCGGGAAGGTCAGTTTTTACGCCTAGCACCAGCACTTCGATGTCGCGCTGGGTCTGCTGTGCGATGCTGGTAAGGCAGCGGTTTAGCATGCCTCCAGCACCTTGCGCGCCACCCTCATTCACAACTATTACAGAAAATTTCATCTTTTTTGCTCTTGAAACCCAATAAATACAGGCCAAACTAAATGAAGTGCTGGACAGCGCATGTAGTATTCTGCACTAATTGGGTAAGAAAAAAAGGACTAAAAATGGCTAAACCTACGACTAATGCAGTGAACGACAAGAACCGTGTCATCATCTTTGACACCACACTCCGTGACGGTGAACAATCACCTGGCGCGGCGATGAATCTTGAAGAAAAACTGCGTATAGCGACGGTCCTTGAAGAGCTCGGCGTGGATGTCATCGAGGCAGGCTTTCCTGTATCTTCGGCTGGCGATTTTCAGGCCGTGAACGAAGTGGCCAAGCTTATCAAGAATTCAACCATCTGCGGCTTGGCGCGTGCTGCTAAGACCGATATCGAACGCGCGGCCGAAGCATTAAAGCCAGCTGCGCGCAAACGCATCCATGTGTTCTTGTCGACCTCGCCATTGCACATGAAATACAAATTGCAAAAAGAGCCGGAGCAGGTGTTGCAAGCGGTAATTGATGCTGTGAGCTATGCACGTAATCTTACCGATGATGTGGAATGGAGCGCGGAGGATGGTTCACGTTCCGAGCCAGACTTTTTGTGCCGTTGCGTGGAAGCCGCAATCAAAGCTGGCGCAACTACCATCAACATTCCCGATACCGTTGGGTACACAACGCCCGATGAATATGGCGCGATGTTCAAAATGCTGATTAACCGTGTGCCGAATGCTGATCAGGCGATTTTCTCCGTTCACTGCCACAATGATTTGGGCTTGGCAGTCGCGAATTCGCTTTCCGGCGTTATCAACGGCGCACGGCAGGTGGAATGCACCGTAAATGGCCTTGGCGAGCGTGCGGGTAACGCAGCGTTGGAAGAAATCGCAATGGCATTGAAGGTGCGCGGTGACAGAATGCCATTTACCACGGGTATTAATACCGAAGTCATCACCCGTGCATCACGCTTGGTATCCAGCATCACCGGTTTTCCGGTGCAACCCAATAAGGCGATTGTGGGTGCGAATGCATTCGCCCATGAAAGCGGTGTGCATCAAGACGGTATGCTCAAGAACCGCGAGACTTACGAAATCATGACGCCAGCTTCGGTTGGTTTGACTAAATCATCGCTCAAGCTCGGCAAATTGTCTGGCCGTAATGCGTTCCGCAGCAAGTTGAAAGAGCTTGGTTACGAACTTGGCGATAATGCACTCGAAGATGCATTCAAACGCTTCAAGGATTTGGCGGATAAAAAACGCGATGTATTTGATGATGACATCATCGCCTTGGTTGATGATGAAGTGGCGAATGCTTTGGCGCGTATCAAATTCCTCAATTTGGAAATCTATGCTGGTTCCAAAGGCCCGCAACGTGCAGAACTGGAATTGGAATTTGATGGAAAAGTTCATAAAGTAACAGCGACTGGCAATGGGCCGGTGGATGCGACATTCAATGCTATCAAGCAGATTATCCCGCATGAAGCGACCTTGCTCTTGTATCAGGTACATGCAGTGACCCATGGCACTGACGCGCAAGCAGAAGTGACCGTACGTTTGGAAGAAAACGGACGCACGGTAAACGGGCAGGGCGCAGATGCTGATACGCTGGTTGCTTCCGCACGTGCTTATATTCATGGGCTTACCAAGCTCATGACCAAGCGCGAAAAGAAAGCGCCGGATGACATGACCCTCATAACCTCAGTAGGAAAATAAATGTCCAATCAATTGTCGCAACGCGTTGGTCGTGAAGATCAACTCATCCCCTTTACCTGCTGTAACAGTAAGTATCAAACCAACGTAAAATTGGGGTATGAGCATGGCAAAGGTAATGCGAAGGGCAGTGTGTTTGAAACCGCACTCATCACTCGTGATGACGAAAGCCTATGGCTCGAACATGTCACGGAAACCGGCAGCGATGCCGAATTATTTTGGCTGATGTGGTATAAGGGTGGACGCCCTGCGGTTAAAAGCAGCGGCGTGTTCAACCGTACGGATTATGCCATCATGATGGCTAAGCTTCCGGCTACTCTTTCTTAAAAGAAACCTCATGCAGCAATTCGATATTATCGTTTGCGGGGCAGGGATTGCTGGCGTGAGCACTGCGCGCCATCTTCAGTCGCGCGGCAAGCGCGTTGCGCTGGTTGATGTGCGCGACCCCGGGGAAGAAACATCCTATGGTAATGCGGGAATTATCGAAGCATCGTTTGTGTTGCCATTCGGCTTTCCTGCGCCACGCCGGTTTAAAGATATTTTGCTCGATAAGGATGCATCCGCACGGGTGGATTTGCTGTTTCTGCCGCGTATGCTGAAATGGCTGCTGGATTTTTATATTCAATCCAATGCCGAAAACCGCAGTAAAAACGGTGTTTTTATGCGCCCGCTGGTACAGGACGCTGTGGCGGAGCATCAAGCGTTGATGCGTGGCAATGACGCCGAAAAGTATTTTACCAAAACGGGCCGCGTAAAAATCCACCGCACCAAAGCATCCTTCGATGGTGATAGCTTTGAACGCGACACGCTGACCAAACTTGGCGTGCCGTTTGAAGTATTAGACCCAGCCGAATTTGCAAAAATTGAACCCAACATCAAGCCAATTTATTATAAGGCGTTAAAACTGAGCAGCTCCGCACGCGTGACCGACCCCGGCGCAGTCGTTGCGGGATATGCAGCGGGATTTTGTGCAGCAGGCGGTACCTTCATCAAAGGTGATGCAGGAACACTCAAACAAATTTCCGGCGGATGGGAAGTTGCAGGCGTGACAGCGAAGGATGTTGTGATTGCGCTTGGGCCATGGGCGCCAAATTTGTTGAAGCCACTCGGTTATAACTTCCCCATTGGCCTAAAACGTGGCTATCACCAGCATTTCAAGGCGGGTGCGCCGATGAACCATGCGATTGTTGATGCCGATGTGGGCTATGTAATGGGTAGTTGCACCAAGGGCATTCGCATCACCACGGGCGCAGAATTCGCCGCACAAAATGCGCCAAAAAATCCGGCGCAGATTGCGCGTGTGTTACCATTCGCGCGTGAATTATTCCCGATTGGGGAGGCGAGTGAAGCCGACGCATGGCTCGGTTGTAGGCCTTGCACGACCGATAGTTTGCCGATTGTTGGCCGTGCACAGCACCATGACGGGCTGTGGTTCAATATTGGTCATGGGCATTCCGGTTTCACGATTGGCCCCACGACAGGCAAGCTATTGGCGCAGATGATGACAGGCGAGCCATTATTCACCAGCGATGTGCCCTATCGTCCGGATAGGTTTTAAAGTTTTTTGTTAACGTGGCCCATCTTGCGGCCTTTGCGTGCTTCGGCTTTGCCGTAAAGATGTAGATGCATAGTGGGTTCATTTAAATACTTCTGCCAATCATTCACATCATCGCCGATTAGGTTTTTCATCAGGCAAGGGGATGTAACCGTTGTGCTGCCAAGCGGTAAGCCGCATATGGCGCGGATAAGCTGTTCGAATTGGGATGTCACGCAGAAATCCATCGTCCAATGGCCAGAATTATGTGGACGCGGGGCCATTTCATTCATGACTACGGTGTTATCGACGACAAAGAATTCAACCGTCAGCAACCCAATAACATTCAATTTTTCAGCTAATGATTTTGCGGCCTGCAATGCTTGTTCTTCCAGTGTAGTTGAAAGCAAGGCTGGCACTTGCGTCTCATCAAGGATGCCATCTTTGTGGCGGTTCTCGACAGGTGGGTAGGCTTGCATCACGCCGTCTTCTCGGCGTGCGATGATGACAGAAATTTCTTTTTCAAACGGTACAAAGCGCTCGATGATGGCTTCATCGGTCTGCAAACTTTCCCATGCG
Organism: uncultured Rhodospirillales bacterium; assembly: GCA_964568585.1. Lineage (GTDB taxonomy): Bacteria > Pseudomonadota > Alphaproteobacteria > UBA9219 > RGZA01 > RGZA01. The sequence continues at coordinate 7,932 of CAZMQI010000038.1, forward strand.
GCATCGATTTCTTTTAAATCGCGAATAATGGCTTGGCCTTTGCCGTCATAGCCCATGCGGCAGGTCTTTACGACGCAGGGAATGCCGATTTTCATGACACCATTACGCAATTCATCCAGCGTGCCCGCATAGGCAAAGGCGGGTGCGTAGACTGAATTCTCGATCGCGAATTTTTTTTCCGAAATACGGTTCTGCGTGATTTGCAATGCCGTTGCGCCGGGATGAACCGGTTTGTATTTTGCCAGAAATTCAATAGTGGAGACAGGAACATTTTCCCATTCCAGCGTAATCACATCCACGGCATCGGCGAATTTTTTTAGCAGTGCTTCATCGTTAAAATCGCCAAGGGTCTTAAAGGCCGTTACCTGACATGCAGGTTCCTCAGCGCTTTCGGCGAAGATATGCACGTTATACCCAAGGCGTTGTGCGGCTTGCGCGGTCATACGACCCAGTTGCCCGCCGCCAAGAATACCGATGGTTGCGCCTGTGGGAATGGTTTTCATAACGAGGTCTGCATTGTTGAAAGTATTACCGGTTAGTAGATTGGCGCGCAAATTAGCATATTTCAGGATTTTATCAAATGGTCAGCGTAGTGACGGAAGGGCGGTTTTTAGGCCCCAATTTATTGGTGCAGATGCTCGTGCGCGCCAGTAATTTTGCGCTTAATCCTATCAACCCTGCAACCACTATCCCAGCGACGAGCCAAACGGATATTGCTACCGCGATTATGCATAACACCGACATTCAAGAATTAGGCTTGTTGGTGCGCGTGCTTTGCGAAACGGCATATCATAACCATATGCACAAAACCCAAGTTGGCAGCGAAGCAAACCTTGCGGTTAGGGCACATAGCGATGTGGTCGCGACGTGGCTATGTACCATTGGAGATGCAAAACCGGATAAACAAGATCCGCTGGGAATAATTATGGCGGCGTTTCCATATCCCATTCCTATCAATAACTTCACGGTAAGTGTCGATGGATTAAAACGCATTATGGTGTTGCGCGATACAGTCGGGTTTGATGGTCTGAATGATGCTTTGCATGGAAAGTGTTTTAAACATGAAACCGAGGCGCGTAATTTTATTACCCGCATGGTAATTACAGGAATAGCCATTCGTGCAGCGGCTATAGCGGGTATTGATAATGAGCCATTATTGCGTGGCGTTGTAAGTAACATCATAGAGCTTGGACGCAACGCTCATTTGGTTGCAGGCAATAAAACATCAAGAATGGCAGGCACGTATGAGCTGCTATTGAATGATGCGCGCCGTGCCTTTCCGCAGCGCCTACGTAATCTTAAGATAGCTGTTGAGGAACTTACAAGAACACCGATGCGTGGCACGATGCGCTTTGAATTGCCACGCCCGACGAGCGAGCCACGTTAGGCGTTTGTAATCTGTATTTTATAGGTGCGGTAGGCAACGATGCAATTGCCGACAAAGAACATATAAAGTCCAATACCTGCACCCATGCGGCCATCCATAAATCCGATTGTCCCCACTACTACATTTGAAAATGCGATTAATAACCGCGCAGCGACCACGCGTTTGGCTTGCGATAGAAACACGCCGTCAAATTCTTCGATGCCTGTTCTGATGGAGAGGATGAGGGCGGGGATGAGCAATGGCAAAATCATCCATGTACCAAGCACGCTGGCAAGAATGGATGCTGGGAAACTGGCATAAACTGAAATGCTTTCCGGACGGCCAAGGCTGGCGATGATATTGCCTCCAACCGTATCTTTATGAGGCATGACCCATAATCCATCCAGCTCCGCTGATTTGCGGATATTGGCGATGCCATAGCCAAGCCCATTGGTGGCGACAAGGATTTTCTGAATGAGTGTAGCCGCATCAAAATTAAAGATGATGTCCATCAATGTGAGCGTGCATAGCAGAAGCAAGAATACGCCATTGATGAATAGTGCGGAGTTCTCGCGGATGAATAAGCGTTGTAATGCGTCGCGGCCATATGCTGCTGGCACAATTGAAACAAGCTTATGGATAAACCCGCCATCACGCGCAGCTTTGATGAGGCCTGATAGGATAAGCAGGATGATCGCGCCATAAAGCGGCACGCCGCCACCCATCGAAAAAATAGCAATGTGAGCAGCGAAAAAGAATAATCCTAAATCGGTCGCGTAGGACAGTAATACGCGCAGCATTATTTTGGACGCTTGGCAACGGATGCAGTTTGCATGGCACGGAATTGGGCGAGTTTGCTGCTTAGTTTTTTATCTTCCAGAGCCAGTACCGAGATTGCCAGCAATGCAGCATTCTTTGCGCCAGCTTCGCCAATTGCTAATGTTCCAACGGGAATGCCCGCTGGCATTTGCGCGATGGATAACAGGCTATCGATACCTTTTAGTGTCTTGCTTTCAACGGGGACACCAAGCACGGGTAGGGTGGTCATGGCAGCAGCCATGCCCGGCAAATGTGCCGCGCCGCCCGCGCCTGCGATAATCACTTTCAGCCCGCGTGAGGACGCGCTGCCCGCATAATCATAAAGGCGCTGCGGAGTTCGATGTGCTGAAACAATCGCTACATCATGGGCTACGCCAAACTCGGTCAGAATGGTAGCGGCGTATTTCATGGTTGCCCAATCGGATTGGCTACCCATGATAATTCCCACAAGGGCGCCAGATTTATTTCCTGATTTTTTATTGGATTTTGGGGCTGAAGACTTCTTTGATTTGATTCGTTTGGCCATGACCGTTCTTTTGTGTGTAGGTTATAAGGAAACAATAAAGAGGATTTCCTTCGATGTCCAATGTTCCATCCGAATTACCATCCCATATACCATCAATGATGCGCGCAGTCGTTGCTGACCCATTTGGTGGGCCAGAAGTATTGCAGATTAAAACCATGCTGGTTCCAGCGCCTGCCAATGCCGAGGTGCTAATTAAAATGGCTGCCACTGGCATTAATCGTCCCGATATTTTACAGCGTGAAGGGCTTTACAAACCACCCCAAGGCATCACCAATATTCTGGGATTGGAAGGCGCGGGTGAAATCGTTGCAATCGGCAGTAATGTGTCACGCTTCAAAGTAGGCGATAAGGTCTGTGCATTATTCGCTGGCGGCAGCTATGCGGAATATGCCGTGGTGCCCGAAGGCCAATGCCTTCCCATTCCTGCGGGACTGGATTTGGTGGAAGCAGCGACCTTACCCGAAGGCATTTTTACAGTATGGGCGAATTTATTTGAAGCAGGGCAGTTGAAAAAAGGGGATACAGCGCTGGTGCATGGTGGCACGAGCGGTATTGGAACCTATGCTATACAAATGGCAATTGCATCAGATGCAAAAGTGATTGTTACCGCCTCCAGTGAGGAGAAAGCGCAGGCGTGCCTGAATCTTGGCGCGACCCATGCTATCAACTATACGACGACGGATTATAAAAGGACTGTCATCGAATTAACGAATGGGCGTGGCGTTGATGTCGTGTTGGATATGGTTGGCGCGGATTATGTCCCGCGTAATATGGATTGCATGACGCATGGTGGACGCCATGTCAGCATAGCAACGATGCATGGCGCGATGGCTGCGATTAACATCCGTGATATCATGGCAAAAAATCTAACGCTTACCGGTTCTACTTTGCGTAATCGCAACATTGCAGAAAAAATCCGCCTGGCACGTGAAATCGAGGCGCATGTGTGGCCGTGGATTGCAGCAGGAAAAGTGAAGCCGCAAGTGTTCAAAAGCATGCCACTTGAACAGGTGGTGGAATCCCATAAATTGATGGAAAGCGGCACGCATTTCGGCAAGCTTGCGTTGACGTTTTAAACTAAAGCTTGGGCGTAGTAGGCCGCATGACCGTGCTGGCGCTTGCAGGCGTACCCACCACTGTAGCTGCAGCATTAGCAATCGCATTGCTAATGCGGGAGCCAATTGGATCCAATGGATTAGCGATTGCATTTCGAACGGTGTGGTACGCAGTTACCGCCATGTTCTGAGTATCCGGATTGAGCGACGTATTTATATTTGAGCCTGTTTTAACGCTAAGCATAGCTTTTGCTGTTAATGCAACCGGTATCATCTCAGCGGTGATTAATGCCGCTCCGATGCTTAAGAGCTTTCCTGTTTCAAGAGCACGTTGTTTTAATCGTTCAGCATTATAGTGGCCTAGACGCTCTGCATCAGGTGCTAAAGGCCCTGGTGTAAACCTGCCCGGTGTCAGCAAATAAGCTGTGGCATCACGAACACTGCTGCCAATAGTGTCAGGTGTCGCATGCAGTGTAGCTGGCGCTCTACTTCTTAACTCAGCTGCCAGATTCTCCGTACATGATCTTGTGATTGGTGCAATCTGTGAATATAGCGCAGACCCCCGCGTTGTAAGTGGCAAGGTGGGCAATGTTGGCAAGGGCGGTACGGGACCGGAATCCTGCGGATTTTTTGGTGCTTCAGCCATGCCTTATTTATAGATAATTTCTGTAAAGAACGTCTTGATAGATGTGGTTAATCAAACGTTTAGAGCGCAACCTTAAGGCTTGGCATATAAAAAACTATGGTGTTTCCTGATTATATCGCTACTATGCCTCTACCTGTTGATACAGGCATACCCCTTAAATCGGTCCAACGCTTCGGATCGTCCGGATGGCAAAAGATTTACTTTTGGCTGGCCGGCAGGGGATGGTTATTGAGTTTTTTTATTTTGAATGAGGGTTCACATGGCTACCAATCTTCTTATGCCCAAAGGCACCGCTGTATGGCTCGTGGAAAACACCGCGCTCAGCTTTGACCAGATTTCGGAATTCTGCGAATTGCACCCGCTGGAAGTCAAAGCGATTGCCGATGGCGAAGTAAATATCGGCATGGTTGGCTTGAACCCAATCCTGAATGGCCAAATCACCAAGGAAGAAATCGAACGCTGCGAAAAAGACCCAAGCGCCAAGATTTCGATGAAAGTGAACAAGCTGCCGGAAGTGGCAATGCGTCAAAAGGGCCCACGTTACACGCCAGTGACCAAGCGCGGTGATAAGCCCGACGCGATTGCTTGGCTCGTTAAGAACCACCCAGAACTCACGGATGGCCAATTGGTGAACCTCATCGGTACCACCAAAAGCACCATTGAAAAAATCCGCGATCGTTCACATTGGAATATGAGCCAAATCAAGCCCCGTGACCCCGTGTTCCTTGGCCTGTGCAAACAGTCTGATTTGAACGCGGCAGTTGAAAAAAGCCGCAAGCACCTGCCAAAAGAACAGCAAGCCGCATTGGCAGCAGCCGATGCAGCCCAGCAAGAAGCACGCAGCGGCATGGTGACCGATTTGGGCGGTGAGGGCGACAATGATAGCCAAAACCAACAGCCATCCGATGAAGGTTTCGAAAAGTTGATGCGTGGGTAGGTTGTACAAGCGGGGACAGCCTTAAAAGGTTGTCCTTGCTTTTCGGTTTTTTAAGGCCTAAACAGGCGACACGTTTTTGCTTAAGTGCTTACTTAAGTTTTTAAAGTAGCGTTTTACGAAGGCGCGGATCATGTATCCGCTATTTGGTGACGCGGGATAGAGCAGCCCGGTAGCTCGTCAGGCTCATAACCTGAAGGTCGTTGGTTCAAATCCATCTCCCGCAACCAACCATAATAAATCATTTAAATTTCAATGGCTTGCAATAAGACTTTTGCATGCCCCATCAACTGTGCGAATCTTTACACAAAATTTTCATTCATTGCGAAGAAAAATAGCTTCGAGACCCACCATAAAGATTTCACATATTACTTGATGAGGCTACATGCGTACCAAGAAGAAAGAGCTAGTCGCAATTGACCTGTTTGCTGGATGTGGAGGGCTAACGCAGGGAATGCATGATGCGGGCTTCACAACAAAGGTAGCAGTAGAAATAGAACCCATTGCAGTAAGAGCCTACAAGCTTAATCATCCAGACGCTCATGTTATTGAAAAAGACATTCGTGAAGTTAAAGCAAGTGAAATTAAAAAAATCTTGAATGGCAAAGAACTAGATCTTTTAGCTGGTTGCCCACCATGCCAAGGATTTTCTTCAGTAAGACGTTTAAATAAAAAACAAAACGTACGAGACGACCGAAATAACTTAGTTACTCAATATTTTAGGCTAGTAAAAGAACTCAAGCCACGTACCATAATGATGGAAAATGTGCCAGGATTGAAAGATTATTACCTTTTTAAAGGGATTGTTAAGAAACTTAATGCTCTTGGCTACCAAGTAAAAGTAGAAATTCTAAATGTGAAAAATTATGGTGTTCCCCAAAGTCGCCGTAGACTAGTCATGATTGGCTCACTTCTTGGCGAAATAAAAATTCCCAAGCCTAAGTTAAAAAAAATAACAGTGCGTGATGCAATTGCCAAATTAGCGCCGCCAAAAAATACTTTAGACCCGCTCCATAAGATTTTTGCAAAGCACACAGAAGAAATTAATCAGCGTATCAAACTCACCCCCAAAAACGGGGGAAGCCGTATTGATCTGCCAAAAAAATATATTCTCAAATGTCATAGCAAAAAGAATGTCGGATTTAACGATATCTATGGCCGGTTACGCTGGGATGATTATTCTAGTACAATAACTGGCGGATGTTTGAACCCTTCAAAAGGTCGCTTTCTGCACCCACAGCAAAATAGAGTAATCACGCCTCGGGAAGCAGCGCTTTTGCAATCATTTCCAATCAATTACCAATTTCCCTGTGATATTCCTAAGCAGGCACTAGCATTGTTAATAGGCAATGCATTGCCACCAAAGTTCAGTTATCATCAATCTCGTAATATAGCCTCTCACATAATTAAATTTTCTGAAAATTCAAGAAACGGAAAACGTAAAGGGATGTAGTATGAGCAAAATGACGCCTCATTTGAAAATGAGTTTTGATCCACAAACGATCGAACATCTGGGCGTCAAAATGTACTCCCAAATTCCAAATGCAATTGCTGAGTTGATTGCCAATGCCTTCGATGCTGATGCGCATAATGTTCAGGTAAAGCTCTACGATAAAGGATCAAAGAAAAGCATTCATGTCATTGATGATGGCGTCGGAATGGATTTTGACGACATCAATACTAAATTTTTAAGAATTGGACGTAATCGTCGCAAAGATGGAGCAAATAAGAGCCCTAGTGGAAAACGGAAAGCTACTGGTAAGAAGGGGCTTGGCAAATTAGCGTTATTTGGAATCGGTGATATTATTGAAATCTCGACAATAAAAAAAGGTACTGGCAAACAAATAACATTTACATTGGATTGGGAAGTTTTAATCGGAACAACTGACAAGGATTACCAGCCAAAGTACACCATCACTGATTGTGATAAAAAATCTCATGGGACGACAATAATTTTAAAGAAGCTAAGAAGGGAAAGCCCTTTTGATAAAGATGGGCTTGCTGTAAGTCTTTCTAAATTATTTAACTTTTTTGACGTTGATTTCAGTTGTTTGCTGAGTTTGAATGACGGTGAGGCAATCCAAGTAACTAATGATTTAAAGTATAAAAATATTGAATCGCAGTTTGAGTGGATTTTTCCAGATTTCACAGCATCAGTTGAAGAAAAATTTTCAAATAGTAAAAAAATTACAGGTAAAATTATTTCTACAGAAAAGCCCATCAAGCCTGGTCTGCGTGGAATAACTTTGTTCGCGAATGGCCGAATGGTGAATGCGCCTGAATTTTTTGGCATTCCTGAATCTAGTCATGTATTTTCATATATAACTGGTTGGCTAGATATCAATTTTATTGATGATACTACAGAAGATGTTATTTCAACTAATAGGCAGTCGTTGAATTGGGAACTGCCGGGAATTGCAGAGCTTAGAATTTATTTAGTAAGTATAATTAGAAAAATTGTTATCGAATGGAGAGCCAAAAGAAAGGAAGCTAAGGTAGTTACTATAGGTGAACAAACGCATATCGATACCACGGACTGGTTTGGCAAACTCCCGAACGAGATTAGAGGGCAGGTTGAATCTTTAGTAGAAGCCATTATCGACGAAACAGACGTTGCTACAGAAAGCCAAGCCAAGGTTATAGATATGATCCATGGGCTTGTTCCAGAATACCCATACTATCATTGGCGCCATATACACGCTGAAGTGCGAGACGCTTCAAAAATTCCCTACGAAAACAAAGATTATTATACTGCCTTTCTTGAGGCAGCGAAAAGGTATGCAAATAAAGTACGGACTAATTCCAAAGGCAATACTAGTGATGATCACCCTATGATGGGCGCTGTTTTTGGCAGTGAAAAAGGTGTGGCTAAGCTGCTATCAGTTACAAAAGGTTATAAGAGGCCTAATGGAACAGAATTTAATAAAGATACGCTGGAAAATATAGAAAATGGGCAAAGGGAACTTTCTCAAGGGATTATTAGAGGATGCAGAAATCCTGTTACGCATGAAGAACATGCTGACCTTAAAGTATCAAAGCTTTTCGATGAAAAAGACTGTTTGGATGCGCTAAGTTTGCTTTCTCATTTATTCAAGCGTCTAGACGATGCCATAAAGCCATAGGCCGTTGGTTCAAATCCATATTTCGCAACGTTACACCACCAGCTGGTCGGAATTGCTGCGTGTGTAAGAATGGGCTTGAATTATATGGCAATTCTGAATAAAAGTGCGTGATTGTCATTGTTATTGTGCAAGCGGTATCGCGCTCCCGCAACCAATTATATGTTAGATTCCTGTGGCATAACGCCATATTGCCGTTTTTATCCGGCTGGCTTATAAAGCCTAGTATGAATAACCCATCGATTTCATTCCTTAGCCGCATTCGCAGCGCAACCTTCCTTAATGAAGGAATTGCGGTGCTTGTTATGCTGATGGTGTTGGTGAAGGGGTTTATCCCTGCTGGCTATATGCCGGATATGCAGGCATTGCAAAATGGTGTTATCAAAATCACCATCTGTACGGCTTCTGGTTTTGAAGAAAAACTGGTGGATGGTTCGGATAAGTCCGCACCCGCCAAATCGCATCATGCGTCATCCGATTTTTGCCCGTTTGGTTGGGCACCGCATGCGGTTGCTGCACCGATTTCTGTTTTCATGCTTCCCGAATTATTTTTGGTTCCTGAACGTCTGTTGGCATTTCAGGAATTATTCCTAAGCAAGCCGTATCACGCGCTTGCCAGCCCGCGCGCACCGCCGGCACACGTCTAATCAACCATCTTCATTGCATGCGGATATGACCGCTTGAGCACGCGTAGTTTTACGCTTGTCAGCTCCGCATATGTAATCCACTTAAATTTAGAGTTTCATATGTCTGTTGCCGAACGCGCACCAGCCTTACATCAGGATACAGAGCCAGCCAGTATGGATACTGGAAGTGCTGCTGCGGCCATTTGCTTTCAATCGGCTGGGCAGGTGGTGACGGTTCTGGGCAAGCTGGACCGCCATTTTCATGACAATACTGACTTGGCCAGCTTTACCAAGCGCGCTGTCGCCGAATATGCCGCTAAGCGTGAAACGCAAATTATTGCCGTTGTGGTGACAAAAGACAGCGCATCAATCACCGAGGATGATGCAGCAACCCAATTGACGGTTGATGGGGAACATTACGCCGTGACCATCGGCGATTTACGCGATGGCCGCACGCAGATGGACCATATCAACCGTGTTATTGAACGGTTGAAATATTTGCAAGCCGTGATGGTGATGCTGTCGACCACAGATATGCTTGGCACATCCCAAGCGGTTGGCAAACAAATGGGCGGGCTGAATGCCAAGGTGCAGCAGGTGCAAAAACTTGGCGTGAAGCTGGAGCAATTCTCCAAGATGGCGGCGCAGGCACAAAAGGAAGGCAAATCACTTCCTGCCGAGGCATTGAAGCCGATATTGGCACAGCTCAATCGATTGAATACTTCCGCAAACCCACCTGAAATCCGCAAAATTGTGCAGACCATGCTGGCGCAGGTAAAAGAACTGCGCCAATTGCCGATTATGCGAGAGGCTGTTGTTCTTACTCAAATCAGCAAAACGCAATTACATCTGGCAACGAAGAACGTTGCACCAGTTAAGACAGAAGCGCGTTTCAAAGTTCCGCTGAAACTTGTGGCAAGTAAAGATGTAGCGCAACACCCGCGCATCCCTGTAGCAACTTCGGAACCAGCAAAGGTAACGCGGCATTTCACGGTGCTTACCCCCGCGCGGACAGAGCAGATTCATACACGGATAGTGAGTGCCGCGAACGTTAATCAAGCAGCGCGAGTGCAGCCGATTACATCACAAGCTACCAACGATAATCGCTTTCGCGTTGTGCCGCAGCAGTTGGTGAAGGCAATCGAAACACGGCAAGTCACCGCTCCAGTTACCGCGCCAGTTACTGACCGTGCGAACAGTGTACCCATAGCAACGCAGCGTTTTTCAGTGGTTACAGATGCAGTTAAACAAGCTCCCGTACTGGCCACATTGGTGCAGGTAAGTAGCGTAGTATCTGCGCCGATAACTGCACTGCCACAAAGTAACACGCAGATTAATAATATCGCGGTTGTTCAGCCAGCAGCAAAAGCTTCCCAAATAGTTCAACAACCTATTCAGCAAGCTGCTCCGCAAACAGTTCAAACTGTAACGGTTCAGGCACCTAATGTTGTCCCGTCAAATAGTGCAGCGGTTGTTCCAACGGTGCAGACAGCACCAGCTGTACAGCAGCTAAATAGCCAGCCAGTAGAATCAAAAGCCCCAACAGCTCAACCCAATTCAAACGGTGTTAGCTCCAATCCGGTTGCTGAAGCACAGCCACAGCCAGTCAACAAATTTGGGCGTGCACCGGATGCAGCAATAGTAGAGAAGGGCACGCAAAATGGTGGCGTAGCAGAAAGATTTGGCACGCCAAATCCAGATAATGATAATCCAACGCGTGACCCTCAATCGCGCCAAGCCCCTGCGGATAAGGGAAAGCCATCTACCAACGCGGAGGGCAGAAGCGAACCATCCGCAGATGACACTGCGCGCCACCCGACGGTAGACAGAAATGCAAAACTCCAACAACCATCAACACAGGAAGGAGATGAAAAGAAAGACCCTAAAAAAACACCGACAGTAATTGAGCAATTCAACAAGTGTGGGCAGAAAACATGTCAGTGTGCCAACAAACCAGTTGAGCCAAGTGCCCGTGCCAATCAGCCAGCATCAGCACC
>CAZMQI010000039.1:0-17795 GCA_964568585.1 uncultured Rhodospirillales bacterium
CCAAATGAACTATGTCTGTGCCTGAGCTCTATGAATTTGCAATGGGATGTGCGGCCTTGGTGCAGGCGGTGCTTGGTGTGCTGGGGTCACTGGTGTGCTCAATTGCTGAATTCTAAGTGTGCTGGCGTGCACACTATGCGGTGACACTATCCCAGCCGTAGGGGCAGGAATGGCGGCTTGGATATTGGCCATGGTCTGATTAATCATGGCCACGGCGGGTGCAACCCGTGGTGATATATTCAATTGTTGCGCCAAATTCATGTAGCGTTGATTGCCCGTATCAAACATCAACGGATTAAGTTGAAAAATTGGGCCGAGCGTGCCTGCGGCGATTGCCTTGTTGCGTACAAACACCGAAGACGCATTCATGGGATGATTTTGTATACCAAGACCATTACCCCAATCATGGTGTGTTGGTGCGGTATGTCCCATCATCATGGCAAGTCGTGAATTTGTACGTGCTAAAAATGATTGCTCTGTACCTGTAGTACACCCCCATGTGTTTGGAGATCTGCTATGATGCTCCCCAAGACTGTCCTGTTTATGCACGCCATAGGTATTCGTTTGCGTATAGGGAATAAATGTCGTCGCGCCATTATTGGCATATGACCAACCAAGTGGATTTCGGTTTAATGTTCCGGTGTTGGCAAGCTGGGCATTGCCCCATTGCATTTGTGTTGCTTCAAGCACCGCAGAATTTGCAAGGGCAGTGCGCCCCGGCAAGGTAGTCATCATCTTGATTGTAGACATCGCTGCCGCTGCACCGTTATTTCCACCGCCTGCTGTGCCGCCCCAAATGCCGACAATCGTGTTAGTACCATCGGGCATGCGTTTAATCATCGCACTAACATAGGTTGTGCGCGGTGCATTCGTGGATCCGGTATTTACGCGTTGCACTTGGCCGTTTTCATCCACGGCAATGGAGACTTCAGCATGGCCCCTTGTGCGTAAGGCCGCATCCAGTTCACGTGGCAAACGTGAGAACATGTTCGCATAATCCGCAGGTGAACATCCATTAGGGAGTTTGGAGCGATCCACAAAGCGCGGATCACTCGGAAGCGCCGTGTTCACTGTTATATAATTCACGCCGCGATAGCCGCCGACATTCATCATCGGCCGCGAAAGTGGATACGCTTGATAACCGTTGGGTCTGTCGTTTCTATTTACAGCCATGGCCAATGTATAAAAATATAAAAACTATCTAAAATTTTACACAGTTATGGCTAAGGAAGATTTAAACCTTATGGTTAATATCCAAATTATTGAGGGGTTATATTGCCTTATTTAATAATCCGGAGCGTAAATCCGTGGCATTAAAATAGGCCGATTGGCGGTAGGCAGATGTGGCTTTACCCAGCGGAGTAGTTGGGGTTTCCTCGGCTTCAGGGTCGGGTGTCGCGCTGCCAGATTGGGTTAACAAGGGCGCAGAAACGCCCACGGCATAACGTCTGCCATCAGGCCCTTTATTGTAGATAAGCGAGGTGAGCAGGGCGTTGCCAGCGCCATCATTTAGATTGGTTGTGTCACTGCGTACCGCGTCATTGCGTGCGCGCAGTTGATCGACTTGCGATTGTTCAAGACGCGATAACAAATCATCCGGCTTGATGAACTGCGCGGATGTGGTTTCGCTTTTTGACGGAACACGTTGTTCGACTTTTGGTTTCGTCTGTGGCGTCTGTTGTTGAAGCGCTGCGGTTGCAGCATCTGATAGAAAAGATTTTTTGGGTGTATTGCTGTTTGAACTATTGGGAAGTTTATAGGCAGGAACTTCTTCTTCTGTTCGCACGATATACGCGACCAGATTTTTTCCATCCGCATCGCGGCCAAGCGGGGTCGTCGCCACAACTTCACCAGGTTTTAATTCGCCTGAATTTATGACGTTCGGATAGAGTAATGGTGAACGGATTCCAACGGGGAATGTGCTCATTCCACCAGTTTTTAGGCTTTGTATTACTTAAAAGTTAATAAAAGGATTGTTAATCCTTGTGTTGCAGATGTACTGCAAACGCGAGAAACGTGCCAAGTTTTGAAGGGTGCTTTTTCTCAGCAAAAGCGCATGTTTTTCTTACGCAAATACGCGTGAGAAAATCGTATCGACTTGCGCCGAATAGGCCTTCTCGTCGAACAACGAATCAATCTGCTGTGTGTTCAGCAACTTCATGATGTCGGCATCTTTGAGCAGGATGTCTTTGAGCTGACCGCCTTGTTCCCAAATTTGCATCGCGCTTGCTTGAACTTTCTTATACGCATCTTCACGGCTGATACCCGCTTGGGTAAGTGCAAGAAGTACGCGCTGTGAGAAATGAATGCCGCCAAGGCTGTCCAAATTCTTACGCATGTTTTCTGGATAGATAATCAAATCACGCATCATGCCGGTAAGACGTGATAGGGCGAAATCCAAAGCAATCGTAGCATCAGGGCCAAACACGCGTTCAACGGCGGAATGTGAAATATCGCGTTCATGCCACAACGCCACATTTTCCAGCGCGGGGTTCACGGCAGCACGCACAATACGTGCAAGTCCAGTAAGGTTTTCCGACAATACCGGGTTTTTCTTATGCGGCATTGCCGAGGAACCTTTTTGTCCCTTGGCAAAGTATTCCTGTGCTTCGCGCACTTCGGTACGCTGCAAATGGCGTACTTCAATAGCCAGATTTTCAATGGAACCAGCAATCACGCCCAAGGTTGCAAAGAACATTGCATGGCGGTCACGGGGGATGACTTGCGTAGATACAGGTTCAACAGCAAGCCCCATTTTTTCAGCAACATATTTTTCAACAAACGGGTCAATGGTGGCGAATGTTCCAACCGCACCTGAAATTGCACAGGTCGCAACATCATTGCGTGCGGCAATCAGACGTTCGCGGTTGCGTTTGAAAGCTGCGTAATGTCCCGCCAGTTTCAAGCCAAACGTCGTGGGTTCTGCGTGAATGCCGTGACTACGGCCAATGGTCATTGTGTATTTATGTTCCATGGCGCGCTTTTTCAACGCATCCAGCAAATCATCCAGATCCTTAATCAGCAAATCTGCGGCTTGCTTCAATTGGTATGATAACGTGGTATCGAGTACGTCGCTGGATGTCATGCCTTGGTGCACAAAGCGCGCATGCTCGCCGATGGATTCAGCAAGGTTGGTCAGAAACGCCAGCACGTCATGCTTGGTTTCTTTTTCAATTTCGTCGATGCGTTCGGCGTTGAATTTACCCTTTGCCCATACGGCAGCAGCGGATTCTTTTGGAATAACGCCAAGTTGTGCCTGTGCGTCACACGCATGTGCTTCAATCTCGAACCAAATACGGAACTTGTTATCCGGATCCCATATCTGGGTCATTTCCGGACGTGAATATCTAGGTATCATGACTTATCCAAGGGTAGCTAATATCAGGGGTAACGCTGACGGGTTTCTGCCGGTGATGTACCGCCATCACCAAAGGTTTCATCCATGGGTCCTTTATAAGGATATTCTTCAGGATAGCTAGGGAGATTATCTATGGTAACAGCACATTGCACGCCGCCAGGGGTATTAAGTCTGCCGCTGCAAGCCGAAGGTTCCCAGCCGCGCCAGCGCATGCATTCAACTAGTACGACGCTTGGGGTGGTAGAGCAGCCCGTACCGCTATCCACGCGCATAGCGGATGTTTCGGCAAGGCGCCCTTGATCAGGAACTAACGTAGCCATTTCCTGATGAGGAACATTGATGGGGTAATTGCTGCATTTGCATTGTGCTAAATCGTAATTGAGTTTTTGTCCGGCCTGAACGGTATTCAAAAATACATTCGGATTGCTGATAGGGCGCCAGAAATTCAGAACGGCAGGTTGCGGCGCCGGTTTGTCATCACCGCACGCAGTCACAAGGCCGAGCGTAAGAACAAGAAGTAGGGCGGTAATGACGTTACGAAGCATATACATCGGCCTTATGGAAATTGAGACAGTTAAGCGTAAACCCAGTGGTACTTAAAGCAAGCCTGATTCCTTAAAGCTGGTATGACACCCCTTGCCAATAATCAGATGGTCGTGAAGCACGATGCCAACGGTCTTGGACGCTTCGGCAAGTGCCTTGGTCATCACAATATCATCTTTGGAGGGTGTGGGATCGCCCGTGGGGTGATTATGCACCACAATGATGGCGCCAGCCCCCAGTTCCAACGCACGCTTGATGACTTCACGGGTATAAACGGGGGTGTGGTCGATGGTGCCCTTTTGCATAACTTCATCAGCTATCACGCGGTTCTTGCGGTTCAGAAAAATGATACGTAATTGTTCGATGGTCTCATGCGCCATGGCGGCATAACAATAATCAAGAATCTTCTGCCAGTTATTCAAGATGGGTTGGTCGATGATTTCATTGCGGCTGATACGCAGATGCGTTGCAGCAACCGTGGTAAAAAGTGAAATGGAAACATCTCCAAGGCCGAATGCTTCCAAGGCTTCGCGTGGCGCGTGGATAACACCTTTCAATGTTTTAAAGCGAGCCAGCAAATCCTTGGCCAATGGTTTGACGTCACGCTGCGGAATGGATGCGAACAAAAGTATTTCCAGAAGCTCATAATCTTGCAGTGCATCGGCGCCGCTCTCTAACAGGCGTTCTCGAAGCCGTTGACGATGGCCGGAGTAGTGCGGCCTGACTTTAACTAACGTGCTCTTTTCTACTGCGCTCATGTTGCAAATGGTGGTTGCGTTAAGCCTTTGGGGGATAGCGTGAAAATCTCAACGCCGTTAGCCGTAACACCGAGCGAGTGTTCAAATTGCGCGGAAAGCGAGCGGTCGCGCGTTACAGCCGTCCAGCCATCCGACAATACTTTAATATCGTATTTGCCAGCATTTATCATCGGCTCGATGGTGAAGAACATGCCTTCCTTCAATGCCATACCGGTGCCGGGGTTGCCATAATGCAGAACAGATGGAGGCGTGTGGAATACTTTGCCAAGACCATGGCCGCAGAAATCACGTACCACGGAATAGTTTTGCGCTTCGGCATGTTTTTGAATGGCATGACCAATGTCGCCAAGTGTCACTCCGGGCTTGACCATCTCGATACCTTTCATCATGCACTCATACGTGTTTTGAACTAATTTACGCGCCTTCAAATTCACATCGCCGACAAAGAACATACGTGACGTATCGCCATGCCAACCATCGACAATAGTCGTTACATCGATATTGGCGATGTCGCCATCTTCCAGTGTTTTTTCACTGGGGATGCCATGACACACAACATGATTAGGTGAAATACAGATTGATTTTGGAAAGCCGCGATAGCCCAGCGGAGCAGGGATGGCGCCATGGTCACGAATAAAATCATGGCACAATTTATCCAGATAATCCGTGCGTACGCCGGGGACGACAAAGGGTGTGATGTAATCCAGCGTTTCAGCCGCCAGTTTTCCGGCAATTCGCATGCCTTCGTAATCATCCTTGGTATGAATGGTTATCTTGCTTTTTTCGTCTTCAAAATCGGCGTAATCGTCCACGCTATGTCTCGGCTTAAATGGGTGAAATCAGTTCTGCTCCATAATGTAGCATAGGCAGTCTTGCTATAAAACCCTCCAAAACATCTTGAAAAACAAACGATTTCTTTCTATATATTGGGTAAGCCACAATGACTTTGCTTGCTAAATCGGGCAAGCGAATGGCTTTTTGTTTTCCAAAACAAACCCCTGATTTGCTTTTTTTATAAAGGTTACACAATGGAAAAGATTCCTATGACACGCGGCGGCTATGACCGTATGGGTGAGGAACTTAAAGAACTGAAATCGATCCAACGCCCCGCCGTAATCAAAGCGATTGCCGAAGCGCGCGAGCAGGGGGATTTATCAGAAAACGCTGAATACCACGCAGCCCGCGAGAAGCAGAGCTTCATTGAAGGCCGTATTGGCGAGCTCGAGGATAAAATCTCGCGTGCGGATGTGATTGATGTTTCGCTATTGGCCGCGAATAAGGACATCAAATTCGGTGCTACCGTCAATCTCATCGATGAAGATACCGAAGATAAAGTGACCTATCAGCTTGTTGGACAAGACGAAGCCGATATTAAAAAAGGCCTGCTTTCGATTACTTCGCCTCTTGGCCGTGCGCTTATCAACAAAAAAGCCAAAGATAGCGTTGAAATCAATACACCTGGCGGCACCAAGGTTTATGAAGTCGTCAAGGTTGTCTATAAATAACCACATTCCCCGCCCATCTTCGATAAGGGCGCTTTGACAACGCTTGCGAGCTTCGTTAGCGTTGCTGCTCATCGTCCCTTTTCGATTCACCTTTTTTATCAATTCGGATTTAACACATGGATATCGCCGCCAGCCTTGCGGAATTTTGGCAATCCATTGCTGATTTTGACGTTTATCAATTTATCGAACATCACGGTAACTGGTTTTATGTCATCACCTTCGTCTGGACGTTTCTGGAAGGTGAGACGTTTGTACTGTTTGCTGGCGCTGCTGCCGCGCAAGACATCCTCGATATACGTTTGTTGATTGCCATTGCGTGGCTTGGCAGTTATTGCGGCGATCAAACCTATTTTTACCTTGGTCGTCGTTATGGCCCGGGTATCCTTAAACGGTTCCCCAAGCTGCAAAAAGGCGCTGATAAGGTCGCTGGCCTTATTCTGAAATATGATGTGGCCTTCATCCTCAGCTACCGCTTCATTTACGGAGTACGCAACGTCAGTTCCTTTGCCATGGGGCTGTCGGGGTTGGACTGGAGGAAATTCGCATTCTGGAATTTCTGGGCGGCCGGTATTTGGGCTATTTCATTCTCGATGGTCGGGTATTTATTCGGCGAAGTGCTCGATAACGTACTGGGTCATGCGATGGAAACCGTCATGCTCTCGCTGCTCGGCGTTATCGCCGTTGTGTATATTGGCAAGCAAATCTGGAAAAAGATTAAAAAGAACCGCGGCGAAGATGTTGGGCATTAATGCAGTCGCAGTTGGGCGAAGCCCAAAGCAATCGCATCAAATGAAACTCTAATCCTTCTTCAGCTGCAGTTTGGCAAGCTTGGAATAAAGACCTTGCTTGTTCATCAGCTCTTCATGGTTGCCCTGTTCGACAATCTGACCCTTATCCATCACGATGATACGGTCGCAATTCATGACGGTTGAAAGGCGATGCGCGATGATCAGCACCGTGCGGTTTTCCATCAATTCAGCCAGCGCTTTTTGAATATCCTTTTCATTTTGTGAATCTAGCGCCGATGTTGCTTCATCAAGCAGCAGGATAGGGGCGTTACGCAAGAACGCGCGGGCAATGCCAATACGTTGTTTTTGACCACCCGATAAACGAATGCCTTTTTCACCGACAAAGGTTTTGTATTTTTGTGGCAAATCATCTTCGATGAAATCATGAGCACGCGCAGCGGTTGATGCCGCCAATACTTCTTCATCCGTTGCATCGGGACGACCCATGCGGATGTTGGACATGACGTCCTGCGAAAAAATGGTGATGTCTTGCGGCACGAAACCGATTTTACGGCGTAGATCACGCGGGTGGACTTCGGTGATATTGAACCCATCCACCTGAATGGAGCCAGCCAGCGGGTCATAGAAGCGGAGTAAAAGTTGAAACAGCGTGCTTTTACCAGCGCCGCTTGGACCCACGATGGCGATTTTTTCGCCCTGTTTGACCTGCAAGCTAAAGCTGTCCACGGCCGCGGATTGCGGGCGTGATTTGTAAAAGAAGCTGACATTATCGAACATGATTTTACCGTAACCAGGATCAGGCAACAGCAATGGTTTGTGCAGGATTTTGATATCTGATTGGATAAGCAATAATTCACTGATGCGTTCAATCGCACCTGCTGCGCGTTGTAAATCACCGAACACTTCGCTGATAGCACCCGCCGCGCCAGCAACCAAAACGGCATAGAACACAAAGGATGATAATTCACCTGCTGTCATCAATCCCGCCACTACGTCATGGCCGCCACGCCACATGATAATGGCAATGGATCCAAAGACGAGCGTAATGACCGCCACTATCATCCACGCACGAACGCTCACGCGTGAAAGGGATGTTTTAAATGCAGCTTCCACGCTTTCATTAAAGTTTTTGGAAATAATATCTTCACGCGCCAAAGCTTGAATCGTGGTGATCCCGTGAATGGTTTCTTCCAATCCAGAACTAATATCCCCAACGCGGTCTTGGGTTTGGCGTGAATAATCTTTGACTGATCGTCCCAGCAAGATAATCGGCACAATCACCAATGGAACGATGAAAAACGCCATCACTGCTAATTTGGGGCTGCTGATAAACATCATCACCGTACCGCCAACCAGCAACAATACATTACGCATCGCAACTGATACCGATGAGCCAATAACGACCTGCAATAAACTTGTATCGGTATTCATGCGGGAAATTAAATCGCCGCTTTGCGCTGTCTCATAATAAGCCGGGCTAAGCTGCAAAAGATGACGGAAAATTTTGCGGCGCAAATCGGCAACTACGCGTTCGCCAACCCATGACACATAATAAAAACGTGCGAAGCTCGCACAGGCCATCACGGTGATGACGATGAATAAAATGACAAGTGTTTGGTTGAGAAGGTCGGCATTGCCTTTGCCAAATCCGGTATCAATCACACCCCGTACGCCAGTACCAATACCCAGTGTTGCGCTCGCCGCGACAATCAATCCCAGCAACGCGAAAATCATTTGCTTGGAATATGGCTTTAGTAACGGAATAAGACTTCTGAGCGGGGCTAAATCTTGCTTGGGTGCTTTGCCATCTTTAGAATCATTCTTCTTGCCAGACTTGGCGACAACAGCAGCTTTTTCAGCTTCCTTGTTAGGTGCGTTGGCAGTGCTCATTTCTTAGACCCTATTCTTAACACATTGGAAAATTAGAAGAATTTGTGGTTTTTCCACAAGTAAATGCTATTTAGACTTTAACCTATTAATTTTTGATATGCAAAACAGTTGACGACGACCCCAAAAGCCACGCATATCATGTCTTCACTTTCGCCCCTCCGTCCAGATTCATATAAAACTGGGCAATCTAAAGGGGCGCTATAACACTGTTTTATAAACCAAACTGGAAAGGTTATTCCATGAGTAGCGATACCGCCGCACGAGTCAAAAAGATTGTAGTCGAACATTTGGGTGTCGACGAAGGCAAAGTCACCGAAAATGCCAGCTTTATTGACGATTTGGGTGCAGACAGCCTTGATACCGTTGAATTGGTTATGGCATTTGAAGAAGCATTCAGCGTGGAAATTCCAGATGATGCAGCTGAAAAGATTTTGACCGTTAAAGATGCGATTGATTTCATCAGCGCAAAATCCAAAGCCGCTTAATAGCGATTCAATTAAAGTTGCTTAAATCCCCGCATTTGCGGGGATGACTTTTTATGGGACCTTTAGTAATGCGCCGCGTTGTTGTCACAGGTATGGGTGTTCTCTCTCCGTTGGGCTTTGGTATGCGCCACAACTGGGACGGCATTATCAAAAGCAAATCGGGTATTCGCAAGATTACCCGTTTCGATGCCAGTGATTTAACCTGCCAGATTGCAGGTGAAGTTCCGCGCGGTGAAGGCGAAGGCTTATTCAATCCTGAAAAGCATGTTCCGCATAAAGATCAGAAGAAGATGGATGATTTCATTCTATATGGAATCACCGCTGCCGATGATGCGATTGCCGATAGCGGCTGGGTACCACAAACCGATGAAGACCGCGAACGTACCGGCGTGATGATTGGTTCGGGTATTGGCGGCTTGGAAGCCATTTATCAAACTTCTATTACACTCCATGAAAAAGGGCCGAAACGCGTTTCGCCGTTTTTTATCCCGATGAGCCTTATCAATTTATGTTCTGGCCAAGTTTCAATTAAATACGGCTACCAAGGGCCAAACCACGCGAATGTTACGGCATGTTCAACTGGCGCACACGCCATTGGTGATGCGGGACGTTTGATTGCCCTTGGCGATGCAGATGTCATGGTCGCTGGTGGTACTGAAGCTGCGGTTTGCAAAATCGGTATGGCTGGTTTTGCTGCGCTTCGCGCACTTTCAACCGGCTTTAACGACACACCTGAAAAAGGTTCACGTCCATACGACAAGGACCGTGATGGGTTCGTGATGGGTGAGGGCGCTGGCGTTGTAGTTCTGGAAGAACTGGAACACGCGAAAAAACGCGGCGCACGAATTTATGCTGAACTTATCGGCTATGGCCTATCGGGTGATGCCCATCACATGACCGCGCCGCCAGAAGATGGCAATGGCGGTTACCGTGCAATGCAAATGGCGATGAAGCGCGCGCAAGTAACCCCAGGCGATATTGATTACATCAACGCGCACGGCACATCCACGCCGCTGGGCGATGAAATCGAACTTGGCGCGATTAAGCGTTTGTTTGGTTCAGCCATGGATAAGATTTCAATTTCCTCTACTAAATCTGCTATTGGTCATTTGCTTGGCGCGGCGGGGGGCGTGGAAGCTATCTTCTCGATTATGGCAGCGAAAGAAAATATTCTTCCGCCAACGCTTAATCTTGATAACCCATCCGATAATTGCCAAGGCGTTGATCTTGTCCCGCATAAAGCGCGCGAAAAGAAAATCAATGTGGCCTTGTCCAATTCCTTCGGCTTTGGCGGCACCAACGCCTGCCTGATTTTCCGCGAATACGCATAACTGTAACCAAGCTGCGCCTTTAACCGAATAGATGGTATAACCAAGCATCTATAACGTAACCAATTACATTTGGTAACGTTATAAGGTGGCAAGGCCACCTGCTGGCTTATGCCAGCGTAATCCGATAGGGGAGTGTTCATGCGTCTATTATTCGCCATCTTGTTGCTGCTTAGCGCGCCTGCTTCAGCTGAAATGCTTGCAAAACCTATCCTTGCACCTGATATAGCAACCAAGGGCGAGTGGCTAAATTCACCGGCATTATCATCGGCAGATTTAAAAGGCAAAGTAGTGCTTGTCGATTTCTGGACCTATTCCTGCATCAACTGCCTGCGTACGCTTCCCTATATCAAATCATGGTATCAGGCATATAAGGACAAGGGATTTGTTGTGATTGGTGTGCATGCGCCAGAATTCGATTTTGAAAAAAACATAGCGAATGTCGAAAAAGCAATTCGGCGTTTTGATATTCCATACCCTATCGTGCAAGACAACGACCATACACTGTGGAACCGTTTTAAAAACCAGTATTGGCCAGCACATTATCTGATTAATAAAAGCGGCCAGATCGTTTATACCCATTTTGGCGAAGGTAATTACGACGTAACCGAAAAGGCCATCCGCGATGCACTTAATGAAACAGGTAAAAAAGCAAAGCTTAGTGACGCTGTGGAGGGCTATACCCTCAATCAAACCCCCGAAACCTATCTGGGCACGGCGCGCGCTGAACGCCTTGTGAAAGCATGGGATAATCTTACGGCCGATAACTGGACATTGGTCGGCGATTGGAAACGCGCAGCAGAATACAGTGAAGCAAATGCAGGTGCTGCCCTTAAAATGCATTTTCGTGGCGGAAAAGTATTTCTGGTACTGGGTACTGCTGACGGTAAACCCGTTAAAGCCAAGATTTCATTTGACGGAAAGCCAGCAATTGATGTCGCCGGCAAAGACGTGAAAGACGCTGAAGTGACTGTGACCGATCACCGCTTATACGAGTTGATTGATTTAAAGAAAAACGGAGAAGGCATTTTTGAAATTTCAACGACGCAAGGCGGCCTTCGCGCTTTTGCTTTTACCTTTGGCGGCTTTTGACGAGAACAACAAGCCCTTTGGTCTCAATGCCAATCCCCATTGTTTTGATACGGCTTGATGTGCGGCAATACCTGTTTCCAGAATAAAACGCGGGATAATCGGGCCTTTTGTTGCATCCATCAATTCGCTAGCGGCAATCAGTTTGCGCTGTTGCGCCCGGGTTAGTCTGCGCATAGGCACTGCCCAGCTTTGCGGGTTAGCTTCGGTACTGCGTTCACGAATGGCAAAAATTTCTTCTTTAACACGGTAAGTATCGGTAACGACTGCAGATGGAATTTGCAGCATGCTCACCAATGTCTCTGGCAAATTTTGTTGTGCATCAACGCGTCCATCTAATGTAATTTCTGCAACGTTGACACTAACAATGGCAATTTCAAAAACGCGACCTGATTTTTTATCGGTCACAGCTGCCAATGAAACGTCTTTTTCAACAAGACCCATCAGCGTGTAAACGCTCATCCGAATAGTGCTCATGCTTAAAACCCTTAATTCCTAAAATATGTAGGAGCAGGTTATAACAGGCCAAAATTGAAAGTAAAAATAGGGCGGTTTTACTCTAAAAACTGCTCTTGAATGACCTTTTCCGCAAGGTTGCGTTTGGGATCGAACAGCAAGGTAAGGCTGATTTCAAAGACTTTTTTGATGGTCACACTTTTCACATCGCGTACTTCGGTGAAGTCCGCAACGGCGCTAACTGGCCGTTTGTCGTAATCCTGCACATCCACTTGAATAACTGATTTGGAGGGCAGCAATGCACCGCGCCAACGGCGTGGGCGGAATGGTGAAATAGGGGTAAGCGCCAATAACGGTGTGCCGACAGGAATAATCGGCCCGTGCACTGAAAGATTATATCCGGTGCTACCAGCAGCCGTGGAAACTAAGACACCGTCACCATTCAATTCGCTGAGGCGTTCAATGCCATCAACGGTGATACGCAATTTTGCGGATTGGCGCGTTTGACGCAGCATCGAAACTTCGTTGAATGCGAATGCTTTTTTGACTTCGCCTTTTTGATTGTGCGTTTCCATTTCCAATGGATGCAACACAACTGAATGTGCGAGCACGATGCGCTCAATGAGATCATTCTCGCTATACTCGTTGCACAAGAAGCCATAGGTGCCAAGGTTGAGCCCAAAGACCGGTTTCTTCCAATGCAGCATGCCATGAAGGGTGTGCAGCGTGAATCCATCGCCTCCCAATGAAACAATCACGTCCGCAGCTTCAATCGGCACGCTTCCATAACGGCTTGATAACGCAGCTAGGGATTGCTGTGCTACATCGGTTGGTGCGGCAAGAAAGGCTATTTTGGGCTTGGACATGGCGAACAGGTTAAAAGAGTTGTTTGAACATGTCCTTAACTTTTTTATACTGTGAATCGAATTAACCAACATATCTATTATACGGTCAGTTGGGCATGTCATCAGTTATAGCGCGGAGTATTGTTTTAAAAAGAAAGCCATATGCTAGGAAGCGAGCGTGGGCGGGGCACACCCCCCGCCAAGCGAAGCTGACAACGCAGATTGCTTTCTTTTTAAGACCCTAAAGGGCGCGGCAGAAAAACGCCCCGACTACTTCAGAAAGCTTGTCCGTAGCACCGCTACGACCTACGCTTTCTTCATAGTCGGATTCGTTTTTCTGTCTCGCGCAATACCCACGCTATAACTGAGGACATGCCCTGATGCTTATCGATATTCGCCTTCTCGAGCTTCTTTCATCAAAAATTTGCCATGACCTGATCAGCCCAGTGGGGGCGATTAACAACGGGATTGAGCTGGTGGAGGATATTGGCGGCTCCGTTGTCAACGAGGCGATGAAGCTCATCAGTACCTCGGCGCAGCAAGCCGCGAAGCGGCTCAGATTATTCCGCATGGCTTATGGAAAGTCGGGAGCGGAACAGGGCGTCACGCTGAAAGATATGCGTAACACCGCGAAGGATTATCTTTCCACCAGCAAATCAAAATTGGTGTGGGGCGAAGATGAAGCATTCCAAAAAGTTGCCGAACAAAAAGGTGCGCTGAAAATCGCATTATGCCTATGCATGCTTTCTGAAGATGTGCTGAGCCATGGCGGCGATGTTACCGTTGAGCCCACAACTGAGTTGGGACGAACCGGTGTCAAATTCACCATCGGCGGCAGCCATGCACAATTATCCGAAGCCATGCGCGAAGCATTGGAAGGCGTGACCAAAGTCGAAGATATTACGCCGCGTACAGTGCATGCCTATGTAACTGGCCGTCTCAGCGATTATTACGGTTTTAAAATAAGCACCCAACAACATTCACCCGAACTTCTCACGGTTATTCTTATGCCGCTGGAATCAGCCGAACTGCCAATCGAACAAACCGATCTCTAATTTTGCTTATTGCTACGTTACGGGAGCAAGTAACCTGTTCTTAAGGTTTAAACGTAAAAATGGGATATAAGGTGCGTTACTAAAGCCTATCTATTTAAATATAAGACCTGCCTAAATACGTAAGGAATTAAAATGACTAAAACGTGCCTCATCGTTGAAGATAGCCGCGTCATCCGCCGCGTCACATGCACCATCATGGATGGCTTCGGATTTAAGTGCATTGAAGCAGAGCATGGACAAGAAGCCGTTGCAGCCTGCGAAAAAGAAATGCCTAACGTTATCTTGCTCGACTGGAACATGCCGGTGATGAGCGGAATTGAATTCTTGCGTAAACTCCGCACCATGCCGAAAGGCGATACCCCGCAAGTTATCTTCTGTACCACTGAAAATGATTTCAATCACATTCAGGAAGGCATGGCGGCAGGTGCCAACGAATACATCATGAAGCCATTCGACAGCGACATCATCAAATCAAAATTACAAATGCTGGGCCTGATAGAAAATACTTAGTAGAAAATACCTTATTGTCATGAAGCAATTGAACTACTCACAGCCAATTGAGACCATGGAAAGCAAAGCCCCGCATCATAATCCAATTAATGTATTGGTGGTTGATGACAAAGCCGTTATGCGGAGCCTTATCAAGCGCATTCTTGGTGATGATAATGACATTAACGTAGTAGCATCCGCTGTGGATGGCCGCGCGGCGCTTGGCCAACTCAATTTGCATGATGTCGATGTCGTGCTGCTTGATGCCGCTATCGCGGATATGACGACCATTCCTAATTTATTGGCCGTGCGCCCTGATTTAAAAATTGTACTCATTAGCACTGCTTCCGCGCAGCAAGGCGATGCCTGTATGAAGGCATTAAAAGCCGGTGCGGCAGATTATATCACAAAACCAAACGGGACTAATAAACCCTTCGCCACTGGAGGTAATAATTTCCAGCATGAACTGCTTGAAAAAATAAAGCAGTGGGGTGATGCGCGCCGTCGCACACGGGGGCCAGCACCGGTCATTGAAAAACAAAAAAGACCTGCAGGCGCAGCCAAACTATTGCCGCTGCCAACGCCTAAACAAATCATTTTGCGGCAAGGCTCGATTGCACGGCCTTCGGCCATTGCCATTGGTTCATCCACGGGCGGGCCCGAAGCATTACTTAAAGTCATCCCGCATTTAAAAGATCTGACACAACCCATTTTCATAACGCAACATATGCCGGCCGCCTTTACGTCTGTATTGGCAAGTCATATCACTGAATGCGGCTCGCTTCCATGTGTGGAAGCCAAGGACGGCATGGTTGTTGTTGGCAGAACCATCTACCTTGCGCCCGGCGATTATCATATGACTGCAGAACGCACAGGCGAAAAGACCGTAACGCTGCGCTTAAATCAGAACCCGCCAGAGAATTTTTGTCGCCCCGCCGTTGACCCGATGCTACGCAGCCTTTCCGAAGTCTATGGCGGTAAGCTGCTTATCACTATTTTGACTGGCATGGGCGCAGATGGCCAAAAAGGTTCAGAGCTTGCCGTACAAGGTGGCGCTGCAGTGATTGCACAGAATGAAGCAACCTCCGTTGTATGGGGTATGCCAGCGGCAGTTGCACAAAGTGGGCTTTGCCATGCCGTGTTGCCGCTTGAAGAAATTGGTCCCGCGATTGTGCAGATTGCGCGCAAGGGGCAACCGGAATGAAAAAAGAAGATTTCGATTTATTCGCCGATATGGTCAAGAAACGTTCAGGACTTGTGCTGACATCTGAGAAAGCATATCTGCTGGAATCCCGCTTGATGCCGGTCGCGCGGAAGCTTGGACTTAAAGACTTAGAAGAACTCGCTTCATCCTTGCGTAGCAAGCGCGATGAAAAAGTCATGGAAGCCATCACCGAAGCCATGACGACGAATGAAACATTCTTCTTTCGCGATCAAAAGCCATTCGACCAGTTTCGTCAGGTCGTATTGCCACATATACTTAAAGTGCGCGCAGCAAAAAAATCGCTGCGTATCTGGTCTGCTGCATCCAGCACGGGGCAAGAAGCTTATTCCTTGGCCATGATATTATCCGAAGAAGCCCATAAAATGCCGGGCTGGCATATCGAAATCATCGGAACAGATTTATCCCAAGAAGTCGTCGAAAAGGCCAGAGCTGGCATCTATAACCAGTTCGAAGTGCAGCGCGGATTACCCGTCACCATGCTCGTCAAATACTTCCAGCAAAAGGAAGACAAGTGGCAGATTAGCGATAAAATGCGTAATGCTGTTCAATTCCGCACCATGAACTTGCTCGAAGATTGGGGTCCGATTGGCCTGTTCGACATTATCTTCTGCCGCAATGTGCTAATTTATTTTGATCAGCCAACCAAATCAAAAATCCTTGAGCGACAATCGCAGGTTCTTGCCCCTGATGGTGCATTATTCCTCGGCGGCGCGGAATCCACGCTTGGTCTGTGCGATAAATTCAAAAGTGTTGAAAGCCAACGCGGCATCTACATTCCATCCGTTTGCCCCCCCGATATGTGGAAAGCTGCATAACCATCATGACTGTCTTGGTTCCCGGGCCAATCGACGTTTTTCTGATTGCCGGTCAAAGCAACGCAGTCGGCGAGGGCGACAAGACCAAATCCCCCAAAGTCCTGCCTGGTAAAGTGCTGCAGGTTTATAATAATGCCATCAGCGAAGCGAATGACCCCGTGGGCAACGCCTATACCGGCAGCGCATGGCCTTCCTTTGGCAATACCTATGCGCTTGAAACGGGGCGGTGTATCGCCTTTATCCCTGCGGCGCGTGGTGGCACGGGCATGTCTCCCTATGCCGATATTGGCACAGGACACTGGTCTGGCCATACCATGCCCAGCAGCCATGATTTACTAGGCATATCCATCGAAAAGACATTGGCCGCACAGGCATTCTTATTGGCCAAAGGCTACGCTCCCAGCTTTAAAGGCATTTTGTGGTCACAGGGCGAGAACGAGGCCAATAACATCTGTTATGGTGCGGAACTAAGCCAAGCTGATGTCGAGGCGATGCTGACCGGCGTCATCCAGCGTTATCGAAAACACCTAGCTGGTGATTGGGGTTTTTATATCTTCAAAACCGGAACAGATACACGCAAGGATGAGCACGGCAATCCCATCATCCCATCAAACCATGGCTATGCGGTTGTGCATGCCGCACAGGAAGCCGTGGCTTCACACGTTCCAAATACCAAAATCATATTCTCTGGCGCGGTTGATTTCGAAAGCCGTGGCATGATGAAGGATGGCATCCATTACAATCAGGATGGTTATAACGAGATGGGCCGGATTGGTGCACAGACACTACTAAAATAAAAAACCCGCCAGATCGCTCCAGCGGGTTTTTTCAATTTTATAAACGAAGCTTATCCAGCAACGCGCGCCTTTTCAGGAGGCGGAGCTAAGGGTGCTTCACTAGAACCAGCTTGCGGATCACGCAGCACATAGCCACGACCCCAAACGGTTTCGATGTAGTTATCGCCCGAGGTCGATTGCATCAGCTTTTTACGCAGCTTGCATACGAAAACGTCGATAATCTTGAGTTCTGGCTCATCCATACCGCCATAAAGGTGGTTGAGGAACATTTCTTTGGTGAGGGTTGTGCCCTTACGCAATGATAGCAATTCAAGAATACCGTATTCTTTACCCGTGAGGTGGAGCGGTTGGCCTTCAACTTCAACGGTACGTGTATCAAGATTTACAGTCAGCTTACCAGTGCGGATA
>CAZMQI010000040.1:0-17499 GCA_964568585.1 uncultured Rhodospirillales bacterium
ACCTAAACCCACCTAAGGGAAGGAGCCGGATTGGTTCCGGTTCCTTCCTATTCTTTGCTACAACATCCAAAGGAACATCCTATGAAGAAGTTTACAATTCTAACTGCTGCTGTACTGGCATTGAGCATCCCTGCACTAGCTGGCGCAGCAGAACTGGGCATTGGAAGCAATGTTAAAGCTGACATCAGCACCAATACCAAAGTAGAAACCAAGGTCGATCAAAAGGCTGACGGCACGTATGTTGAAAAACGTGTTGATGAAAGTGCATCGAAAAATTCTGCCGGCACAGAAACCAAAGACATGACCAAAACCAGCATTGAAGAAAATGCAAAGGGCGACGTGACCAAGACTGTGGAAACCCACAGTGCGGTAGACCCAAAAGGTCTGATGAACCAAAAATCAACCGACAGTGCTTACAAAGAAGAAGTGAAGGATGGTAAGCGCATCATTCATCGTGTGAACAAGGTGGATGGCAAAACCACACTTGATGTTAAGGAAGAAGTAGATCCAACCGTTGGCGTGAAGAAGTAATCTCCGGCTAACGTTGATTGATGTAAAGCACGCCGGAATCCGTTCTGGCGTGCTTTCGTTTTGTGGTTTAGTCGCAGATACCGGCCTTACGGAGATTGGCTAAAGCATCAGGACAGTTAAAAAAAAGCTGGGCTTTCGCCCAGCTTTTGATTGAAAGCCAATTGGTTTATTGGCTATCGGTATGTACTACGGTCTTGGATTTTTTAACTGTTTTCTTGTTGAACATACCCTTTGGATCCTTGGTGGTTTCAGTTTCAACGTAAACGTCCTTATCACCATCATCGTCACGAGTTACTCTGGTAACATCGCGACGTTCAGTGGTTGTGCCATAGGCATCAGTTGACGTTGTGGTTTTTTGGTACTTACCTGGTGGCAATTCCGCAGCACGTTGTTCGGTAGAACATGCTGAAATGGCAAGAGTTGAGATAAGTGCAGCAGTCATAAGTAGTACTTGTTTAGACATAAGGTGTTCCCTTCGTTAGTGGTTAGGAACTTAGATTGCTAAATGTGGCATCAATTCTCTATAAGCTTGAGAAGCCAGCTTATAAGGGATAAATACATAGTTGCTTCGTTTTTGATTGGAACTGATGATTATGCGTTTTGTGTTTGCACTTATACTTTGTTTATCCATATCGTCTTGCGTTGCGGTCGCGTATGCGGAAACCGCAGATGTCACCGGACCAAAACCCGATACATTAGAAAACAAATTCAAGAACCATGTAGCCAATAAGCCGCGCGATGAATTTGTCAGCCTTACCATTGAAAATGATTCACTGGGTTCTGGTGCAGATCAAAACTACACCAATGGAATTCGCGTGAGCTGGTACGATACCGGTGATAAGCCACCTGCCCTTGCAAACTTCCTTGATCATTTTATTCCGATGTTCTCCGTCAATGACACAACGTCCGTGTATTATTCGGCTGGACAGAATTTATACACGCCGCGTGAAACTGCACTCGCCATTCCTAATCCCAAAGACCGCCCTTATGCAGCATTCCTTTATGGATCAATGGGGATGACTAATTTGACCGGCAACCATCAAGATGAAGTTGAATTAACCGTTGGTGTAATTGGCCCATGGGCACTTGGCAAAGAAACACAGCAATTCGTACATACGCTATTGGATGCACAAGACCCGAAAGGCTGGAACAGCCAATTGCATAATGAAATTGGCTTGATGGGGTCTTGGCAACGCATGTGGCCTGAAGCCTATACGGCAGAGATTGGCGATTTACATTTTCGTGCTTCGCCTTATGCCGGTGCGACCATTGGTAATGTTTATACCTATGCTGACACAGGGTTGATATTCCAACTGGTTCCAAAAGCTTATAAATGGCAAAGTACGCCGCTGCGCGTTCGTCCTGCGATGCCGGGCAATGGATATTTCTCTGTACCCGAAGGCGAGTTTTCATGGTCGCTGTTCGCAGGTGTTGAAGGCCGTGTAGTTGGCCGCAACATCTTTCTTGATGGGAATACATTCGAAGACAGCCCATCGGTTGGTAAAAAGCCGATTGTGGGCGATGCCAATCTGGGCGCCGCCTTCACCTTTGGCCGCACGCAAGTCAGCTACACGCTTAATTGGCGCGCACCGGAATATTATGGGCAGGATAAAGCTGATTTATTTGGCGCTGTTAATGTGGGATACCGGTTTTAATCGTTGTAAAAATATGTGTTAAAAATCGGAAGGGGTCGGGGGCTTCACGCCCCCGACCTGCTTCCCTCATCTATGCCGCCTTATGACCACGGCCAGACGAGCTGCTCGGTTTACGGCCATTCTTTGCGGATGGGCTACGAGCAGAACTGGGGGCTGGAGCGTTGCGGTATTGACCACGATTGCCACTGCCGGACATGATTTCATATTGTTCGATATCGGTTGCGGGCATACCGTCATTGCGGAGATTGCCTTTGGTTTCACCGCGCTCGAACTGATTAGGATCGACAGATGTAGGTGGCTTGCGGGACGATGATGGGATGCGCGCCATGGTCAACTCCTTATTCGGAATGATTAGACAATGACATTAGGCACGAAGGAATAAAATCTCTGCCCTAGCTGATGGGCAAAACAATAAAATTACCGTCAAATGAAATGTGGCAGAAAAAATTTACGGAAAAAACTGGCGGAGGGGAAAGGATTTGAACCTTCGAAACCCTTGCGGGTTTAACGGTTTTCGAGACCGCCGCGATCGACCACTCTGCCACCCCTCCGCATAACGGAACGTCGTGTCAGTTTGATAGCAGAAAGATGATAGTGATTGAAGGGCTTATTTCTTCTCAACCGCAGCCGTTAATTCCGGCACGATTTGGAACAAATCGCCCACTAATCCGTAATCGGCGACATTGAAAATAGGCGCATCGGGGTCTTTGTTAATGGCCACAATCACCTTGCTGTCTTTCATACCGGCCAGATGTTGAATGGCACCGGAAATGCCAACTGCGATATACAAGTTCGGTGCAACGATTTTACCCGTCTGCCCCACCTGATAATCATTGGGCACAAAGCCAGCATCCACCGCAGCGCGTGATGCGCCGATGGCAGCACCCAGTTTATCGGCCAATGCTTCAAGGATTTTGAAGTTTTCACCAGAACCCAAGCCGCGCCCGCCCGACACAACAACCTTTGCCGCGGTTAATTCAGGACGTTCGGATTTGGAAACTTCGCGGGCAACGAATTTGGAAAGGCCGGTTTCGGCTGTTGCTGAAACTTTTTCTACGCTCGCGCTGCCGCCAGTTGCCGCGACTGCTTCAAACGATGTCGCGCGCACGGTGCATAGCTTAATGGCATCGGATGATTGCACGGTTGCAATCGCATTACCCGCATAGATGGGACGCTTAAAAGTATCAGCACTTTCTACCGAACTGATTTCGGAAATAGGGGCCAAATCCATCAGCGCGCCAACGCGCGGCAACAGGTTTTTGCCAAAGCTGGTCGCGGGTGCAAACACATGCGTATAGTTTTTGGCGATTTGCGCGACCAATGGCGCTTCGTTTTCTGCCAAATCATCTTTGTATTGTGCGCCTTCACTGACCAAAACCTTTTCAAGTCCTGCGATTTTGCTAGCGGCATCGCCAACGCTTGTACCAGCATTGCACATCACCAAACCATCCATTGGGCAGCCTAGTTTTTTTGCGGCAGCAATCGCACTGAGGGAAGCGGATTTAACGGTTACGCCATCATGTTCAAGAATAATAAGTGCGCGCATATTAAATCACCTTTGCTTCGTTACGTAACTTATCAACCAGCGTTGCAACATCTGGTACTTTGATGCCTGCCTTGCGTTGGCCTGGCTCATCGACGCGCAAGGTTTTGATGCGCGGGGTTAAATCAACACCCTTTGCGGCAGCATCGAATGGTTCAATCGGTTTCTTCTTAGCCTTCATGATATTCGGCAAGGTCGCATAGCGCGGTTCGTTCAACCGCAAATCGGTTGTGATGATGGCGGGGAGTTTAAGCTGCACGGTTTCAAGACCGCCATCAACTTCGCGTGTGACATCGACCGTGCCAGCACCGACTTCAACCTTGGATGCAAAGGTCGCCTGCCCCCAACCAAGCAATGCGCCGAGCATTTGACCAACCTGATTATTATCGCCGTCAATCGCTTGCTTGCCCAAAATCACCAAATCCGGCTTTTCCTGATCGATGATGGCTTTCAATGTCTTGGCAACGCCAAGTGGTTGCGTTTCGCCATCAAACACCACGTGAATTGCGCGGTCTGCGCCAATCGCCATGGCAGTACGCAATAAATCCTGGCATTGGGTAGAACCAATCGTCACGGCAATCACTTCGGTCGCTTTGCCTTTTTCTTTTAAACGCACGGCTTCTTCGACCGCGATTTCATCAAACGGGTTCATGCCCATTTTGACATTGGCGGTTTCAACGCCGCTGTTATCTGCTTTGACCCGAATTTTCACGTTGTAATCAATGACGCGTTTTACGGGAACGAGAATTTTCATTTAAAACTCCGATTAAGAACCATGCTTTAGGACAAGCGCGATGGCAAACAGCACGAGCGCCACCGCTTGCAAGCCGACGCGCCAACGCATCAGGCGGTTGCCGTATTTACGGTTGAACTCCCCGCCTTTGATCATGCTGATCAGGCCAACCACCAATACCGCCAGAACGGCGGCCATTGCGATGCCCATAAGGATTGAAACAAATGTAGTCATGTAGAAGATATAGCAAAGGGTTTTACAGTGCGCTATATCCTTATCTCATGATTGTTCCCATAACAGTACTAGGAATTGAAACATCGTGCGATGAAACAGCGGTAGCGGTTGTGGATAACAACCGCCGCATTCTAGCGCATAGTTTATTATCGCAACTGGATGAACACCGCATGTATGGCGGCGTGGTTCCGGAGATTGCTGCACGTGCTCACCTTGATGCCATTGATGCGTTGGTTGAAAAAACGATTCGGGATTCCGGCAAGACATTGGCAGAAATGGATGGCATCGCCGCAACGTGTGGCCCCGGGTTGATTGGCGGGGTGATGGTGGGCGCGATGATGGGTAAAGCATTATCGCTATCATCCGGCAAACCGTTTTTGGCGGTCAATCATTTGGAGGCTCATGCGCTGACCGCACGCCTTACTGACGATGTAACCTTTCCTTATTTGTTGCTTTTGATTTCTGGCGGACATTGCCAGCTATTAGCCGTGGAAGGTGTCGGCAAGTATAAATTGTATGGCTCCACCATTGATGATGCGGTTGGCGAAGCATTCGACAAGGTTGCAAAATTGTTAGGCCTTGGCTTTCCGGGTGGCCCAGCGGTTGAACAAGCGGCAAAAACGGGGGATGCCACTAAATATGAATTGCCCTGCCCCATGCTGGGCAAACCCAATTGTGATTTTTCATTCTCTGGCTTGAAAACCGCTGTACGCAGCTTATCGGAACGCATTGGTGTGCTGGATGACCAAAAGCGCAGCGACATTGCGGCATGTTTTCAACGCGTAGTGGCCCAATGCCTTGCCGACCGCGTCAAACACGCGATTGAAAAGATTTCGATTGATTATCCGGATGCAAAAACATTGGTGGCTGCAGGCGGCGTTGCCGCCAATCAGGCATTACGTGCAGGCTTGCAGAATGTTACCGCGAAATACGGCTTCACATTAGTTACCCCGCCCCCCGCGCTTTGTACCGATAACGGCGTGATGGTGGCATGGGCAGGATTAGAGAAATTACGCCTTGGAATGATTGACGGGCTTGATTTTAAACCGCGCCCAAGATGGCCTCTTTATGAACCGACTGAAATACTATAAGAATTGAACATGAACGCATTTCAAACAATCGGCATTATTGGCGGCGGGGCATGGGCGACTGCGTTGGCGCAAGCGATGCAAGGCGCCGGAAAAAAAGTTGGGCTCTTTGCGCGCAACCAACGCGTGGTTGACGACATTAATACCGCGCATATCAATTCATATTATTTGCCACACATTGCCATCGATACATCGATTAGAGCATCCAGCGATATGGCGGGATTAAAAAACTGCGATGCGGTGTTGTTAGTTGTACCTGCACAAGGCATGCGTGCAACGTGCCAGCACATCAAACCACATATTGCAAATACCGCTCCACTGATTATCTGCGCCAAGGGCATTGAAACGAATACAGCAAAACTGATGGCGGATGTCGTTCGCGAGATATTCCCCGATAACCCGATAGCCGTATTATCTGGCCCGACCTTTGCCGCCGAAGTTGCCAAAGGCCTGCCAACTGCTGTGACGATTGCTGCCAGCAATATGGAGTTCGCCAAACATTGTTGTGAACAATTAAGCAGCCGCACCTTCCGCCCTTATGCTTCGGCTGATGTCATCGGCGTTGAAATTGCCGGTGCATTGAAAAATGTAATCGCCATTGGTTGCGGTATTGTCATTGGCAAAGGCCTTGGCGAAAATGCGCGCACCGCATTGATGACACGTGGGCTTCGTGAAATAACACGGCTTGCGGTTGCACTGGGCGGAAAACAGGAAACGCTGATGGGGTTATCGGGACTTGGTGATTTGGTACTTACCTGTGGTTCAACCCAGTCACGCAACATGTCGCTTGGCGCGGCATTGGGACGCGGCGAGACGCTGGACGCTATTTTAAAGAACCGCGTTTCAGTTGCCGAGGGTGTCAGCACATCACTTGCCGCGCAATTACTTGCCAAAAAATGTCATGTCGATATGCCCATCACGGATGCTGTTGTTTCTGTCGTACATCACAATGCCGATATCGGCGCGATGATGGAACTGCTTCTCTCTCGCCCACTAACGACAGAGTAACCCATGGCGTATTGGCTAATGAAATCGGAACCTGATGCGTATCCGTGGGAAAAACTGGTCAAAGACGGCAAGGGTAATTGGGATGGCGTGCGTAATTACCAGGCTGCGAATAATATGAAAGCGATGAAGAACGGCGATAAGGCATTTTTCTACCATTCCAATGAAGGGTTAGAAATCGTCGGCATCATGGAAGTGACCAAAGAAGCCCATCCGGATCCATCAGATGAAAAGAAGCGTTTTGTGATGGTAAGTGTAAAGCCAGTCAAGGCGCTGAAAAAAACCGTAACGCTGAAGCAGATCAAAGCAGATGCGATTTTAAAAGGAATGGCATTGGTCAAACAATCACGCCTTAGCGTGTCACCGGTGACCGAAAAAGAATGGAAACGTGTTCTGGAATTAGCCGCTTAAGATTAGCGAGCAGGACGTTCTTGTAACGTTGCGCCAACTTCCGTTGCTGCACGAACAATGCGTTCACCGATGCTGCCACACCGTGCAGCTGCTGCCGCATAGGTGGTTACTGGTGAACGACGGATTGCAGCAATGGTTTTGTCCAAAGCAACAAGATTGGTCTGGTTGGTCATTTGAACCAAACGTTCCAATGTATCATCCGCGCCGCTTGCAAATGTTAGTTCGGTTTCGCGTGACATGTTACTCTCTCCTAAATGGACTTAAGAATTCTGGACATGAATTTGTCTTCGTGATGCAATGAGTATGCATGTGAAGTGCTAAAACGCCGTTAAAGATAACTTGCTGAATTCTTAAGCTTTTTTGATGTTTTGCGACGCAAAAGTGTAAAGGATGTGTTGCGATGCACAGCTAGTTTTGACCGACACATTGGATTCACTCGGTTTTTTATGTGGTTTTTCCTGCTCTTCGTGTAATTACTAAAAACCTGTCAAATCAGTTAAACAAATGGTTAAGGCAAACTATCCACATCGATATAGCTAAACCAAATATATTTGGTTTAGCTATAAGGGGCGAAGCCGACCGCTGGCTTATGCCAGCGTAAATCTAAATAGGTCTTTTTGATGAGCACTCCAGATTTAATTCCGATCAAACCATCCATTGCACAACACACGCTGGTGAACGCTGCCGACTATCAGCGGATGTACACCCAATCCATCGAACAACCCGATGCATTTTGGGCAGAGCAAGCCAAGCGATTGGATTGGATGAAGCCATTCACCCGCGTCAAGAACACATCGTTCAATTCCCCTGTTTCTATCAAATGGTTTGAAGATGGCGCACTGAATGTTTCTGTCAATTGTCTGGACAGGCATTTAGAAAAACGTAGCCACCAAACCGCGCTGTTATGGGAAAGTGATGACGGGCATTTAACGCGCCATATCAGTTACCAGCAGGCATATGACGAAACCTGCAAACTGGCCAATGCCTTGAAAAAGCTGGGCGTAAAGAAAGGTGACCGCGTTACCATATATATGCCGATGATTCCCGAAGCTGCCTTTGCCATGCTGGCCTGTGCGCGCATTGGCGCGGTGCATTCGGTAGTGTTTGGCGGGTTTTCGCCGACCAGCCTGAAGGAACGCATTCTGGATTGCGGGTCGGATATTGTGATTACCGCAGATGAAGGGTTGCGTGGTAATAAAATCATCCCGCTGAAGCAGAACACCGATGAAGCGGTCAAAGATTGCCCGAATGTCAGACATGTCGTGGTAGTCAAGCGCACTGGAAATCAGGTGGCGTGGAATGCACGTGATAAGTGGTACCATGAACTTATCAAAGATGCTTCGCCCGTCTGTGCCCCCGAACCCATGAACAGCGAAGACCCGTTATTCATTTTATATACGTCAGGTTCCACCGGAAAACCGAAGGGCGTATTACATACAAGTGCGGGGTATTTGCTATACGCATCTATGACCCACAAACTGGTGTTCGATGTACAGGAAGGCGAAGTTTATTTTTGCACGGCTGATGTTGGCTGGGTCACCGGACATTCCTATGTTGTGTATGGGCCATTGGCGAACGGCACAACAAGTGTGATGTTTGAAGGCGTGCCGAACTACCCCGATGCATCGCGATTCTGGCAAGTCGTGGATAAGCATAAGGTGAACATTTTTTATACCGCACCAACCGCCATCCGTGCCTTGATGCGTGAAGGCGATGCGTTTGTTAAAAAAACCAGTCGCAAATCCTTGCGCGTGCTGGCCACCGTGGGCGAACCAATCAATCCCGAAGCGTGGATGTGGTATTACCGCGTGGTGGGCGATGAACGCTGCCCGATTGTCGATACATGGTGGCAAACCGAAACAGGCGGCCATGCCATCACCCCCATGCCTGGCGCAATACCGTTGAAACCTGGTTCTGCAACATTGCCGTTCTTTGGTGTGAAGGCGGTGTTGGTGGATGGTGAAGGCAACGAACTGCACGGTGCAGCCGAAGGTAATTTATGTCTCGTTGATTCATGGCCAGGACAAGCGCGCAGTTTATATGGTGACCATGCGCGGTTCGAACAAACATACTTCACGACTTATAAGGGCAAATATTTCACTGGCGATGGCGCACGCCGTGATGCTGATGGTTTTTACTGGATTACAGGCCGCGTGGATGATGTGCTGAATGTTGCAGGCCACCGATTAGGCACCGCAGAAATCGAAAGTGCGTTGGTAGCACATAAGGCCGTTGCCGAAGCCGCCGTGGTTGGTTACCCCCACGATATTAAAGGCCAGGGCATTTATGCATTTGTAACACTGAAAGCAGACCAGACAGCCAGCGACGCATTGAATAGAGAACTCATCACCCATGTACGCAAGGTAATTAGCCCGATAGCCTCACCTGACTTCATTCAATTCACCAGCGGGTTGCCCAAAACACGTTCGGGCAAAATCATGCGGCGAATTCTGCGTAAGATTGTATGCGGCGAAGTCGATCAATTGGGGGATACCTCCACCTTGGCAGACCCAAGCGTTGTGGATGGCCTTGTTAAAAACAGGCGCAACTAAGCACTATTTCTTTTTAGGCGCGCTCCAACTTTGCTGTTCCATATAGTTTTCAGCAAGGAAGCGATAGAACACACGGAAGAATTTTTCGGTTGTATCATCACGCTCGATTTTTAATTCCGCCCATTTGGGGAAATATTCATCCCATTTTTTAAGCTCGAGATGCACTTCATCGCGAACGGCACGAATGATATTAATGGTAATAGCATGCTCGTTAATCGCCTTCAGTGGCTCGCGCAGCATCGTATCGATTTTGGTGAAGCGTTCGCTAATTACCTTTATCGCGCGGCGCGTTAAGTCCAGCATACGGGTGATTTCGGCAGAGAACGCGGCTTCCTTCTTATAGGCTGTATAGAAGTTGGCCAATTTCATCTGGATGTCATTGAGCTTATAGCTTCGTTCACGCAACGCTTCGATATAGGTGGTTTCACGCGCGATTTCGTCAACGCGGTCACGGGAGACCTTTAATTCTTCGAATTTCAATAACTGGCAAATCTTGGCGTGTGCATCTTTTAGCTGGCCACGCATTTTGGGCGTTGCCAGATTACGCTTCAATTGTTCCAACGGCGGCATTTCATCACGTCGCCCCTGCAACCAGAATATCAAATCCATCTGCAACCGCGCGAGGGCTAATTCCTTATGCGTTTCATCCACCGACCACGACGCGCTACCATCCAGAATTTCACGCGGAATGCTGTCATTCGGACGGATTTCTTTGACGTAACTCAGCCCTTTTTGGACTTTCAGCAATAATGCTGCATCCACGGAATCCGGCGGCAGGTTGAATTCCTGTTGTAACTTCGCAAGCTCAATCGCAACGGTGTTATCTCCCATCGGAATATAAAAACACGGCATGCGGTCGGAACCGTTTAGCGCGAATTTGCAATTTTGAATCGTGAAGATTTTGTGTTTGAAAACAAAGTGGGTACTGGCATCCACTTCGTCGATTACCGCCGTCGCAACGACAGCCGCTGGCTGCACCGCTAATTCAGCAGATTGCTCTGGTGCGGGCGCATCATGTGACGTCTCAGCCGTTTCGGTCGAAGATTGCGTGTTCATACTTCTTATCTGGGCCTTTTACTAAGGCCTTTTACAGTCAATATCGCTCAAAACTCTATGGGTTAGGCCTTAACAAAACCTTGCGTTTGTCCGGCATTTCGTCGGTTTTTTAGGCATTGTGGCTAATTACGCAAGTATGGCGACCACTGAAAAACTCTGTAAAAAAGCGTGATGTTTCAAAGTCATTACGATAATTTAGGCTATCACAGTTAAAGTATTAGGGATTCGGAGCAGGTATGACACGGCATTTATTCGGAACTGACGGCGTGCGCGGCAAGGTTAATCAGGAACCGATGACCGCGCCAACCTTGCTGAAATTGGCAATGGCCGCCGCTTTGCAATTCAAACGTGGCAACCATCGCCATCATGTCGTAATTGGAAAAGACACGCGCCTGTCGGGTTATATGATTGAACCCGCCCTCACCTCCGGCTTTGTTGCCATGGGAATGGATGTGACCTTGCTTGGCCCATTGCCGACACCGGCGGTTGCGATGCTCACCCGTTCGCTGCGCGCCGATTTGGGCGTGATGATTTCTGCATCACATAATCCATTTGATGATAATGGCGTGAAGCTGTTCGGTCCTGATGGAAATAAACTGTCGGATGAAACCGAAATGCAAATTGAAAAATTGATGCAAAATGATATGCAGCAATTTTTGATTGACCCAAAACATTTTGGCCGTGCAACGCGGCTGGATGATGCAAAAGGTCGTTACATTGAATTTGTAAAAAATTCATTCCCCAAAGGTCTTCGTCTGGATGGATTGAAAATCGTTATCGATTGTGCCGAAGGCGCCGCATATAAAGTCGCGCCCGCTGTGCTGTGGGAATTAGGCGCAGAAGTGGTTTCACTGGGCACCAAGCCAGACGGCTTTAATATCAATAAAAAATGTGGCGCGGTGGCGCCCGAAGCCATGATGGAAAGCGTTGTATTGCATAATGCCGATATCGGCATTGCATTAGACGGGGATGCAGACCGTTTGATTTTAGCGGATGAAAAAGGCGCAAAGGTCGATGGCGACCAGATTATGGCGCTGATTGCCAAAAGCTGGAAACAGAATGGATTGCTGCGCGGCGACGGAATTGTCGCAACCGTCATGTCAAATCTTGGCCTTGAACGTTTCTTGGAAAATGAAAACATCAAACTGCACCGCGCCGCCGTGGGTGACCGATATGTGGTTGAGCAAATGGCCAAGACCGGATGCAATTTGGGCGGCGAACAATCCGGTCATATCGTGATGAGCGATTTCAATACAACCGGTGATGGCTTGGTTGCCGCGCTGCAAATTCTGGCGATGCTGGTACAGACCAAGAAAAAAGCCAGCGAAGCATTGCGCGTTTTTACGCCCGTGCCACAAAAACTGACCAATGTACGTGTGACCACCACAACCATTCTGGAACAAGGCCAAGTCAAGGATGCGATTGCAGCAGCCGAAAAACGCCTGGGCAAGCAAGGCCGTTTACTGGTGCGTAAATCAGG
This sequence comes from uncultured Rhodospirillales bacterium, assembly GCA_964568585.1. Classification (GTDB taxonomy): domain Bacteria; phylum Pseudomonadota; class Alphaproteobacteria; order UBA9219; family RGZA01; genus RGZA01. The sequence goes on from CAZMQI010000040.1 coordinate 12,289, forward strand.
AACAGAACCCCTCATCCGCGTGATGGCGGAAGGCGATGACGAAGCATTAGTTAACAGCATCGTCAGCGATTTGTGCGCGTTCATTCAAAAAGCAGCCTAACGTGAAAGGCCGCATCCTTATCATCGCAGGTTCGGATAGCGGCGGCGGCGCAGGCATTCAGGGCGATATTAAAACCGTTAGCGCGCTTGGCGGCTATGCCATGACAGCGATTACCGCAATTACCGTTCAAAATACGCGTGAAGTAAGTGATGTACATGCGGTGCCAGCAAACATCATCGCAGCGCAAATGCGCGTGGTGCTGGATGATTTGGGCGCGGATGCATTGAAGACCGGCATGCTGCATGATGCAGATGTCATTCACACTATCGCATCAGTGATTACAGAAAAAGCAAAGAACACACCATGCGTGATTGATCCGGTGATGATTTCAAAAAGCGGGAATGCATTGTTACACGCGAATGCGATTGCTGCACTGAAGGAAAAACTATTGCCACTGGCAACTCTCATCACACCCAACATCCCCGAAGCTGAAGCGTTACTTGGCCGTGCAGTAACGGATATGAAAGCGGCCGCACAGGAACTTGGCAAATTCAAAAGCAAGGCCGTGCTGCTCAAAGGCGGACACATGTCCGGTGATACCATCACCGATGTGTTGTGGGATGGCAGCCAGATTTATGAATGGCAAAGCCCGCGCATTAACACAACCCACACCCATGGCACAGGTTGCACACTCGCCAGCGCAATTGCAGTTAGCCTTGGCCAAGGCATGGGATTAAAAGAAAGCATTGCCCGCGCCCGGAATTATGTGATGGGTGCAATTGAACATGCGCCGGGGTACGGCCATGGGCATGGGCCCCTTAACCACAGCTGGAATCAGAAATAGAATCCGCTAACATCAATAGATGCAGCGAATCACTCCGCAAACTTCGGTACGTATCATCGGCCTCGACCCCGGATTAAATCATACGGGATGGGGCATACTTGATGCTGCCGGCAACGCCCTGCATTATGTTGCCTGCGGACGCATTACAACGGCGGCAAAAACCGATACGATGGGCGAACGTCTAAGCACGTTATATACTGAGCTTAAAATCATTATCGAAACACATATGCCACACGAAGCTGCCGTTGAAGAAACATTTATGAACAAGAACGCGTTATCTGCATTGAAACTTGGAATGGCCAGGGGCGTTGTGATGCTCGCACCAGCGCATGCGGGATTAAGCGTTGCGGAATACGCAGCTAATGTCGTGAAGAAATCCATCAGCGGCTATGGTCATGCCGATAAAAATCAGGTTGCCCAAATGGTGAAGATGTTGATGCCATCCGCCGAACTGGAATCCCCCGATGCAGCAGATGCGTTGGCGATTGCAGTGTGTCACGCTCACCACCGTGCAAGCAACGCGATGTTGAAGGGCCATTATTTAAAAGGTGTGGGTGCATGATTGGCAAGCTGACCGGCAGATTAGACGCAGTGAATGAGAACCAGGCACTGATTGATGTGAATGGCGTTGGTTATGTTGCGTTATGTTCCGCACAAACGCTGCGCCGCATTGGCGGTATTGGCAGCAATGTATCACTGCTAATTGAAACGCAGGTACGTGAAGACGCGATTACGCTGATTGGTTTTGCCGATGCAGAAGAAAAATCAGCGTTCAAAGTACTGACCACCGTACAGGGCGTGGGCACCAAAGTTGCGCTATCCATCCTTTCCACCTTATCCGGCGAGCAATTATCATCCGCCATTATCAATGGCGATAAGGCGTTGTTATCGTCGGCCGATGGTGTTGGACCGAAATTGGCGGCCAGATTGATGACCGAATTAAAAGACAAGGTCGCACAATTTGGCGTGAGCAATGTCGCAGCATTCCATGCAGCGACCAAATCCCCCATCGCGGTTCCGAATGTGGCGGGCGATGCCGTTTCAACGCTCACTAATCTTGGCTTTCGCCGCGATGAAGCCTTCGCTGCTGTTATGGCCGTGATTGGCGAAGATAAAGATATTGGCTTTGATGCGTTGGTCAAAAAATCATTGCAGGAATTATCACCCAAACAGATGGGGAAGGTTAAATGAGTACGCCCAACCCCATCATTCGTGCCGAGAAAGTTGAAAACGAAGCCGAACAGCAATTGCGCCCGCAGCGCCTCGCTGAATTCGTTGGCCAAAGCAGTTTAAAAAGCAATCTATCGGTGTTCATTCAAGCAGCCGCGATGCGACAACGAGCATTAGACCATGTATTGCTGTATGGCCCACCGGGCCTTGGCAAAACAACACTGGCGCAAATCATATCGCGTGAATTGGGCGTTGGGTTCCGCGCGACATCCGGCCCCATCATTACGCGCGCCGGTGATCTTGCCGCTATTCTTACCAATTTGCAGCCGCATGATGTGCTGTTCATCGATGAAATCCACCGATTGAATCCAGCGGTGGAAGAAGTGCTGTATCCCGCGATGGAAGATTTCCAGCTGGATCTGATGATTGGTGAAGGTCCAGCGGCGCGCTCTGTGCGTATTGATTTGCCGCCCTTCACGTTGATTGCCGCAACGACGCGTTCAGGTTTATTGACCAAGCCACTGCGCGAGCGTTTTGGCATCCCCCTGCCCTTGCAATTTTATACAGCGGAAGAATTACAGCAGATTGTGCTACGCGCCGTTGGTATTCAGGGCATGAAGATAACGGATGGTGGCGCATTGGAAATCGCCAAGCGGTCACGGGCAACACCGCGCGTAGCAGGCAGACTGCTGCAACGCGTATGTGATTTTGCAACCGTGCAAGGCGCAAAAGAAATTGATGCTAAACTGGCCGATGGCGCATTGCAGAAATTGGATGTGGACGCCAAAGGTCTGGATGCGATGGATCGGCGCTATCTGCGCCTGATTGCCGAAAACTATAATGGCGGCCCAGTTGGTGTTGAGACGATTTCTGCTGCACTTTCCGAACAGCGTGATGTGATTGAAGAAGTGGTGGAGCCATATTTAATCCAGCAAAGCTTTATTCAGCGCACCCCGCGCGGGCGCATGGTGACCGATAACGCGTATACCCATCTGGGCATAAAGGCGCCAGCGCGCGCTGCAGAACAAATCAGCTTACTTGCAAGTGGTGATGATGAATAAAGATTACGAGATTAAGCCGCATGTATGGCCCGTTCGCGTCTATTTCGAAGACACCGATGCCGGAAAAATCGTCTATCACGCCAATTATCTGAAATTCGCCGAACGTGCACGCACCGAAATGCTGCGCGCAATGGGCGCCGACCATAATGCGATGATCAAGGATGATGCAGCGATGTTCGTTGTTAAAAACGTGAATATCGAATATCTGGCGTCTGCGGTATTGGATGACGCACTGGAAGTCCACACTTCCATCTCCAAAATCGGCAATGCATCGCTGGTTCTGCAGCAAAATGTGTTGCGCGCAGGCGTCACCCTGGCCGCATCCGAAGTTGTTTTGGTGTCGGTTAATATGAACGGCCAGCCTTGCCGTATTCCAGCCTCAATCCGCAGTAAAATAGAGCCGTAAATACCTTGTGAATAGCTATACACAAGCATTGACGCGCGATGGCGCACACCCATACATTACGCACATTAACCCACCCTATTACGGACTTCTCTCTTAAGGTATTCACATGGAACAGCAAATCGTTGATCAGCTCAAACTTCCCGGCTCCGTACCCCATGCGGATATGTCGCCTTTGGGTTTGTTCATGCATGCCGATGGCGTTGTGAAACTTGTTATCATCGTTCTGATATTCGCATCCGTCTGGACATGGGCAATTATCCTTCAAAAATCCACGAAGCTGAAAGCGTTGAAGGACAAGGCTATATTTTTTGAAGACCGTTTCTGGGCAGGCGGTTCCCTTGATATGCTCTATGACAAAATCAATGGCAAGATTTCCGACCCCATGAGCTCCATCTTCATCGCCGCGATGAAGGAATGGAAAGCGGCTGCTGAAAAAAATCTGATGGCAACGGCCGCGATGCGCGCAAGTTTGCTGGCACGCATTGAACGCGCCATTAACGGCACCATTGGCCGCGAGTTAACACAGATTGAAAAGCATATGACTTTTTTGGCTTCGGTTGGCTCGGTTTCAACCTTTATCGGCCTGTTTGGCACCGTATGGGGTATCATGAACAGCTTTGCCGCCATCGCCAGTTCACAAAACACCAGCCTTGCGGTCGTTGCGCCAGGTATTGCAGAAGCGTTGTTCGCAACGGCGATTGGCCTAGTGGCGGCCATCCCTGCCGTGCTTGCATTTAATAAGTTCAATAGCGAAATCGCACGTTATGCCGAACGCCTTGACCATTTTGGCAATGATTTGCTCGCCACCATGTCCCGTAATCTAGAGGATATGTAAGATGGGCGTACAGCTTGGTGCAAAATCGGGACGACGTGGACGGCGCAAAGCTGCCGCGATGAGCGAGATTAACGTGACCCCCATGGTCGACGTGATGTTGGTGCTACTCATCATCTTTATGGTGACGGCGCCATTGCTCACGGTTTCCGTGCCCGTGGATTTGCCACAGACACAAGGCCAGAATATTTCATCCGATAAAGAACCGTTAGTTGTGACTGTAACCGCAACCGGTGACATTTATTTGCAAGAAACCCGGGTCACACTTGAGGCACTCGTGCCACGTTTGCAGGCGATGAAGGGTGTGAACCCCGATATGCGTATTTTCGTGCGCGGCGATAAGGGTGTTGCGTATGGAAGGATTATGGAAGCCATGGGCGCGCTCGCGGCTGCTGGGTTCAAGCATGTTGCGCTCGTTGCGGATTTACCAAAGAAATAATCAAACGGTTTGTTTAGGCAAGACAGATGAGAAAATGGTTCGTCGCTTCTGCGCTGCTTCACATACTGATATGCATATTGCTATGGCTTGGCTTGCCGCAATTCCAACGACCATTGCCAGAACCCCCAGCGATTATTCCTGTTGAAATTGCCGAACTTGCGCCCATGGCGACTGCCAAAAACACCGTGCGACAAGAAGACCCGAAACCCGAGGTAAAGCCGGAGCCACCTAAACCGCCAGAAAAACCACCGGAGCCAAAACCGGAGCCGCCTAAACCTGCGCCACCTCAACCAGCAGAAAAACCGGAACCGCCCAAGCCGGAGCCAAAACCACCTACACCGGAACCAAAGCCGCCAGAGCCAAAGCCGGAAGCCATCATTCCTGCGCCAACACCAAAACCGAAGCCACCGGATGTGAAA
>CAZMQI010000041.1:0-17154 GCA_964568585.1 uncultured Rhodospirillales bacterium
GCTGGTTGAAATCGCAGGTGGCTGGATGTTCCGTACCGCGCCAGATTTATCAGCTCAGCTTAATATCACGATTCTGGTGCTCCGAAAATTGCCGCGCGTTGCTTCAGAAACTCTTGCCATCATCGCGTATCACCAACCGATTTCCCGTGCTGAAATCGAAAGCATCCGCGGTGTTGCAACCGCCCGTGAAACGCTGGATATGCTGATGGAATTGGGCTGGGTGCGCCCCGGAAAACGCCGTGAAACAGCGGGTCGCCCACTTACATGGATTACGGGCGATGCGTTTCTTCGCCATTTCGGTCTGGGCAGTTTGAAAGACTTGCCAGGCATTCAAGATCTACGTGAGTCCGGCTTGCTCGACAGCCGTCCTGTCCTTGCGCCATTTGGTTCGGATGATGCTGAAAACGCCAGCGATGTTGAAATCGAAGATGAAGATTTGGAATACATTCCTGAGCCCGAAACCGACGCAGTAGCACAGAACGGCTAAGTAACAATGCAAAATGTCGCAACGCTGATTGGTTCACCCGATAAACACATCGGCGAACTGGAAATCAATCAATTTATCGAAGTCATCACCAATGCCGGCGGGGCGGTTATTCGTCATGCATGGCTTGCGCCATTGGAAGCCGCAGATGTGTTTTTTGATGGCCCGCTTGAGCAGTTTAAGCCGCAACTGGAAGCCATTGCGTTAGATAGCGGCTTTGATGTGGTTGTGCAGAAGGTGAGTGGGCGGCGGAAAAAAGTACTGCTGGCGGATATGGAATCCACGCTAATCCGCGAAGAAATGCTTGAAGAACTGGCTGATTTTGTTGGTCTTAGAGCCAAGGTTGAGGAAATCACCACCCGTGCCATGAATGGCGAATTGGATTTCAAAGCGGCATTAAAAGAGCGCTTGTTATTACTAAAAGGGTTGGATGCCAAAATCCTTGATGAATTATGCGCCAAAGCTACCATCATGGGCGGCGCCAAAGAATTGGTAGCAACGATGCGTGCCAATGGTGCAAAATGCATCATCGTTTCCGGCGGCTTTAAAATTTTCACGCAGTACATCGCCGATAAGCTTGGCTTTGATGAAAATTACGGTAACGCACTTGATATTAAAGACGGCAAGATTACTGGCGAGATGCTGGAACCCGTGTTGGACAAAACCAGCAAACGTGCAACGCTAGCAGAGACCGCAAACAAACTTGCCATACCCGAAAGCGACGTTTGTGCTGTGGGTGATGGCGCGAATGACGTGCCAATGTTGTTGGCAGCAGGCTTGGGCATTGCGTACCACGCAAAGCCATCCGTCCAGAAGCAGGCCAATTTCAACATCCGTTTTGCCAATTTGCGTGCATTGCTATGGGCGCAAGGCTACAGCGCCAAAGAAATCGCCAACTAATTTTTCTTTAAAATCATTGTATTAGCGAGCGATTTTCGCATTAAGTGTGCTTTAAGCCGCATTTATTATGCTAGTTGTTCGATTTATACATAAGGACAGCAATGGCTGATATTGCAGTTACAAAAGGCGAAAATGGATACAGTGCTGTGCTTGATGGCGGCAGACGAGTAGCGATAAGAGCTACGGTTAATAATTTTGAAAAAATCTCAAGTCTTTCCATTCGCTATGCCAACGGCTCAACCGTTGATGTTACACAAGGTGTGAACGGACAAGGAAACCCAGAAGACGGTAAAAACACATTGCGAATACAGGGCATGGGGGTTACGCCAAATATGGCCGCAGGTGATATCCGCGCAATTCTCGGTAGCCAGAATTTTCTGAACACGTTGATTGAGCAAGGACGTATTGATAATTCAGGTGCGGTTACACCTGTAGGCGCTGCACGTGTACACGCGGATGCATTCGCAGCACAAATCACCCCAAGTGATGCAGTCGTAGCTCCACGCGCACCGGCACCAGCAGTGCCAAGATAAGCTAAAAAAGCCTATTGCACTTCATCCTGCGGTTTATCGTCCTTCTTCGCTTTTGGCTTGTCCTTCTTCACCGAAGGATCAACAGCATTCACTGCAACGAAGCGTAAATCACCTGCGCGGTTAAGCAAGAGCAGCAGCGGCTTTTTGTCGGTTGCGGCATTTTTGGCTAATTCTACCAAATCCTTTGCTTCTTTCATTTCCTTCTGACCTGCTTCGGCGATGATGTCACCGGGCTTGATGCCTTTATCTTCCAAAGGACTGCCATCACCCATTTCGGTTATGATGATGCCTTTGGTTTTATCGTCGAGTGCGAAAGCTTTACGTGCTTCAGGTGTCAGATTGGCAACCTTGATATCGAGTTCAGGGATAGCGATTGATTTAGCAAGCTTAGGAGCTTTTTCTTCTTCGTGAGATTCTTCATCTCCATCGGCTTTTTCATCTTCCTTCAATTCGCCGACCATGACGTTAAGCATCACTTCCTTGCCATCACGCCATACAATCATCGGGACCTTTTCGTTGATTTTGGCTTCGGCCACGATACGTGGCAGACGGCGCATTTCCGTTACCGGCTTGTCGTCAAAGGCGATAATCACATCGCCTGCCTTTACGCCGCCCTTAGCAGCAGGGCTATCGGTCGTGAGGCTAGAGACCAGCGCGCCACGTGGTTTGTTGAGATTGAGGGATTTGGCGATTTCTTCGGTCACGTTTTGAATACGCACACCCAGCCAGCCACGACGGATTTTTCCGCCACCTTTAAGCTGCTCCACCACATTCTTCACAAGCGTTGAGGGGATAGCAAAGCCGATGCCCACTGAACCGCCGGAGGGTGAGAAGATGGCCGTGTTCATACCAATCACTTCGCCGTTCATATTGAACATAGGCCCGCCGGAATTGCCGCGATTAATAGGGGCATCCGTTTGAATGTAATCATCATAGGGGCCTGAATTAATGTCACGCGCACGCGCAGAAATGATGCCTGTGGTCACCGTACCACCAAGGCCAAAAGGATTGCCAATTACCAAAATCCAGTCGCCGATACGCATTTTATCGCTGTCACCAAAGGTCACAAAGGGCAGGGGCGTTTTGCTTTTCACGCGCAGCAATGCGATGTCGGTCTTCTTGTCGCGACCAACCACTTCAGCTTTTAAATTGGTGTCGTCATGTAAAATGATGGTGATTTCATCGGCATCTTCAATTACATGGTTATTGGTGACCACCAAGCCGTCGGCGGAGATGATATAACCCGAACCCAGTGATGTGCTTTTACGTTGTTTGGGAATGTTGCCCTGCATACCTTTATGTTTTTCCATAAAGTCTTTGAAAAAATCTTCAAATGGAGAGCCAGGCTGAAATTGCGGGAAATCGGGGAGTTCTTTTACGCCCTTATCATCTTTGATGATTTGGGTGGTGGAGATATTGACCACCGCTGGCAGTAATCGTTCTGCTTCATCAGCAAAGCCTGCATGCGGGAAAAACGGCGCAGGAGCAGTAGCCAAAGGAGCTGTAGCTGCTGGCGCTGGTGGCGTGGTTTCTGCGAATGATGATGCACAAATCGAAGCGCTAAGTAGAAGGACAAGGCCAAAGAGTGAAGCTTGGTTCATTATCAATCCTATTAATGTTGAAACGCACGCTTAGTATTACTAGGCTAATTCTACTCGGTACTATGGCAAAAAATTGGCATCAAAAAGCAAAAAGTTACTTGCCCAAAACCTTGCCGAAATAACGGAAGAAATCGCTATCAGGACTCAGGATGATGGATGTTTCTTTATTGGCCATCGTTTCGCGGTAAGCCTGAAGGCTGCGGTAGAAGGTATAGAATTGTGCGTCCTTACCCGTTGCCTTTGCAACGATGTCTAAGGCTTGCTGATCGCCAGTACCTCTGGTGATTTCGGCTTTGCGTTGTGCTTCGGCCAGTAACACGGTTTTTTCGCGTTCGGCCTTCGCCTTGATTTCCTGCGAAAGCTCTAGGCCTTTGGCGCGGAATTCAGCAGCTTCACGTTTACGTTCGGAAATCATGCGTGCGAAAATTGCTTGGCTAGTTTCATCCGGTAAATTTGCGCTGCGGATGCGTACATCCACAATTTCAACTCCGTAATCGGATGATTTGGCTTTGGCGTTCATTTCATCGCGGATGGCAATCATGATTTTGGCGCGCTGTTCCGAGAGCACATCATTCATGCTGAGTGTGCCGAGGATTTGACGCATGGACGAGTTCACCAGAATGCCTAATTGGTCATTTGCCACGCGTTCATTGTTCAGGCGTTGGAAGAATTTAAGCGGATCTGTAATGCGGTAACGGGCAAACGCGTCCACAACCAGACGCTTTTGGTCAGCAAGAATGGCCTCTTGTTCTGGTGCTTCCAATGGTAAGACGCGCTTGTCGAAATAGGCGATGGTTTGAAAGAACGGAATTTTGAAGTTCAGGCCCGGGTCGTGGATAGTCCGTACCACATCACGGAATTGGAGCACCAATGCTTGCTGCTGTTGGTTGACAACAAAGATGCAATCAGAGACGAACAAATAGCCAAAGAAGATAAGGATGGCGGTGAATACTTGTTTAGGTGTCATGTTCATTATCCTTATGGCGCAACTTATGGAGTATTGGTGCGATTACGAACGAAATCCTGCAATGGCAAAATGGGCATAGCGCCGCCTTTGCTGATGGCGGGATCTATCAAAACCTTGTTCGCATTCTTCATCACAGTTTCCATTGCCTCAAAATAGAGACGGGTCGCTGTCACTTCTTTGTTTTGCTGATATGCGGCAAGGACGCTTTCAAAACGCGCGGCATCACCTTTGGCATAGCTGATGACTTGGTCATGATAGCCTTCGCTATCCTGCAACATCTTTGCTGCTTCACCGCGAGCACGCGGAATGATGTCATTGCGGTATGCTTCTGCTTCGTTGCGTAAACGCTCGCCATCGGCACGTGCACGCTGCACATCGTTGAAGGCATCAACAACAGGCAAGGGCGGCGTGACGTTAAGCAGTTGCACTTGGTTCACAACAATGCCGGCTTTGTATTCATCCAACATCGCTTGCACCAGTGCGGCTGTTTCGCTTTCAATCTCCGAACGCTTTTCAGTAAGGATGGGTTGGATTTTCATGCGGCCAACGATTTCGCGGATGGCACTTTCAGATGCCAAACGTACCGTTAAATCAGGGTTACGCATGTTAAATAGATATTCTTCAGGATTACGTACACTCCAGAATACTGAAAAACCGATATCAACGATGTTTTCATCGCCGGTAAGCATGCGACTTTCACCATCCACGCTTAAATTGCTATCGCTGTCGGTGCCTGTATCACGGAACCCAATCTTGATTTGGTGGATGGTTTTAACATCAGGCAGCAATACCATTTCGATGGGTTCGGGAAGGTGATAACGAAGACCGGCCTGTTCCATGCGTACGACCTGGCCAAAGCGCAACACAACGCCGATTTGATTAGTTGAAACTTGGTAAAAGCCGCTTGCCAGCCAAAGCAGTACAACAACGACAATACCAATGGTGATTAAACGTCGGGGACCGCCTTGGTTACCCGGAAAGGCGTTGCGTATCTGATCGCGGCTTTTGCGTAGCCATTCGTCGATATCGGGTTCTGGACCGTTACCTGTCGGACGTCCACCTGACGGGCGGGGGCCATTGTTTGGCGAATTATTGCTCCCATTACTACTCCAGGGGCCACCATTATTCCAACTCATCAGAACCTCTTTGTTACGTAGCAAGTTTGCTTTATAAAGTGCAGGCACGAATATAGTGCGAAGGCTTGGAAAAGCCTAGTCACAAAAAAAATAAAACTTGGTCTTTAACAATGTTCTTCAAATCCAAAAACCTTACGCAAGCGGATATAGAAAAAGCGCTAAATACAGTGCTGCACCCCGTGAAGGGGCAAAGCCTAATGGCATTGAAGATGATTTCGGGCATTGTGCTCAAGAAACAAGAAAAAGACACATTGGTTACTTTCGTGGTGGATATGCGCGAAGGTGATGAAGCCTTGATGGAACGTTTGCGTGAAGGTTCTGAAAAAGCCGTGAAGTCGATTAAAGGTGTGTCGGCTGCGCGTGCCATATTCACATCATCTAATCATCATGCGTCAGCCTCCGCAAAACCACATGCCAAAGCGCATGGCCGCCCGCAGATGGAAACGAAGCATCTTGGAAAAATCATCGCTGTATTATCCGGCAAGGGCGGAGTGGGGAAATCAACTACCGCTGCTAATCTTGCATGTGCGTTAGCGCAAAAAGGATTGCGGGTTGGATTACTGGATGCTGACGTATATGGCCCATCGGTCCCACGTTTATTTGGCCTGACCAGCAAGCCTGAAACCAAAGACAACAAGCTTATCCCGCTTGAAAAATACGGGCTTAAAATCATGTCCATCGGCTTCATGGTGGAAGAGGAAACGCCAGTCATCTGGCGCGGGGCGATGGTGCAAACTGCGTTGAAGCAGATGCTGAACGACGTGAATTGGGGCGAGTTAGATGCACTGGTTATTGATATGCCACCAGGTACGGGCGATGCACAATTAACATTGGCGCAGAATGTTCCGATGGCTGGCGCGGTGATTGTTTCAACGCCGCAGGATCTGGCGCTGATCGATGCACGCAAAGCCATCGCCATGTTCCGCCGTGTTGAAATTCCAATTTTGGGATTGATTGAGAATATGAGCAGCTTCATCTGCCCGGCATGCGGTACACAAAGCGATATTTTCGGGCATGGTGGCGCGCGGCATGAAGCAGAACGTATCGGCGAACCATTCCTTGGTGAAATTCCATTGACGATGCGGCTTCGTGAAACATCGGATGCCGGAACGCCGATTACTGCGATTGAACCAGATGATACGATTTCACAATGCTATAAATCGGTCGCTGACAAAATCTGGCAAACATTACAGGGGAACGTACAGCGCGCTGCGCCAAGCATTACGGTTGAAGATTGATAACCACGTCATCCGCACATGCGTAGCGTCACGAATTCTCGTACACGGAAATCATCACCATTCTTATCTTCAACAGTTCTGCGGTTGGGCAGTTGCACATGGCTGACCGACGCTACCGCCGCATCACAGACCAGCATTTTGCCGTTATGAAACAGGTGTACATTGCCGCTATTTGCGGTGTTCGGCGTGGTATAGAGCTTTGTTTCCCCAAAACCTGCCAAGTCCATCGTGAATGTGGTAGAGGTTCGCGGGAATTCATTCACGCGCAGTTTCGACAGCATGGCCCGTGCCGTTTCATCGCGCAGACCAACAGGCGTTTTATAGATATTCGCCCGTGCGCGCATCGTATTCCAAGGATTATCGGGTGAGCCTGCCGGATAGCAATTATTTAAAATTTCAGTGAGGGTTGCTGGTTGGTGCGATACAAATCCGCTGATTTGAACGCGCAGCCATTGCTTGGTATTGCATTGGACAATCTGCGGGTAGCCTCTCTCGCTAGGGATTGCGTAATACATATTGCTGCTATTAGGGAATGCAGAGGTCATGGTGAAGGGGATGGTTGGCTCTATGCCACCCAAGCCATCAACATGAAACACGTGTGCATTTTGAACAAACAGATGACGATTATCATAAGGCGGCAACTTGGCGGCCGTGATAGTTGGAATTATTTTATTTAGCGCTGCGTCGATAAACGCATCATTTAAGCCCGGCTTTTTGGTATCCAGATTTTGCGTGCCGACAATTTCTTGTAGCGCGGCGCGTGCATTCTTGTTTGGGATTTGTTGCAGGCTGTTTGCGCCAGCGACCAAAGCGCAAATTCCAGCCGCATAGGGGAATAATGCCAGAGCGGCAGACACAGCAGAATTTTTGGTTGGCTCAACAAACGCCATAAATACCTCTTAAAAATATGAGGATATTTATGGACGATATGACGGATACCTACAATAAGCTTAGGTTGCGCCGCAACACGCGGTGTTAAGCGGCTTTAGCCAGAATTGGCTTGGTAACATCCATTAATCCGCGAACAGCGGTGACAGATGCATCAAACGCGGCTTGTTCTTCGGCGGTTAATTTCAGCTCGACGATCTTTTCAATACCGCCTGCACCGATGATGACCGGAACGCCCACATACAAATCCTTCACGCCGTATTGGCCGTTCAGATATGCGGCGCATGGTAGAACGCGCTTCTTATCTTTCAGATAGCTTTCAGCCATCGCAATCGCGGATGAAGCAGGTGCGTAGAACGCGGAGCCTGTTTTCAAAAGCTTCACGATTTCTGCGCCGCCATCACGGGTGCGTTGAATGATTTCATCAAGGCGTGCTTGCGTGGTCCAACCCATCTTCACCAGTTCTGGCAGTGGAATGCCGGAAACCGTTGTAAAGCGGGGCAATGGCACCATGGTATCGCCGTGACCGCCCAGTACGAATGCGGTGACGTCTTCAACAGAAACATTGAATTCAGTGGCCAAAAACGCGCGGAAACGTGCGCTATCCAATACGCCAGCCATGCCCACAACCTTGTTGGCTGGAAGGCCGGAAACTTCACGCATCACCCATACCATCACGTCGAGTGGGTTGGTGATGACAATCACGAATGCGTTGGGTGCGTTCTTTTTGATGCCTTCGGCAACGGTTTTGATAATGCCGGTATTGATGCCGATGAGATCATCGCGGCTCATACCTGGTTTGCGGGGGATGCCTGCGGTGACGATAATCACATCGCTGTCTTTGATGAGGGAATAATCCGTACCGCCCGACAATTTAGCATCGAAGCCTTCAACGGTTGATGCTTGAAGAATATCAAGGGTCTTACCTTCAGGTGTGCCTTCCATAATATCGAGCATAACGATATCGCCCAATTCCTTGATACCTGCGAGCATGGCGAGCGTGCCACCAATTTGACCAGCACCGATAAGAGCGATTTTTTTACGAGAAGCCATGTTGAAAACTCCGATGAAAAATTGGAGGAAGGAAGGGATTAGACAATAATCCCTTTAAGGGCTGTTATCAATACGGTCCAAACCTTGCCAAATCATTAAGGCTTCCTTGGTCTCGGCTACATCATGCACGCGTAGGATCTGTGCGCCATGCTCAACGGCCATAACTGCCGCGATTAAGGATATTTGTAGACGGTCATCGCCATCTGCCAGATTTGCCAGTTTAGCAAGGAAGCTTTTGCGTGATGCACCGATAAGAATGGGCACGCCCAGATTTTGGAATACACGGGCATTATTTAACAATGCAATGCTGTGTTCCGCAGTCTTGCCAAACCCCAAGCCCGGATCAGCAATCAGTCGGGATTTTGGTATACCAGCGGCGATGCATTCAGCGATACGGTCTTCCAGATAGTCATAAACATCCTGCACCACATTTTTGTAGGTTGGATTATTCTGCATGGTCTGCGGATTGCCTTGCATATGCATCAATATGATGTGTGCATCACTTTCGGCAGCAGCTTTGATGCTGTCCTTGTCATGGGTAAGGGCACTGATGTCATTGATGATGTCTGCGCCTGCTTTCATCGCTTCGCGCATCGTGCTGGCATTTCGTGTGTCGATGGAGATTTTAACGCCGCGTTTTTTTGCTTCCGGTTTTAATGCGGCAATAACGGGAAGCACGCGTTTATGTTCTTCCTCCACATCCAATTGCTGTGCGCCGGGGCGGGAGGATTCCCCGCCAATATCCAATATATCCGCGCCGTCATCCATCAGCTGAATTCCGTGGGCGATGGCGGCATCATGTGACAAGAATTTACCGCCATCGGAAAAGCTATCCGGCGTGACGTTCAAAATTCCCATGATGAGTGCTTTATTCATGATGTTTATCGCTTTTCGGTATCTTTTTGTTTAGCCAAAACGAACATCAATTTTCTGGCAGCATTTTGTTTTAAAACCGCGTCACCCGCACGGGCTGGGCCTTGAATAACGACTTCGGTCCCTGTTTCGGGGTCGATGGCCGTAACCCTTGCAATTGCGCCAGTTTGCGTGATTTCAAAGATGATTTCTTTAGTATTTCTGGGCTTCATAAGGCGATTTGAGCACAAAAAAAATTATTTCAGAAAGGCTTTGTTTAAAGCCCACATTTTGATAGTCTTTGGCTCCTTTAATTTGTGCCCGAAACTGGATTTTTAAGAATTATGGAAACTATCGCACTTGCATCCGATCATCGTGGTTTTGCCTATAAGGAGGAGCTGGCAGCGTTCATCCGCAACCTTGGCTTCATGCCGCTGGATCTGGGTACCAAAAGCACAGACCGTGTAGATAGCCAAGATTTCGGCGTGGCCGCTGCCCTAGCACTCAAAGATGGCCGCGCAAGCAAAGCGATTATCATCTGCGGTTCTGGCAATGGCATTGCCATGGCTGCTAACCGTTTTCAGCATGTGCGCGCAGCGCTGTGCCCGCATGCAACCGCAGCCAAGATGGCGCGTCAGCATAACGATGCGAACATGATGAGCATCGCAGCCGATTTCATGGGCTATGACCTCATCAAAGACTGTGTAGAAGTATTTTTGAAGACCGAATTTCTTGGCGGACGATATGCCGAACGCGTTGAAAAATTGAATAAACTTGATCCTAACAAGCTTTAAGAAAGGCAAACTGAAATGGCTTTAGCCCCTACAACAAATCAAAAGGCCGCAAATGACAGCGTTGCAGGCATTCGTAACCGTTTTTTCGAAGAATCCGTTCGCACATCCGACCCTGAACTATTCGAAGCCCTGCGCGGTGAATTGAAGCGCCAGCAAGACCAGATTGAATTGATTGCATCGGAAAACATTGTCTCGCGCGCGGTATTGGAAGCACAAGGTTCCGTGCTGACCAACAAATACGCCGAAGGCTATCCGGGAAAGCGTTATTACAATGGCTGCGAATATGTCGACATTGCCGAAAAACTGGCGATTGAACGTGCATGCAAATTGTTCGGTTGCACCTACGCCAACGTGCAACCTAATTCCGGTTCACAAGCCAACCAAGCCGTGTTCATGGCGGTGATGAAGCCGGGTGATACATTCATGGGTTTAGATCTTGCTGCTGGTGGTCACTTGACCCATGGCGCAAGCGTCAACCAATCCGGTAAATGGTTCAATGTGGTTAGCTATGGCGTGAAGCGCGATACGCATTTGATTGATTACGATCAAATGGAAAAACTGGCGCATGAACACAAACCAAAAATGATTATTGCTGGTGGTTCGGCTTACCCACGCACCATTGATTTTGCACGGTTCCGTAAAGTTGCTGACGCCGTTGGTGCAGTATTCATGGTAGACATGGCGCATTATGCTGGTTTGATTGCTGGCGGCGTGTACCCAAGCCCATTCCCGCATGCACATGTGGCAACTACCACCACGCACAAAACCTTGCGCGGCCCACGTGGCGGTATGATTTTGTCGAACAATCCAGAACTTGGTAAAAAACTAAACTCTGCCATCTTCCCTGGTATTCAGGGTGGCCCATTAATGCATGTCATTGCAGCAAAGGCTGTCGCGTTTGGTGAAGCATTGCAACCAGCATTTAAAACCTACGCACAGAACGTGCTCGATAACGCACGTGTACTTGCCGATACGTTGGTTAGTCATGGCTTTGGCGTGGTATCGGGCGGTACGGACAGCCACATCGTACTTGTCGATTTAACTTCAAAGAATGTGACGGGTAAGGATGCGACGACTGCATTGGAAAATGCTGGCATGACATCGAACAAAAACGGTATTCCGTTTGATACCAAACCGCCCACCGTGACATCGGGTGTACGTTTGGGTTCGCCAGCCGCCACCACCCGTGGTTTCACCAAGACCGAGTTCAAGCAGATTGCGAACTGGATTGCGGAAACCGTTGGTACGCTTGCACAAAACCCAGATGGCAATAACTTGGTAGAAGCCAAGGTAAAGGCGGAAGTGAAAGCATTGTGCGATCGTTTCCCGATTTACCAAGCCGAAACACGATAGGAAGCATTCATGCGCTGCCCGTTCTGCGCTCACGAAGAAAGCCAAGTGAAAGACAGCCGTTCAACGGATGACGATGCAGCTATTCGTCGCCGCCGGCAGTGCAATCAATGCGGGGCGCGCTTCACAACGTTTGAACGTGTGCAATTGCGTGAACTGATTGTCATCAAGAAATCGGATGGTGAACGCCAACCGTTTGAACGCAGCAAGGTTGAACGCTCGCTTCGTCTTGCATTACGCAAGCGCCCGATTGATGAAGAACGCATCGAAGCCGTGGTGAACAGCATCGTGCGCCAACTTGAAAGCTTGGGCGAAAATGAAATCACCACCAAACAGATTGGTGAATATGTGATGGATGCGCTGCTCACGCTCGATCATGTGGGCTATGTGCGTTACGCATCGGTCTATAAAGATTTCCGCGAGCCAGATGATTTCAATGAATTCATTGATACGCTGCGCCAAGATAACCAGAAGGTTGTTTAGTGCATAACGACATCGATTATATGAGAATAGCGCTGAATTTGGGCGCACGCATGTTGGGGCAGGTGGCACCCAACCCTTCGATTGGATGTGTGCTGGTCAAAGACGGCGTGATTGTTGGACGCGGTGTGACGCAGCCAGGTGGCCGTCCGCACGCCGAAACGCAAGCAATCGCACAAGCAGGGGAACTGGCACGTGGTGCAACGGCCTATGTGACGCTGGAGCCATGCTCTCATCACGGAAAAACGCCGCCATGTTCAGAGGCACTCATCACCGCTGGCATCACCCGTGTTGTCGCAACGATGGAAGATCCTGACCCACGCGTCAGCGGCAAAGGGTTCACGATGCTGCGCGCAGCGGGCATCGAAGTCGTCAGCGGTGTATTGGCTGAAGAAGCTGCCTTCCAGCAAGAAGGATTTTTAAAGCGTATCAAGCATGGCCGCCCGATGTTCACATTGAAATTGGCCAGCACGCTGGATGGCCGCATTGCTACTGAAAGCGGCGAAAGCCGTTGGATAACCGGTGAAACTGCACGTCAATACGTACATACGCTGCGCGCATCGAATGACGCGGTGATGGTGGGTATCGGTACCGTGTTGGCGGATGACCCGGAACTGACGTGCCGCTTATCCGGTTTAGAAAACGCATCACCCATCCGTATTGTGGTCGATCGGCAATTGAATATTCCTATGACGGGTAAGATGGTAACGGCGGCTGGTGAAAAGCCATTATGGATTATTACGCGCGAAAAAAGTGATAGCGGAAAAATCAAGGAATTGGAAAAACGTGGCGCGGTTGTAATTACCGTTCCAACGAATGATGATGGCTATATCGATTTGGGTGTCGCCGCACGGAAGTTAGGCGAACAAGGCCTGACGCGCGTCTTGGTTGAGGGGGGCGCGTATCTTGCCGCCGCATTGATTAAAGATGGTGTGGTGGATAGGCTGGAATGGATAACAGCGCCAAGTCTGATTGGCGATGATGGCAAGCCAAGCTTGAAGCCGTTAGGGGTTGAATTGCTGGCCCAACGTCACCAATTCAAGCCATACGCCTGCAAAATGCTCGGAAATGACAGGCTGGAAAGCTTTGTGCGGGCAGGCTAGAACAGTTGAATGTTTACAGGACTAATTCAAGATGTAGGGCTTATCGTCGCGGTTGAAAGAACATCAACCGATGTGGAGCTTGCTATCCAGACAAAAAATTTGAATTTAGATGCTGCCAAAATCGGGGCATCGATTGCGTGCAATGGCGTGTGCCTAACGCTTACCGAAAAAACGGGTGATACGTTTAAGGTACAGGTATCTGCCGAAACGCTTGCCAAGACAACGGTTGGACAATGGGATTTTCATAGATCAGTAAACCTTGAACCATCGCTTAAGTTGGGTGACGAGCTTGGCGGGCATCTGGTCTATGGCCATGTGGATGGCGTGGGCGAGTGCACAAACGTAAAGGAAGAAGGCGATTGCTGGCGTTTTGAATTTACCGTGTCAAAAGACATCGCTCCGTTCATCGCGACAAAAGGTTCCATTACCATCGACGGAATTTCGCTTACTGTGAACAGCGTGGAAGGGAATAAGTTCGGCGTGATGATTATCCCGCATACCTTTACTAACACCGGAATCCAGCATGTGAAAGCTGGTAGCAGAGTGAATATCGAAATTGATATGCTCGCGCGCTATGTCGCGAGATTACAGAATTATAAGGTTGGTTAGATGAACAACGCAGCTGTAAATGTTGAATGGCACAAAGCGTTATCAACGCCTGAAGAGATTATTGCCGAAGCAAAAGCTGGCCGCATGTTCATTCTGGCGGATGATGAAAACCGCGAGAATGAAGGGGATATTATCATCCCCGCACAGCATGCCAATGCCGATGCGATTAATTTCATGGCCAAGCATGGCCGTGGTTTGATTTGCTTGGCGATGGAACGGCAGATGGTTGACCGTCTGAACATCCCGATGATGAGTAGCAATAACGGTACGCGTCATCAAACCGCATTCACCGTTTCGATTGAAGCCCGCGAAGGCGTTACAACGGGAATTTCAGCAGCTGACCGCGCACGAACAATTGCTGTGGCGATTGATCCTGAAACCCGCCCCGAAGATTTAGTAACCCCCGGTCATGTATTTCCATTGATTGCAAAAGATGGCGGCGTATTGGTACGGACAGGCCATACCGAAGCAGCAGTTGATATTGCGCGTATGGCGGGTTTGTATCCTGCAGGCGTGATTTGTGAAATTATGAAGGATGATGGCAGCATGGCGCGCCTTCCAGACTTGATAGCATTCGCGCAATTGCATGGCATGAAGGTTGGCACGATTGCCGATTTGATTGCCTATCGACGCCGCACAGAAACAATTATTGAAAAACGCCTGAGCACAAAATTCAATTCTGTGTTTGGCGGTGAATTCCAGATGCATGTTTATGCCAACAAAGTTTCCTATGCTGAACATATCGCCTTGGTGAAGGGTGATTTGAGCGGTGATGTGCCAGTTCTGGTGCGTATGCATGCGATTAATATTCTGGAAGATGTGTTGGGTGATGGCAGTGATGGCCGTGGCGGGGAAATTCAAGCCGCCATGCAGGCAATTGCCAAAGAAGGGCGCGGCGTCATCGTATTATTGCGCGAACCGCAAGCAAGCAGCCTGTCTCAGCGTTTACAGGCAGAGCTGTCAGGTGAAGCAAAACCAGCAGGAAGCCTGCGTGATTACGGGGTTGGCGCCCAAATTCTGCTCGATTTAGGTATTAAGAAGATGATTTTGTTGACTAACTCGCCTAAGAAGCTGGTGGTTGGCCTTGATGGATATGGGCTATCCGTTGAAGGACACAGACCCATAAAAGGTTCATAAGCATGGCTGAAAAAAAACCGCACATCATGATTATCGAGGCGCCGTTCTATAAAGGCATTTCAGAAGAATTGCTCAAAGGCGCGCTCATCGTGCTTAACGCCAATGGCGCGAGCTTTGAAAAATTCGAAGTGCCGGGTGCTTTGGAAATTCCATCGGCAATTTTATACGGCATCAAGATGAAGCAATATCATCCGGCACGTCGCCGCTTTGATGGTTTTATTGTTTTGGGCTGCGTGATTAAGGGGGATACCTATCATTTTGAAGTGGTGTGCAATGAAAGTAACAGCGCGCTCACCATGCTCACCACCACCTATGCACTTGCGCTGGGCAATGGAATTTTGACGACCTATACCGAAGAACAAGCATGGGATAGAGCCAGTATTACTGGCGAAAACAAGGGCGGAGCCGCAGCGCAGGCCTGCCTTGATATGATTGCACTAAAAGGCAAGCTTGGCCTTTACCCCAGAGAATAAAAACCAGAATAGAGAGTAGATTTAATAAATGTCTGACGTATTAGAAAAACCAAAAGCATCAACTCCTGCACAAAAATCCGCTGCACGAATGGCGGCCGTACAAGCGCTGTATACCATTGACTATACGGGTAATGCTGCAGGTGCGACGGTACAAGACTTTCTGCAACGTAAAATGCCAGTTGATGTTGATGCGCCGGTTCCAGAAGATTTTGATGATGAATTATTTAAATCTGTCGTGGACGGAACACTGGCACGCCAAGCAGATATTGATGGTATGGTCAGCGGGAGTCTTGATGCCAAATGGCCATTGGAACGTCTAGAAAAAATCATCAAAGCGATTTTGCGTGCAGGGGTAGGGGAATTGCTTACCCATCCGCAAAACGATACCGCTATCATCATCAATGATTATGTGAATGTCGCGCATGGCTTCTTTGCAGGTAAAGAACCAGCATTGGTGAATGCCGTGCTTGATAAAGTTTCTAAGTCCCTCCGTAGCTAATACATCCAATATATAAGGCTTTTATCTAATGAATGAATTTGATCGCATTGCGCGTTTTTTTAAACCGCTTGCCAAGGATTTCCCTGGCGCATTCCATCTGTCCGATGATGCGGCGGTGATGCAGGTGCCACCCGAAGTTGATTTGGTCGTAACGACCGATGCGATGATGGAAGGCGTGCATTTCCTTGCGACTGATACTCCGCAAAGCATCGCGCAGCGGTTACTGCGTAGCAATCTGTCTGATTTGGCCGCGATGGGTGCACAACCTATCAGCTACACGTTAGTAACAGCGCTCAACAAAGATGTGACCGATGATTGGCTACAGGCTTTTTCCGACACGTTGCAGGCAGACCAGAAAAAATACGCCATTCATTTGATGGGCGGTGATACCGTTCGCAGCGAAGGCGGCATGCATTTCTCCATCACTGCGTTTGGTGTTGTGCCACGCGGACAAGCTATGCGCCGTACATTAAAACGCGCGATGATGCCAAGCGATACCTATGACATCTATGTCAGCGGTACGATTGGGGATTCAACGCTTGGGCTTATGGCTTCGCAAGGTAAAAAACTGTACGGCGTGAATGAAGAAGACATCGCATTTTTGAAGCAGCGTCATTTCGCACCAGAACCGCGTTTGGAATTGGGGCGCACTATTCGCACCTTTGCATTGGCATGCATTGATATTTCCGATGGATTGGCGGCGGATATCGGCCACATCGCCGTTGCATCACAAGCGCAAGCACTGATTGAGTCAGATAAAATTCCACTATCACCAGCTGCTAAAAAAGCACTGGATGCATGGCCAGAACATCTGGAAACCATTCTTACGGGCGGTGAAGATTATGAACTGGCATTTATTGTCGATGATCGCGAAGCAAGTTTATTAAAGATTGCTGCGACGAAGATTAATGTGCCATTAACCAAGATTGGCGTTTTAAAGTATGGCGAGGGTGGTATTCAGATACTGGATGCTAATAAGCGGATGATGATGCTCAAGCAAAAGGGCTGGCAGCACTTTTAAATCAACACCCGCAGCATAGTTGCAGGCAGTAAACCC
>CAZMQI010000042.1:0-16272 GCA_964568585.1 uncultured Rhodospirillales bacterium
GCCATTGTCGTTGCATCCCGCACAGTTGATTTTGCGCCATTGCATCAACTTGGCGCATAACATACCTCTGCTGTTTATTGTCATTCTGATTATGGGTGTTCCATTTAATCTGAATATGTTGATGATTATTCCGGCATTCTTATTGGTCGTTGCCAATTTATTCTGGATGTCGATTCTAATCGGTGTGCTGGGCGCGCGGTTTCGTGATTTCGAATATATGGTCAGCATGATTATTCCCTTGCTGATGTTCCTTTCGCCTGTGATGTTTCGCCCAGATGCGCTGCCGTTTAGCGGTAAGTATATCTGGATAAATCCGTTTGCCGATATGATTGAAATGATGCGTCACGCATTGCTGGGCGAGGTCATCCCTGATTTTCTGATCTGGATTAATCTGGGGATGTTATTGGTCGGCGGGACGTTGACGTTGATGTTCTTTAATTCCAAATTCAAACGCATCGCGTTCTGGGTGTAGCATGGATACGCATCTTGTTTTTGATAATGTGACCATCCAATACCCCATCTTTAATGGGCGCAGTATGTCGCTCCGCAACCATCTGGTGCGTATCAGCACCGGGGGGAAAATTGAAGGTGAAACGGGGCATATCAATATCGTAACCGCGCTGAAAGACGCGAATTTCACCATTAATAAAGGTGATACGGTCGGATTGATTGGCCATAACGGTGCAGGTAAAAGTACATTGCTACGTACCATGGCGGGTGTGTATTCACCAGTGAAGGGCGAGGTACGACGCAAAGGCCGCGTGGCGACCGTACTGGAGCTTGGCACCGGTATGGATATGGAATTATCGGGTTATGAAAACATCACACGTATGTCGATGATGTTGGGTGTTTCGCCAGCTGATATTAAAAAGAATGCACAGGAAATCGAAGAATTTACCCAGTTGGGCAATTTCCTTGAATTGCCTGTTCGCACCTATTCCTCCGGTATGGCAACGCGGCTTATGTTCGCGGTTGCCACGTCGACCAAGCCGGATATTTTGCTGGTAGATGAAATCTTTGGTACCGGCGATGCCGAGTTCCAGCTTAAGGCGAAGAAGCGTATGGAAGATCTCATCCGTTCGGTGGGTATTTTCGTATTTGCATCCCATGACAACAATCTGGTCAAGGAATACTGTAACCGCTTCTTCTTTTTGGAGCATGGCACCGTACGTGAAGTCAGCCGCGATGCGTTATCCACAAGCCATAACTAGCTGATGAAGCCTAAATCGCGAATAAATATGCATTGCTAATTAGGATTTGCAGTCGCAGATTTATGCTCTAAAACGATTATCTTCTTTCCTCACTGTGGCTTCGATCCTGTTATGACACGCATTTCTGTATGTACGCCCTGCTTTAACGAGCGCGACAATGTTCGCCGCTGTTACGAAACCATCCGCAAAATTTTTGAAGACAGCATGCCCGATGTGGAGCGTGAGCATATTTTCGCAGATAACGGTTCGGATGATGGCACCGTAGATATTCTGCGCGAGATTGCAGCGAATGATCCATGCGTTAAAGTTATTTTGAACATGCGTAACTTCGGTATCATTCGCAGTTCGATGAATGGCATTCTCAGCGCAACGGGCGATGCCGTATTCATGTTTATGCCTGCGGATTTACAAGACCCGCCAGAGCTTATGCCGCAATTTGTGAAGTTATGGCGCGAAGGGTATGAAGTTGTATATGGCGTGCGCGAAATTCGCGAAGAGCCGACCGTCATGCGCGTTATCCGCGAAACCTATTATAAAATGTTGCGTATGCTATCCAGCGTGCAGCTACCGATGAACCTAAGTGATTATCAATTGCTGGATAAGCGTATTATTGAAGCTATGCGCCGGTTTGAGGACGCGTATCCCTTTGTGCGTGCCATGCCATTTCAATGTACATCCCGCACCATTGCCGTGCCGTATAGATGGCGCGCGCGCGAGGCGGGTGTTTCTAAAAACCGCCTAATTCATCTGATTGACCAAGGCTTGAACGGCTTTATTGCGACAACCCATGTACCCATTCGTCTGGCATTGTTCAGTGGCGTTTTGATTTCTGCATGTAGCATTCTATATGCCATCATCAACGTAATCAGCAGTTTGCTTGCGCCTGAACCCGAAGTGGGTGCGGGTATACGCACGTTGATTGCAGGCATGTTCTTGTTCAACGGTATCATCCTGTTCTTTTTAGGTGTATTGGGTGAATATGTGTTGTCTATCCACCAGCAAGTACGCCGTCCGCCACGCGTCGTTGAACGCGAGCGGATTAATTTTGATACAGTAGCGCGAAACGCACAAACAGACATAAAACAAAGACACGTGGGTTAATTACGATGGAATACCTGACTAAGACCGTATTCTCGTTGTTTGCATCGTTCAAAGAAACCGTTAAGCGCAAAATGCCAATGTCGTTCGAAATGGCGACGGTGCTTGCAATGTATATATTCGCTGTTGGCGTGCTTGACTGGTTTGTTCAACGCTTTTTCCTGCATCAGGCAGCCGAGAATTATCTACAATGGACAATCGGCTTCCGCCCGGATGGTCCCGGTTATAATACATCATTCATCAGTTATCTGATTGGCGTGGTCGGATTGCTTGGGGGGGTGTTTGGTGCACAACTATTGAATTATCTGCCAGCGCTTAAGCGGCTTTGTCTCTCCATCAACGAAAAAATGTGGGGTATAGTGGGTGGGCTTGCTGCGTTTCTTGCTTTTGTGGCGCCATTTCAGCTATCGACTGCATGTTTTTTTGTTGCCATGCTTATCTTTGCATTACGCGTATATGTGCAGGGGTTGCCGCGTTTTGAGAACGATGTCGCAAAACCAATTCAACGCACCTTGCTGTATCTGGTCTTGGTTGGATTGATAGGCTTCTCAATCATAATCGGGGCTAAAGCATGGTATCCGGTGGTGCTTACGAATGATTATATCGAATTATCTGATAAAGTAATCGTTCCCGCTGCAGCAAATGAACCTGCCGTATCACTCAATCATGGCGCGGCCATTAATTGTCTGACGTTGCAGGAAACAAATCTATCAGAAGATTTAACGGGCGATGCCCAGATGATAAAGAACAGCAAAAAGGAATTATTAGGAAATCCGGTTGAGCAATTCAGGACGCTGTCAAAGGCACTCGCACATTTAAGTGCCTTGCAGGCTGCTAAAGACAAGCATATTACGCCATGCGAGCATCCGTTGACACAGCGTCAATCCGATTTGTTGTACATCCCTCTACAGCAGAGCGGTAACTGGCAGTCGCAAGCTGGGCGCACCTTATACCACCATTCTTATCTCTATGTGCCGATAGCGCATTTGATTACCTATGGTCTATCGTCGCCCATCCCTTATTTGTACGGGCTGGGTAATACGTGGTTCCACGCACAATTGATGAAGGATAAGCCACTATCTCTTTCAACCTATTTCAATACCTTCCCTATTGCACAGCTCACCGGAATTATGGTGATTGTGCTGTGTGTATCCTTTATGGCGGGAAATATCTGGGCTTTTCCTGCTGCATGCGCTGCAACGCTTATTCCGCTGTTTGCGATGGGTTATGAAAGCCTGTTGCTTGCGCCTGGGTTCAGCCCGATGCGTTATGCGGGCCTTGCGCTCCAATTAGCATCCATTGCCTATCTATATCGCGGTACTAGTCCACTGCGTATCATCGGCATATTCATTGCGCTGGTTGCTTCGCTCGTCTGGAATAAGGAATACGCGGTGCTTGGCTTTGTTGGGCAGACTCTTGCTTTGATGATGTCACAATTACGTATCGGCGTATGGCTGCGTTTCACCATGATTGCACTATGCTGCGTATTGGTTGCGCTGGTGCTTGCCAAGCTCGGCACATTGTCGCACGGATTCCTTGAAACCATTCAGGTCGGTATTTTTGGGATTGCTATGCCGTCCGTTGATAATGCAGCGTTCCTCGGTCTGTGCGCGTATGTAGTGATGGTGGCGGCGGTATTAGTAGTTGCGGCATTGCGGTTCGATGCGAGCGAACGCGCTGCACGCCTGTGTATTATCCCTGTGCTTGGCCTGTTGATGATTAAGTATGTATACAACCTCAGCCCTGTGCATTTGCTTTATACCCTTGCGTTTATTTTTCCTGCTTCACTTATCTTCCTTGATTGGAACTCTGGCGCCAAAGGGTGGGTGGCAAAAACGTTTACAGTTGGCCAACGCAAACGTTTCACCACTTTCATGCTCAGCATCCTCATGGTGGTTTGTGTTGCTGCCGCCCTGCATTATCAACGTGATTCATACCAGCGCCGGGCTATGTTGGTGGATGTGTTTCAAAAGAATAGCTGGACGGATCTGGGTGAGACAATACAGACCACAACCCCTGCCGAACCGATTGTCAGCCGCATGAAAGCGATACAAGAACAAATCAAACCAGAAGATTCGGCGTTATTCTTGTCGCCGTTTGACCATTTAATGTCGTTCTATGGTAATCCAAAATCATTTTGTGGCCATTTTGAATACCTCACCAACCTTGTGACCTATGATAATATAGCTTTTGTGGAGGAGTGTGTCCGCAGCAATCCTAATGTTTTAGTGGTGTATGATGATGCCATCGAGACCAAATGTCCTTCCGAGTGGGATGATGTCTATTACAGCGTGAATTCATGCACATCTCGTAAGAAGCTGTTATTGACCATGCAAACTATTATGGCGCATTTAAAGCCTGAATTGACACTGGTTAAAAAGAGCGGATCCTTATCTTTCTATCGCCGCACGACAGATTATAAAGGATCAATTCATAAAAGTAAGATTCTTCAACAAGCTGTCGATAATCCGTCTCAATGAATGCTTTAATCATAAAACTGAAGAAGTTCACTCAGCCCCGTAGTTTAAGTCGGTTTTTAGTTGTTGGAATTATAAATACGCTCGTCGGTATATTGCTGTTCCCATTGCTGTATTGGGTGTTTGGCTCAAGCATTGCATTTAATCTGCTTCTTGCGATTAGCTACGTGCTGTGCACGCTGTCATCATTTTTGCTGCATAAATACGTTACCTTCAAATCACAAGGTTCGGCGCTAACTGAAGGCATCAAGTTTGCTATATTATCCGGATTTACTTACATATTGAATGTTATTATTTTACAGGTAGTGCTGCCGCTGTTGCCTTGGCATCCTGTTTTGGTGCAAACTGTTATTGCAGTCATGCTTCAGACCGGAAATTATTTAGGTATGAATCGTCTCGTTTTCGCTTCACTTTCTTCTTTGCCTTTATTAAAAAAATGGTTCTCGCGCAACGCCAATCACTAGACGACACCCTGGATTTTTTTATCCGTAATCGGTCGTGCCCAGTATGTGGCGCAACCAAAGCTTCAGCCTTTAATGTGCAGGCGCATCTGCCGGCCGAGACACTGAGTGAAGCTGAAATAAGCGAGCATTGGAGAGGCTTCTTTGGCACGTCGTGTTTTTTTACATACCACCGCTGTGGTTTATGCAGCCATTTGTATTCGCCGACATATTTGTCAGAAAGTGCATTAGGGCAACTTTATAGCTCGATGGAGTGTAATGTCCATTCAGGCGATGAAGTGCTAAGCTATCAAACGCAGAAAAGTTATGTGGACCATCTTATGAAGCGCGCAACCAGTGCGGCGCGTTACCTGGAAATTGGTCCCGACACAGGATTATTTGCAAAGGCATTACAAGAAAAGTTAACCGTGCAGACGGCTTATCTTGCAGAGCCTAACCGAGCTGTTTGGCAGGAATTATCATCAGTATTTAAACCAGATACGGCAACCTTGGTGACAAATGTATTTGATCTTGATAAGCAAATCCCAGATGGCAGCCTAGATTTAGCAGTCAGCGTTCATGTGCTCGATCATATTGTAGAGCCATCAAAGATAGTAGCCTGGGTTGCTAGAAAACTTGTTCCAAGCGGCGTTGCGGCATTCGTCGTGCATAATGAACGTTCATTGCTTGCACGTATGCTTGGCAACCGGTGGCCAGCCTATTGCTTACAACACCCGCAGCTTTATAATCCATCAACCTTAAAAACATTGTTGGAGTCTAACGGATTTCACGATGTGGTGGTGCATCCTACGGTCAATTATTTCCCGCTCGGCTACCTTTTGTCGCATGGACTTTATGCGGTGTTGCGCTTGAGAATAAATCTGGATTTTCTTACGTGGCCAGTAAAATTGCGCTTAGGTAATATTATGGCGGTTGCGACAAAAAAGAGTTAGGGAGCCTGCAAGATGGGTGAAATAAAAAAGCTGTCACGCGTCGAATTTGTCAAAAAACTCGAAGCTGAGGGCCTGCATTTTTCGGATTTGGTATTAGCATCTGAAGGCGATTATGCTGCCGATGACAGCGACTGGAATTATAAAGATATTCCGCATCTGCATTATGTGCACCAGCTGGCTGAGGCCTATCCGGCGCTGATTGGTGATGATGTGATTTGTAGCATCAACATGCAAAGTATTATGGGAATCTGGTTTCCGGTGACTTTGGTCAATTACGAACTCGCTAAATACCAGCAGATTTATTATACAACCCTATTTTTCTTTGCGTTGGTTATCGAGACCAATACGGTTGAAGAGCAGCCTTTGAAGACGCGCGTTACCACTACCTATTCCATCGGTGCGCCGAAATGGCTTTTCTGGGCTGTTCCTATTATCAAAAAGCTTATCCGCCATAATTACAAAGACTTGATGTCGACCGATATTCCCATGCGCCAACGCCGTGGCGAATTGCGGAAATTGGGCTATCAATTTCATAAGCATGGTGATCGCTATAGTTTTATCGAAACTGTGGATGTAAGCGGTACTCATGTTTCCGTGCCGTCCGGTAAACCTGCCTTGATTGAATGTGATTATGTCGCCCAACTTGCCAATTCCAATGATGTGTTGGTAGGTGATACCGGTTTGCTTGGGTTCCGTTTGGTACGCAAAGATGACGAGGTATCAATTTTTCCGCGCGCGTGCCCACATGAAGGTGCATCGGTTGAAAAAGAGGACTGTTCGTCAGGTGCTGTGCGTTGCCCATGGCATGGTCGGCGCCTTGTGCCGATTGCTAAGTTTAAATGGCAGCAAGATACGAGCGCCAGCACCAGCAGTTATCGCATGAAAGTCTCCGGCAATATGCTCAGCGTTGAATATATCGGGCAGCCGACGATGTTAAGTAAGGCAGCCTAGTTTGAAAGCATTCCCAACCAAGCCCCTATTATTCTGCATTACACTGGGGTTGGTATTGGCATCGCTGATGGTATGGCAATCCATGCCGATTTATTCCGATGAATTTTCAATGCGTATTGAAGTCGGGCGGTTCCTTCAGGATCGCGGGCTTTCATCCTCTCTCTTTTCATTATGTGTTGATAGCATCAAATCTGTACCCTTGCTGTTTGTGATACCAGCATGGCTGCTTTCGCAAATGGACTTGCATTTTACGTCCGTGCAAATTCGTGCATTACCTTTTGTGGTGGTATTATGCGGTTCCTTGTTCACGGCGTATTATGCGCTGCGTAATATCAACCCGTTTGCAGCCTTGTGGATTGCCGCAGCTATGATTGGCGTTGCCTGTTCAGCGCTGGTATTTGCAAGATATGAATCCATCATGTTCATCAATCTATTTTTTGGTGTACTGGCGTTGCATATGCTCAGTTATCGCCATGTTTCAGTATTGCAACGTGGAGCCGTTGCAGCCTTGTTGATTGCATCCGCGCTTGCATCACTATTTGTGCACCCGCAAGGGATAATGTTTTTGCCATTCACGGCGTATTTATCATATCGCCTGATTGCAAGAGAAACGGTTGATATTCAAGTGCTTTGCATATGGGTGATTGGCGTTTGCTTTATTGGATATACATCAATCGCATTCCACAGTTTGTCATGCAGCGATTATCCAGCAATCGAAGCCTATGTAGCCAAAATGGCACTACAGCCAGAAGGGTTGCAGAGTACTAAGTTTGTCGAATACGTGATGGACAAGTTTACAACCTATGTGGGGGCGTTCACCTACAATCATTCGTATACGGTATTTTATTTGCCGGGTATCAGCGCAGAAAGAATAACCGCATCCGGTATTGTGACCACTTTAAATAACGTCATACCTGTCATCGTGGTGGGGGTTGCCGTGCTGAATGTGGTGCTGGGCATTGGGCTGGGTATTGTTGCATTCATCCACTACATCATTAAGCGCAAAGTAATTTCAGGTATAAATACCGATGCTGTCATTGCTTATTTCCTTATCTTGTTGCCGGTCATTTTTTTGTTTTTCTACGATGCCAAGCAATATTTCTATCGCTCGATAGTCATACATTTCCTATTTACGATTGCGTTGGTGATTATTGTATCAAACCTGCGTTATGGGCTAGTTACAAAACTGACCGCATGGTTGGGGGGGGGGATCTGCCTTGTATGTTTGGGTTCCATCATTACCAATCACACATTTTTTGATAAAGAACTGGAAGCCTATGAAGGTCCAGGCGTTTCCGTAAAGCGCAATCTTGGGCAACATAACTTTGAGTTACAGGAAGTAGTTAAAGCGTGCGGCATTAATCTGGCTGATGGCGGCGCTGTAATCGGTGATCTGACCTATGACAGCGTCAAACAATATAATAAGGTCTATCCCATTACCTATCTGGGATTACAAGAAGCCATTACTGGTATTTCAGCCAACGACATGATGAGGTTATTGAAACCCAATTATGTGTTGGCACGTTGTAGTGAAATGCGCGCCACAGGAATTGGTTGGCCGGCGGACGTCAATAACGGTAAATTATGCTGCACGCGCTTAAATAAATGATTTTGAACAAGTAATGCCATGACAAAAAAAGTTGCCATCGTTCAGTCAAATTACATCCCGTGGAAGGGATTTTTCGACATGATCGCCGCTGTGGACGAATTCATTCTGTATGATGATATGCAATTCACGCGAAGGGATTGGCGCAACCGCAACCAGATTAAAACACCACAGGGGTTATTGTGGCTGTCCGTGCCTGTGCAATCCAAAGGCAAGTTCGAACAGAAAATCAGGGATACCGAATTGGATGGTACCGATTGGGCAGCAACGCATTGGAAATCATTAGCGTCCAATTACACCCGGGCTCCGCACTTCAAGGAAGTGGCAGAATGGTTGCAGCCGCTTTATATGAATGCCACATATGCAAATTTATCTGTGCTCAACCGAACTTTGATTGAAGCAGTGTGTGCTTATCTTGGCATCAAGACGGTAATCAAAAATTCATGGGATTATGAATTGATTGATGGCAAAACCGAACGGCTTGCCGATTTATGTAAGCAAGCAGGCGGCAGCGAATACATATCCGGCCCTGCTGCAAAGGACTATGTGGATGAGGCTGTTTTTGCGAATTACAACATCAAATTGACGTGGTTTGACTACCAGGGGTACAGCGAATATCCTCAGCTTTGGGGTGCTTTTGCACATAATGTAAGCATCGTCGATTTGTTGTTTAATTGTGGCAAAGATGCGCCACGTTATATGAGATTTGTTAAGCCATGAAACTATCCATTGTCGCTACGCTGTATAAATCGAGTGCCTATATCGAGGCATTCCATCAGCGTTGTAGTGCTGCAGCGAAGGCATTTGCAGGCGACGATTACGAAATCGTACTGGTCAATGACGGCTCTCCCGACGATAGTTTGCAGCGCGCAGTTAAGTTATCGCAATACGACACACATGTGGTTGTTGTGGATTTGTCACGCAATTTTGGCCATCACAAAGCGATGATGACAGGATTAGCGCAAGCAAAAGGCGCGCATGTTTTTTTAATCGATAGCGATTTGGAAGAAGAACCCGAATGGCTATCATCGTTTCAAGAACAGATGAGTGCGCGGGATTGCGATGTTGTGTACGGTGTGCAGGAACGGCGCAGGGGCGGCTGGTTCGAACAAATCACGGGAAAATGTTTTTATAAAATGTTCCGGCTGTTCACTGGCATCGACCAGCCAGATAATATTGTGACTGCGCGGTTGATGACGCGTCGTTATGTCGATGCGTTGCTGTTGCACAAGGAACGCGCGCTGAACATCGGCGGGTTATGGATTGTCACCGGCTTCAACCAAACCACGCAGATTGTCAAAAAGCATGATACCAGCCCAACCACCTATTCGTTGGCGCATAAAATCGTCCATTTGGTGAATGCAATTACATCGTTCAGCAGCATGCCATTGGTTATCACCTTCTATTCAGGACTGCTCATTTCGTTTACCGCACTAGCTTATATCGCATATCTGTTGATCGCTTATATGTTTGGTGTGATGCCGCCCGATGGTTATACATCCATCATTGCATCGATCTGGCTGTTCTCCGGCTTGATTATTTTCTTCCTTGGCGTTCAGGGAATTTATATTTCTAAACTGTTCGAGGAAGTGAAGCAGCGCCCTTACACCGTCATCCGCCATATTTACGGGCAGAAAGTTTAATATGAACACCAACGCCATTCCACAGCAATCCTATGGCATTTTAGATCTTGCGGATAATGCCATTTCGGAAATAGCGCAGCAGATTAAAACTGTTGGCTATGCTGTGTTGGATTCCGGGTATAGTAAGGCGGAGCTGCAGCAGCTAGCGCAAGCTTTTGAAGACACACGCAAAACCTATATGGCGACGTATGGCGAAGCCAAACTTAAAGAACTTAATGAACACAATACCATTCGTTCTCCACTTACCCATGGTGGCGAGGTCT
Organism: uncultured Rhodospirillales bacterium; assembly: GCA_964568585.1. Lineage (GTDB taxonomy): Bacteria > Pseudomonadota > Alphaproteobacteria > UBA9219 > RGZA01 > RGZA01. The sequence goes on from CAZMQI010000042.1 coordinate 10,643, forward strand.
TTTTAAGGCTCGCATTGAATAAAAATCTGCTTGCGCTGTTAAGCGAACTGATTTTAGGAAAGTTCATTATTAATCAGCAAAATTGCATTATTAACCCGCCGCAAGAAACGTATAATCAGGCAGCATGGCATCGTGACTTACCGTATCAACACTTCGTTTCATCGCGGCCACTAGCTATTAACGCGCTGTTTTGCGTGGATGACTTTACGAAAGAAAATGGTGCAACTTATGTGCTACCGGCATCGCATCGCAGCGAAGCGTTTCCATCAAGTGATTATATCAAAAAGAACGCTGTGCAGATAGAAGCCGCAGCTGGCTCATTCATTGTGTTGGATTGCATGTTGTTTCATGCAGGTGGTTATAATGCTACAAACGTACAGCGCCGCGCCATAAATCACGTTTATAATATACCATATTTTAAACAGCAAATTAACATTCCAGCGAATTTTACCAACGAAAACGTAACAGACGATGAGCGCTATATTTTAGGGTTTAATTCATTAGAACCTTCGTCAATTAGCGATTATCTTTCTTCTCGCAAAGGTAAAAAATACTAATGGCGCACCAATTGGAACCCTCATCTACTGAGACGATGCGTGAAACAAAGGTCTTGCCACCTGGAACCATATTGCAATTGATGTATCTTAAAGAGCGGCTTAGCCAGATACCTGCCGGACGTTTTATTGAAATAGGCCCAGGCAATGGCGAAATAACGCGCATGCTGCTTGATCATGGTTGGCAGGGAGTATCTTATGATCTAGCAGAAAAAACCATTGAAGGATTGAAGGTGCGCTTTGCCAAGGAGATTAGCGAGCGACGTTTTGCGCCAGTGCTCGGCAATTATATTGTGTCTGCAACCGAACGCGCTGATTTGGTTATTTCATGCATGGTGATGGAACATCTTGAAGATGATGTTGAACAAAAGTACATGTGCCAATCTGCGCGGTTATTGAATAAAAACGGCTTGATGATTGGGCTGGTGCCGGGCTCGCCCGACCATTGGGGCATTGAAGATGACATTGCAGGACATTGCCGTCGTTATACGCGAGAATCGGTTGCCACGCTTGCATCTGTGAATGGCTGGAAGTTAAGGCACATAGCCGGGTTGACGTTCCCCGTTTCAAATCTTTTGCTGCCGATATCCAATTATCTTGTAAACAGAAATGAACGAGCAAAACTTGCATTGTCGATGATAGAACGAACCAAGCAGTCAGGGCATAGAAAGGTGCATTTTAAAACGCATTTTCCTGCTATTCTGGGAATTATACTGAACGTATTTACAATGTATCCACTTCATGTGTTACAAAAACTATTTAAAAAATCAAAAGATGCCTTGGTTATATATTTTGAAATGCAGCCAAATGAACAGCGAAATTAAAGATGACACATCAACATAATGCTAATCCCCTGTCTGATGTTGCTAGCTATTATTCGGAAAAGCTTGCCGCCCATGGGCAGACCGCGAATGGCGTGGATTGGAACAGTGAAGGTAGTCAAATCCTGCGCTTCACGCAGCTCAGCAAGATTATTGACCCTGCGCTAAAATCTTTCTCAATCACTGATCTGGGCTGTGGTTATGGCGCTTTGTATGATTTCTTGAAGAGCAGTTACAGCGATTTTTCGTATAATGGCTTTGATGTGTCGTCCGCGATGATTGATGCCGCTAGTGCGCGCCACAAGGGACAATCGGGCGCTCGTTTCGTGGTGGCCAACACACCGGATCTGGCAGCAGATTATGGTATTGCGAGCGGTATCTTTAACGTACGCCTTAATAGGTCTGATGCGGAGTGGGCCGCGCATTTTGAAGCGACACTGGATGAATTGAACCGCACCAGTCGCCTTGGATTTGCATTTAATGCGCTTACTTCGTATTCAGATGCCGATAAAATGCGTGAAACATTATATTATGCCAACCCGACTGCGCTGTTTGACATGTGCAAACAGCGCTATTCGCGCAATGTGGCGCTGTTGCATGATTATCAATTATATGAATTTACAATCCTGGTGAGGAAAACATGATGGCTAACGCTGCATTATTCTTTTTTATAAGTCTTGGGTTTTGTTATTTTATTGTTTTGAAAAGCTCCAACATTCGCGGGTTAACCGTTCGCTTTGCGGATATCCTGCAACGTCGTGCATTTCCTTCCACATCCGATTTTGAACATATTAAATTCGCGTTCCTGCGTATCATATTCGGCATACTGTTGTTGAACCGTGATATACAGATTTTTTCTGCTCTATTACCTGAAGAGATTTTTACCCCCGTTGGCTATACCGCCATGGCTGCGTTGGCAGCAGCCATCTGTGTCACATTCGGGTTTATGACGCAGTGGGCATTGCTGTTCTTGATGTTCTTCATGTGGCATATCGGTGAACAAATCCTTTCTACCAGCACGCTGGGGAATGACATTGCTGCATCGCTAAGCTTGTTATTGCTGTTGACCAGCGCGGGCAAGTTTTTATCCATCGATGGGTTGCTGACTAGCCGTGTGAAGCATAAAATATGGTTCGATTTTCTTTTGTATGATGAAGGCATCCCCAGCCGTCGCAGCATTGCGCTTGCAAAATTCGTATCGCTGCTGACCTATTTCATGGTGTGCGTGTACTCAATCTGCGTGCATCTGAATGAGCCCGCATGGATGAACGGTGTTGCCGGCCCATATCTGCTTACCAATAATTTTATGTCGGTATTCTACCAAAACTTTACGCAGTGGTTCACAGAATATCCGCTTGCCGTGCATATTGCCAAAATCTCGTTGTGGGTGATGATGCTGTGGTATCCATCGTTAATCCCGTTTAGTTTATTGGGCGGTGTGTTTCGTTCCTATGTCATTTGGTGGGGTATATTATTCTTTATTATGTCTTCGTTTGTGCTGCGACTGGGTTCGCTCGCCGAATTCGAATTCGTGATGTGGGCCGGATTTTTTTGGGCAACAACCGGCCTTGATAAAAGGAAGAAGCTATCCGTATTTTATGATGATACATGCAATCTGTGCGATCGCACGGTGCTGGCGATCACCTATCTTGATATCTTCAATCGTGTCACGTTGCGCCCCTTATCCAAGCATGGTGAAGCATTGCAGGCTTATGGTGTGAAACCTGAAGCGGCGATGGAAAATTTGTATGGGGTGCAGGAAGAAAACGGCCCAGAAACTGGTAAAGTGACATTCGGCTATGATTTCTATGTGGCGTTGTCGAAAAACCTGTTCCTGCTTTGGCCGGTAGTGCCATTCCTGTATTTAGGAAAATGGTTATGCGTTGGCCCTGCAATCTACAATCTGGTGGCCAGAAAGCGTCATGAGATTTTTGGATTTTGCAAAGTGCCAACTAAAAAAGTGGTGCGCGCCGAACCTGTGACCAAAGATGATCTGACCGTATTCGGCACTGCCGTGAAGGTGCATGTGGTATTGCTGGCATTCTGTTATATGATTGCAACGCCCCTGCCTTATCTAGGCGTTTTGGCGCAGGGCAATGCAGGTGCAAGGGCCGCAGCCTATTACGGTATAGCACCCATCAATGTGTTTAACCGCGATGATTTACGCATAGCCGAGAACTGGTTCACGCTGCGCGACGTCAAGAATGATAGATTAATGCCGATACTTACCAAGGAGGGCGTGCGGCTAGGCCTGCATCGTTCAGACAGGGTTTATTTTGGCCATACGTTGATGTTCCGCAGGTTATCGATTGGCACAGAAGGTTGTTTATTCAATAACTGGCAGCCGATGTTGACCTATCTTTCCAAGGTGTCGTTGTACCGAATGGGGGCGCCAGCAGGGATTTACCAGATTGAATATGTGCAATATCATCAGTCTTTGCCAGATGAGGAAAAGGTGCTGAATGGCGAATATGTGGTTGAGCCCATAACCAGCCCATGCACCAAAACATTTGAAGTGAATTACGCGCCATGAAAAAAAAGCTGGTCATTTTCGGAGCGGGGGATATTGCCCAGCTGGCGCATTATTACTTCACGCATGACAGTGATTACGAGGTTATAGCTTTTACCGCAGACCGCGCATTTATCACCGAGCCAAGTTTTTGCGGCGTACCCGTGGTGGCATTTGAAGATGTTGCCCAGCTTTATCCCCCTGCCACGCATGGCTTCTTTGTCGCGCTTAGCTATTCCAAATTGAATGTAGTTCGCAAAGATAAATATCTAGCCGCCAAGGCGCTAGGGTACGAATGTGTCAGCTATATCAGCTCGAAAGCCAGTATGTTCAATGAAGGCCGCATTGGCGAGAACTGCTTTATTCTTGAAGATAACACCGTGCAACCCTTCGCAACCATTGGCAATAATGTGACCTTGTGGAGTGGTAACCATATCGGCCATCACGCCGCCATCAAAGACCACAGTTTTGTATCATCGCATGTCGTGGTGTCGGGCGGTGTCGTGATTGGCGAACAATGCTTCATCGGCGTGAACGCGACGCTTCGTGACCATATCACTATCGGTGATCGCTGTGTCATCGGGGCGGGGGCCATCCTGCTTTCCAATGCTGAACCTGAAGGCGTATATATGGGTAGTGAAACCGAACGCTCCAAAGTGCCCAGCACGCGTTTGAAAGCCATATAACATGGCGGTGTGGAAAAAACTCGGGCAGCTTTATTGTTTGCCAGACCTTGGCTATCATCCAAAACTGCTTTCCCACACCGCTAATCCATTGCCAATCCTGATGGAGGGTGATGTCTATCGCATTTTTTTCAGCAGCCGCGATAAAGATAACCGCTCATCTGTTGGTGCAGTGGATATTGATATAGTGCAACGCAAAGTCATTCATGAACACAAAACCCCTTTTTTTGAATATGGCGATAAAGGAAGTTTTTTTGCTGATGGCGTAAGTATTGGTAACTGTTACGAAGCGGATGGAAATACTTATATGCTGTTCATGGGGTGGCAAAATCCACCCGGCGGGCATTGGCGCGGTGATGTTGGCCGTTTGTGCGTGACACACAATCTATCGCTCGTATTGGATAGCGCGCAGCCTTTTATGGGCATTGACGATGTTGATCCCATCAGTCTTTCTTATCCGTGGGTCATCAAAAATAAAGATGGCACCTATTCCATGTGGTATGGCTCAACCCAAAGCTGGGATGCTGGCAATGGTGAAATGTTGCATGTGATTAATGCGGCGTCATCGGCGGATGGCCATGTATGGAAACGTGAAGGCCTAAGCGTTCCGTATCAACTGGGAGTTGCACAAGCGTTTTCGCGGCCAACCGTTGCACAGGATAGGGACGGCTACCATATGTGGTTCTCGTACCGAAGCGGAGCAGGTGAGGCCTATCGTATTGGTTACGCCAAAAGCCAGAACAGCAAGCAATGGGAATTAGCACTGAACGAAGCAGGCATTGATGTATCGGCATCTGGCTGGGATAGCGAGATGATTGAATACCCGTTCGTTTTTGACCATAAGGGGCAGCGCTTTATGCTCTATAATGGCAATGGCTACGGAAAAACCGGATTTGGTCTGGCAGTGCTGCAATGAATGCTCAGTTTAAAACAACAGCTACCCAATTTATCCGTTATGGAATGGTCGGGCTTGCTTCCAATGTGGTCGGCTATTTTGTTTATTTGCTGGTGAACTATATGGGAGCGCCGCCAAAAATCGCGATGACATTTTTATATGTGGTGG
>CAZMQI010000043.1:0-16232 GCA_964568585.1 uncultured Rhodospirillales bacterium
TGGCCAACTCATCATTAGGGGCAACCATAACCGCATCATAGCGTTCTGCAAAGCGTTTCACGGCTTCCACAGTGTTTTCGCCACTGTAATGGGTCACGTAACCTGTCAATTCGGGCTGGTGCTGGGGCGAAGCCATAAGGCACCATTCAAATCGGATCATCGTATTTTCAAGTCCATTGCCATTCGTGCCAAGCAATGCAACTTTTCCTTGCGGCGGCATTTTTGCAAAAATAGCATGTGCGTAATCACGTGTTTCCTGAATGGATGCCATGGGCTTTGCCAACATATTTAATCCGATTATTCCAAGTGTGAGGACAGGAACGGCCAATACCAGCAGCGAGCCAATGCCGCGCAGCAGCAAATAATTCTCCTCATATCGCGGGCGCACAAATTGCGCGACGCGTATAATCAAAATCATCACCGCCGCGCATTGCAATTGCGACATGTAACGGAAGAACGATGCGGCGGTTGTGATTTCCCATTCCGAAAAACGGCTACCGATATAAGCAAGCGTTAGGAATGCCCAATGCCCCAGCGCCACAAGCGCAAAGCTCATGACGAGTTGGCTAAGCGGTGTTCGCGGCTTGAATGCGGAAACCGCACCCCAGCCAATCAATCCAAACAGAATGGCAAAAAAGCCGATTTTATCAAACGCGACCAGCCCCATGGCATTAAGCAGTTTCGGTAAAAACCACCATTGCCAGTCATGGAGCGGCTTAAAAGTGAAGGCAAGGCCCGCCAGATGCTGCGATTTATAATATTCCCAAAATCCATTGATGATGAGTGCAGGAAGGATACCAAGCAGCAGCCACTTCAGCACATGCAGTTTTCGTGTCGCCGTTGTAATCCATAAACTGCCAACGATAAGTGCCAGCATGAATATGTTCGATTGTTTGATTTCTACGAACACGATGGATAGCAGCGCAAAGCTGAAAATCAATCCACGTTCAGGCTTTTGGCAATATTCCCAACCGACATATAATAATAAAGCAACCAACACTGCGGTTGTGTACTCAGCGTATGCGCTGAACAATAACGTGATATCCAGCGCGGGATTAATGAGTGTAATGGATAGCAAGATGACAACGAATAACCGAACCTTTTGCCATTTGTCTTTTTCATCAGGGTTTATTTTTTGGCCTAAAAACGCAGCGAATAATACCAGCAGGAATAAATTGAGCAGCGGGCCAACTACTTCCACAAACTGGCCGACAATCCATCCTACCGATGCAATCAACAAGCTGTATCCATACGGGTATGCTGGCCATGCGGAATAGGCCACAGGGCCGCCAAGCCCAGGAAAGCGGCCATATTGAAACAGGAAATGTGCATTAGGCAGCCAATGCGACATATCATCCCATTCACGCACGGGGTAATCGCACAGGCCATACAATAGCGGTAGTAACACCACTAATCCGACTAGAAACCCAAGCGGCAATGCTTTGGTGATAATGCGTTCTTTAGAGAACATCAAAAGCCCGGCGATAAACAGAATGATAAGAAATGCAATCATTCCGCCGCCTGCCATCCAAGGCGCGAGCGCCAGCATGAGCACAATACAAATTGCCCAGCCATAGAATGGATTCAATGCAGGCGCGTTTTCAGATATACCAACCCATTTGGCAAAGCGTGCCCCAACCATCCCGAAGCTGAGGAAGATCAAAATGCACGCAAAGATGATTTTGAAATTATGAACTACGCTATCCATGTGCGTCTAACCGTCTTCAAGATGGAGGAGGGCAGTCGCCGCCGCGCTGAGCGCAATCAGCGGTACTGCAAATGCCGCCAGAAGTGTTGGAAGATTTTGGTTCGCGCCAAGCGTGTAGACCACATCATTAAATCCAAAGGCGAAGCTGCCAACCCAAAGTCCGGCTAATGCCGTTACGAACGCACCACCTTGACGCGCCATGCCAAGCGAAAAACATGCCGCAAAAAACACCATCGCGCATAGGAATACAGGCTGTGCCAGCAATGAATAATACAGCATACGGTGACGTGTGCCGGGGAAGCCCGTCGCTTCTAATGATGTAATAAAGCTTGGCAATTCCCAGAATGAAATTGCGTTCGGGCTCGACATGCTTTCCTGTATTTTTTCAATGGTCAGTTCGGTTGGCAGGTTATACGTCGTTAATTTCTGCGGCGGTTTATTCTTCCAGTTATACCAGCCATCGGTAATTTTCCAATTGCCCTTTTGCAGCACTGCTTGTTCTGCATCAATGCGGCCAAGATATGTATTTTCTTTATCATAGATGAATGCAATCAGCGGTTTGATGGTCAGTGGTTCAAGTGTAACAGCGTCCGCATGTAGCAAGAAATTACCATCTGCATTTTTTTGGCGAAGCCACAAGCCAGCCGATGATAAATCCAGCAATGCGCTACGGTCGATATACCGTTCTTCCAATTCCTGATAGGATTTTTTCATCAATGCGCCAAGCGGGTTGATCACGCACAGATACCCAACGCTTAACGCAAAGGTACATAGCAGAACGGGAAACAAAAACTGCCATACCGAAACACCAATCGCACGCACGATAATCAATTCCTGCGTGCGCGTTAGGCGCCATAGCGTGAGCATTGATGCGAATAATGCAATGAATGGCAGTATTTTCTGGCCAATATCAGGTAAATTCAAAAATGCCATCGTCAAAATAACGCCATAAGTCACATCCGGCTTCGCGCTAGTGCGGCGAATAAGCTCAATCGCATCGAAAATAAACACAACGCTTAGCAAGCCAACCAGAATAACAAAAAACCATTTCAGATATTGCTTGGCAATATAAACGGGAAGGATAGGCATCGGTTATCCTTCCATTGAAACTGGTTTAAGGGCAGGGCGCGTCACCTTGTCCTGCATCAATCGGTGCAGCGCAATCGGCAATGGCACCAGAGCGATGAGATATAATCCGACAACAAACCATGTATGCTTGGCAATCATGTTCACGACAGACAGCATCGCGGCTTCCAGAACAATGACGGTTGTCGCTGCTAAGATGATTTTTAGTGTGATGCCGCGTCTATCAAAGCTGCCTGTCAAAATGAACATGCAGGAAATGAGGACAAAGGTGATGGCCAGGAATGGCATTGTTAGCCGCATGTGGAACTCAGCCAGAAACCGCATGACGGTTTGCTGGCTTGCATCTATTCCCGTGGGATTGAGCAATTCATCCATCATGCGTTCACGAGGTTCACGCCACCTTGAGCTGAAATTGTCGTCCAGTGCACCTAAATCGACCATATAACTATCAAAGCTCAGCTGTGACAGGTTGCCGGTTTTGCGGTCTACATCCTGTCTTACGCCGTGTTTTACTAATACTTGCGGGCCATGTGCGCCGTGTATCAATTCGCCGGATTCAGACATGATGGTGACCGGCTTTTCCGGCTTGCGCGTATCATGAATAAGGATGCCGAGCATCTGTCCTTCATGGCCGCGTTCATGGGCGTAGAATGTCAGTCCTTCTTTTATGTCATTAAAACTTCCGGTGCGTAGCAACAGTACCGAATGGTCATCACGGATCTGATATTGCAATCTCACCAATTCGTGGTTCGCGATGGGCGCGATATAAGTTGAAAGTGCGTAGCCGATGAGGGCAACCACAACACCGACATATAATGCAGGCATCGTCAGCGCTATCGGCCCCATGCCGCTTGCCTGCATGACTACCAATTCACTTTCCATAATCATGCGGTGATAGACAAACAACGCGCCGACCATCAGGCTGAGCGGAAGCACCAAGGGTAGGAAGGTCGGCAAGATAAGCAGCATCAATTTAATGAACGACCACAGCGTGCCTCCATTATTAATGACCAAAGCCAATAACTTAATCGACTGCGAAAACCAGATAACAATGGTCAACGCCAGGCACGAAAACAGTACCGAGAGTAAGATTTGCCTGAAAAGATAAAAGCTAACGCGATTCATGAAGGGTAACTTGCAAGCAGTGAATGTTGCTTTATATTCTTTATTGCAGGAAAAGTCCAAACTGCTTCTTTTACTCTTCACTAAGGTATTTTCATGAAAATTTCGTTTTCGCAAGAACGCTTACCCGCCAACGCTTGCCTTGTTTTAGCCGTTACAGAGGGGCCTGAATGGGGCGCCGTAGGCAAATCGCTCAATAAGAAAAGTGATGGCCAATTGGCAACCTTAGCCAAAAAGCACCAGTTCAGCGGAAAGAAGGGTGAAGTCTTAACATTGCTCTCGCCAACGGGACTGTCCATCGACCGTCTGGTGCTCATCGGTCTTGGCGATGAAAAAGGTTTAACCGAACAGCGCATCGTCGAAGCGGGTGGTACGGGGCTTGCGTCCGTTCCAGTGACCAAGCTTGATGAAGTATATGGCGCGATTGATGTTGGTGGCAAAGCCAGCGTGGATGCCTCTGCACAATTCGCACAGGGCTTTTTGCTGCGCTCCTACCGTTTTGATAAATACTTCACTAAAACACCACAAGACAAACTGCCGATTTTGAAAAAATTCACAGTATTGGTGGATGATGCAAAAAAATCGCAAAAAGCCTTTGCGCGTTATGATGCTGTTGCCAAAGGCGTATTTCTTGCGCGCAACCTAGTCAGCGAACCTGCGAATGTGATTTATCCTGAAAGCTATGCTGCGGAAGTTGTGAAATTAAAAACGCTTGGCGTAAAAGTAGACGTGCTGGGCATTAAAGAACTCACCAAGCTTGGTATGGGTTCATTGCTTGGCGTTGGTCAAGGTAGCGTGAAGGATTCCCGCGTGGTGGTGATGCACTATAAGGGTAATCCAACCGCGAAGGATAAACGCCCCGTAGCGTTTGTTGGTAAAGGCGTAACATTCGATACAGGCGGTATTTCATTAAAGCCAGCTGGTGGCATGGAAGATATGAAATATGATATGGCGGGTTCGGCAGCTGTAGTTGGCACCATCACTGCGCTTGCAACGCGCAAGGCGAAGGTGAACGCAGTTGGCGTCATTGGCCTAGTTGAAAATATGCCCGGTGGTAATGCACAGCGCCCCGGCGATGTCGTGACCAGCATGTCCGGCCAAACCATCGAAGTCATCAATACCGACGCCGAAGGTCGTTTGGTATTATGCGATTTGCTGACCTACACGCAGGAAAAATTAAAGCCGCGTTTCATGATTAATCTTGCAACGCTAACGGGTGCTATTGTTATGGCACTTGGCAATGAACATGCGGGTCTCTTTAGCAATAATGATGAATTGTCGCAGCAATTGCTTGCCGCTGGTCTATCGGTTGAAGAAAAGCTGTGGCGTTTCCCAATGACCGATGTCTATGACAAGCAATTGAACAGCGACATCGCCGATATGAAGAATTCATCGAATGAACGGGTTCCTGGCAGCATTTACGGCGCGCAATTCCTTGCCCGTTTTGTTGATAAGAAAGTGCCATGGGCGCATCTTGATATCGCAGGTATGGCGTGGACAAAGCGCGATTTGCCAGCATGCCCCAAGGGCGCAACGGCCTATGGCGTGCGTTTGCTTGAAAAGCTGGTTGCCGAAAATTACGAAGGTAAATAGTCCGGCAAATGACCGAGATCCGCTTTTATCACCTTAGCCAGATAAGCTTGGCCCAGGCTTTGCCAGAATTACTGGAAAAGGTGATGGAACGCGGCTGGCGCGCCGTGGTTATGGCATCGTCCCCCGAACGGGTGGAAGCGCTTACGCAAACACTATGGACATATAACGAACGTGGCTTCCTTCCGCATGGGAATGCCAAGGACGGCAATGCAGAGTTGCAACCCATCTGGCTTACGCCAAAGGATGAAAACCCCAATAAAGCGAATGTGCTGATGCTGACCGAAAATGTGTCATCTGAAAACTTGGCATCCTATGAACTGGTCTGTCAGCTATTCGATGAACAGGATGATGGCGCGGTCGAAGCTGCACGTGCGCGTTGGCAGGAATATAAAGGGCAGGGGCATGCGTTGACCTATTGGCAGCAAAGCGAAACCGGCTGGCAAAAACGCGCCTAAGTCTTGGCTAATTGCCTGCGGCGGATGAGCAGGAACACACACATCATCCCGTTAATGACAATCATCGCATAAGGAAACAGCGTGTTCGTTACGCTATAGCTTTCCATCGCCAGAAGTGATGCGACGTGTTTGGGTAACAGCATGAAATATGCAAACGCATTCTCATCATGCGGCGTGTTCCATGATTTTCGCACCGTCGGGCCATAGCCCAGCACATCCATAAGCGTGACAAGGATCACCGAATACAACGGGTCCTTTGCAATCATCCATAACGGTATAGCGGCCAGACAGCCAATCAAATACAGCCAGTCACTGCGCGTGATATTTTTATCGGCGTATTTGAAGGATTGCCATACGATGAAGATATTACAAAGCAGTGTGAAGCCAGTTGCCCATCCACCTGCGCCTGCATCGCTCACTGCTTGGCCAGCAAAGACGACGGCGGTTGGAATAGTCCAGATAATCCACGAAAACAGATGTGGTTTGGTTTTGCCTTTATGCACCGTCAGCATGTAGGGAACAGCGGATGCAATTACCAGCACGAGGCTGAGATAGCCGAAGAGTTCTTTATCCATCGGCTTACTTATTCACTTTATGCCAATTCGCGACGTTGCGATTGTGTTCTTCCAGCGTTTCAGCAAACGCATGGCCACCTGACCCATCCGCTACGAAATAAAAATAGGCATTCCGTTCCGGTATTGCGGCTGCCATCAACGCAGCTTTGCCGGGACATGCAATGGGGCCTGGCGGCAGTGCCGGAATCACATAGGTATTGTAAGCGGTTGGGGTACGTAAATCATTTGCAGTCAATAACCGGCCAAGGGGCGTGCGTCCCAATGTAATACCATAGGTCACGGTCGGGTCGGATTGCAGCATCATATTTTTACGAAGGCGGTTGACGAATACGCCCGCCACGCGTCGGCGTTCTGCCGCAATACCCGTTTCCTTTTCAACTATAGAAGCAAGGGTCAGTAATTCCTGTGGTGATGTAAGCGGTATCTCGCTGTCACGTTGTGCCCAAGTCTGCAACAATGTTTCCGACATCGCCTTTTGCATTTCTTTGATCTTGGCGTTGCGGTCATCACCCAGCGTATATTGATACGTATCCGGCATCATTGAGCCTTCGGCTGGCAATGTGGTGATGGTACCCGTCATTGCAGTTTCCGCATTTAAAATCTGCACAATTTCCATTGCTGTGCGGCCTTCCGGAACCGTGAATTTGCGTTTCACGATATCGCCTTTTGCCATTTTCGAAATGGTTTCGGCTAAGGTCATCTTTGGGCCAAATGCATATTCACCCGCCTGTAATTCAGGATGGTTTTGTAGAAAATATTGGATACGGAACAGCAGCGTCGATTTAATCACGCCTTCCTGTTCGAGTTTTTGGGCAATAGTGCTTGCGCCAGAACCGCGTGCAATCAGTACAGTTTTAGGTTCCGTAAGTAGGCTAGGTTGCTGTAATTGAAAAAACAGATACGCACCACTGCCGCCAAGCAGGATGATGATTAGGAATGCAACGGAAAGGCAGCCATACAAGAATCTCATACGTAAAAATTATATCTTATTATAATTTTTATACCACGCGACAAAGCGGGGGATTCCTTCATCAATCGCAACTTTCGGTATAAAGCCCAATATTTGCGTACTTTCGCTAATATCTGCGCTGGTTGATGGTACATCGCCGGGCTGAATGGGCTGAAAATCATAAATGGCTTTCTTGCCCAATGCATTCTCCAGAACGCTGATGAAATCCGTTAATTTCTCTGGATGTGAATTACCTAAATTGAACACGCGGTGCGGTACATTATCCTGCGTTGCTGCCAATGGTGTGTCTAGCGTAGCAACAATTCCATCGACGATGTCATCCACATATGTAAAGTCGCGTTGCATCTTGCCATGATTGAATACAGCAATGGGTTTACCTGCCAGAATATTTTTGGTGAATAAAAACGCCGCCATATCGGGACGACCCCACGGGCCATAGACGGTAAAGAACCGTAGCCCTGTCGCAGGAAAACGGAATAGATGCGCGTAATTATATGCCATCAATTCGCCAGCGCGTTTGGTCGCGGCATACAGCGATACCGGCTTTTCAACGGCGTCTTTGATAGAGAAGGGGATTTTGGTATTGCCGCCATATACGGATGACGAGCTGGCATAAACAAAATGTTTTAAATTTGGCGTATTGCGTGCCAATTCCAACATCGTGAGATGCCCCGTGATATTGCTATCAATATAAGCTTGCGGATTTTGTAATGAATATCGCACCCCTGCTTGTGCAGCCAAATGAATGATACGGTCGATGGTCTTGGGTAGTGTTGCAACCGCCTTGCTATCCGCAACATCCATTTTGAAAAACTGAAAATTCTTTTGCGGCAGCAACTGGTCAAGCCGCGCTTGTTTTAAATTCACGTCGTAATAATTATTCAAGTTGTCGATGCCGATGACGTCTTCGCCGCGTTTCAGCAAGGCCTGTACCGTGTGAAAGCCAATGAACCCCGCTGCGCCTGTCACCAGAATGGCCATTATAGGCTCCAGTAATTTAACTGGGATGGAACTTCGGCGGGGCTAAGTACAGATTTGATATCCATCACCAAGGCGCCCTTGTTGAGGCTCGCCAGCAACTCTTTTTTATGCTTCATAAACTCACTATGTGGCACGGCGAGCACCAATGCATCCAGATTGCTCAAATCATCTTTGTTACAAAGCGTTATACCGTATTCTTCATGTGCCATTTGGGCATCCACCATCGGGTCATGGATGAGTGGTTGCAGACCTAACAGGCGCAATTCTTCGATAATATCGGGCACGCGGCTGTTGCGTAAATCGCGCACGTTTTCTTTGAATGTCAGTCCCAGAATTGCAATACGTGGCACTTTCGCATCCGGCTTGTTCTCTTTGAGCCAAGCGCTGAGCTTGCCTGCAATAAATTTGCCCATGCTGTCATTGATACGACGGCCTGCCAAAATCACTTCCGGATGATAGCCAAGTTTTTCAGCGCGTGTCGTCAGGTAATAAGGGTCAACGCCGATGCAATGTCCGCCAACCAAACCTGGCGTAAAGCGCAGGAAATTCCATTTTGTACCAGCGGCATCCAATACATCTTTGGTGCGGATATTCAAACGGTCGCAGATAAGTGCGAGTTCATTCATCAACGCCACATTCAAATCGCGCTGCGTATTTTCTAAAACTTTGGCGGCTTCAGCAACAGCGATGGATTGCGCCTTATGCAGGCCAACTTTCACAACCGCGCCATATACGGCTTCTAAACGCTTTAATGTCGCTGCATCTTCGGCTGCAATGACTTTGGTGATGTTTTCTAGCGTATGAACAGGGTCGCCGGGGTTAATACGTTCAGGGGAATAGCCCAGCTTGAAATCAACACCTTGCGTCAATTCGCTAATACGGGCGATTTCGGGGCCGCAAATTTCTTCGGTCAGGCCCGGGTACACCGTTGATTCAAATACCACGACAGGCGGCGCGGAACTTTTACGTGTACTTAGTGCATTGCCGATGATTTCGCATGCCGATAATAACGGTTTTAAATCCGGCTGCTTGCTTTCGGTAATCGGCGTTGGAACGGTGACGATGAAAAAGCTGGCGGTTTCCAATTCGCGCGTGTCGCTGGTGGGGTGCAACTTGGCTGCGTTAATCGCATCAGCGGAATGTTCGCCAGTCCAGTCATGACCTCTTTGTAATGCTTCCACGCGCGCGGTTGAAATATCAAATCCGATAGTCGAAGGAAAAGCTTTGGCAAGCGAAAGCGCGAGCGGCAAGCCCACATACCCCAAACCGATGATGGCAATTTTTTCAGACAAAACTTCACCAACTTTGTATGCAAAAAGTGGTGAGCACAGTAGGGTTTGAACCTACGACCCCTACCATGTCAAGGTAGTGCTCTACCGCTGAGCTATGCGCTCTTATTCACTTAGTGTGCATAAGGAAAAAGCTGTTTAAGGCTTTTATACAAAAGGGTCAACTGGGTTTTAATCCTTAACCAGTCTTACTATCGTCGCTATCGGTTGGTGGCGTGGTTCCGCCGATTTTTTCAATGCTTTCGGCAATGTGGTGCAGGCGGATAATGGTCGCCATCACGGTCTCGATAAACGCCTTCGACTTGTCTGGCGTCAGGGTTTCGGTCTGACCCATCGGGTTGATGAAGCCAGTACCATCTGATGAGAAGCGGTCAAGCATGGTGGAGATGTTTTCAATTTGCTGCTGCAGCTGATCCAGATTTGCTTTTTCCGAAAGCTCAATGGTTGGTGATGGAACATATCTTGCCGCAGGTGCTTCGCTTGGCGTGCCAGATGCTTCCACACGAACCGTGTTTAGCTTGTTCGATGTACCTTCAAGGCGCTGTGTAATATCGCCTAGCTTGCCCACAACCGTATCGGAATGGCCTTGCAGCTTACGCATCAGCATATCCAGTGCTTGCGCGGCTGTTTCAACGCGGCTTGCATCCACAACCACATTAACTGGTGCGCTATCTTGTTCTTCTAGTTTATCGAACGCGCTTTCAACCAGCGCACCAAGATTTTGCAGGCTGTTGGTGGTGTTGGATACATCCTGCGCCATGCTTTGCAGATCACGCTTCAATTGCTGCAAATCGCTGGAAAGCACATTGTCGATGGCATAACCCTTTTCCAGACCTTCATGGATGAGACGCATCGCCGGAACCAGCTCTTCGCCAAGGTTGATGGTTGGAACAGGGGGCGGGGTTGCTGCTTGTTTGGCCACAGCTGCTGCTGCAGTGATTTGTGCAGCGGTTGCATTTTCCACTTGTTCTTTAAGCGCATTGATTTTTTCGTCAATGCTGCCATCAACAGTATTGATTTGTTCAGCAAGGTTTTTGTAACCACCGGTGAGCATTTCAACCCAGCGGCTGATTTGTTCGCGCACGCCATCAAATTCGGTTTTAACGCTGCCCAAGGTATTCGTGAAGCTGGCGTTGATTTCTTCAAAGCGGATGAGCAATTCAGGGTCGTTGCTCGCAGGAACAGTGCCACCAGTCGCGCGCATGCGTTGCGTATCGCTGAGTGTGGGAACGATTTGTCCCAACTGGCCAGCAACTGCGCCAAGTGTTCCCGTAAGCTGACTGAGGATGGCAAGACGTTGCGCCATATCCTGAACGGAGCCGTGGATAGTTTCGATTTGTTGTTTGGTGGTCTCAACCACATCCTTATTGCCGCGAAGGATGCTGGTGGTTGCATCATCAATACGCAGCGAGATATTAGCAATCTGCAGATCAAAATTATTGGCGTTGTCGCTGATACGTGTGGTTTGTGCAGCAAGGCTGGACAGCAATTTCTCGGTATCCTGCGTTACCAGTTCGGTGCGTGTATTCATTGCGCGCACATCTTGTTCCAGCGCGGTCAGCAACTGGCGTGATTGTCCAGCGTAAACCGACCATTCATCACGAAGCTGTGTTTGTAATGTCTCGCTTGAATCCTTGAGCTGCGTGAAGATAGGAGCAGTTTCTGCGATGTTGGTTTTCCATTCATTGCTGAAGCTTGCATATTCATCGCGGATGGATGTCAGGATGCGTGCCAGCATTTCGGTGTGGCCGTTCATGGATTCAAGTGAACCCTGCATCATGCCATGTACATCGGTCAGCAGGGTCGATGCCTTGCCAATGGCTTCGCCACTTTCATCGATGCGATGGAATGCGGTGTTACTCTTTTCTTCGAACAAGGCCATGCGGCCATCGAAGGTGTTCATGGTGGATGCTGCCTGTACGGCGCTACGTGATACATCTTCTAGTAGGCTGGTAATCCGGTCGGTCTTTTCTTCGGTATCGCCAAGGAATGCGCGGATAGCCTGGTCGTGGCTTGAAACGCTGTTAATCGCTTCGTTAAGGCGCGTGCGCGCAGTTTCGGTTGTTTCCTGCATAACCTTGCCGCTGGCGCGCAACAGGTTGGTAGCAGATTGTAGTTTTTCGGTAAGGTCTTTGGCCTGATTGCCGAAGGTTGTGCTGGCTTCCAAACTTTGTGCAGCCGCTTTTTTAATATCGCGGTCAGAAGTAGTCAGCAGTTGCAAGGTTTGTGCAACACGTGCGCCGGTTGCCGCTGCAATCTGGTTGAGCGATTGCATATCTTTTGTGAACTGGTCGACGATTTGTTTTGATTGACCTTGGATCTGATTGTTTTGATGGAACAGGGTGGATAGCTTATCGCCCCATTCATTCGTCGTTGAATTAATCTGTGTGCTTGCATCTACAATTGTGGAGCTCATTTGCTTCGTGGTATCTGCCAGCGTCTCGTTGATGTGATTGCGGGCATCCACAATCGTTGCCTTCATATACTGGGTGGTATCGGTAATCTGGGCATTCACGGTTGCCAATGCGTCTTCCAGATTACGGGTCTGGCGCGTCGTCACTTCGCCCAATTCCAGAATGCTTTCTTGACCATCTTTGCTTACTGTTTTCAGCGTCGCGCTATGCTGTGTCAGGCTTTCAACGGTGTTCTTCAAATCGGTAATCAGTGTTTGAAACAGCACGCCGCTATGTCCTTCGAAGCGTACATGTTGTTCACCGGTGTCGGTTTCAACTACCATATCGGCCAGATTGACCGTTGCCTTGCGGATGTTGGCGATGCTGCGTGCCAGACTGCCGAACGCGTCTTGGCGATCAAGACCCCAGATGTGGCCGTTCAAATCATTTTCTAGTAATTCACGGCTGCTACGTTCTAATTTACGTAGCGGAAGCAATAATCCAAAACGGAACGCAAGAAAGCAGAGCAGGGAGAAGACAACAAGTCCACCAGCGCAGATGGAAATCAGTTGGTACAGTTGGCGATAGCTGTCGGTAATTTGTGCAAGCTTCAATCTGTCTTGCTGCACATCGATTTCAGCTTTGTCTTGATCTGCATAGGAATGGGAACGAATGCGTTCATCCCACATGCTTTGTAATGTACCCACCGCTTCACGCGTGGATTTTTCATTTTGAATGGCAGTAAGGCCAAGGAAGCAGGCGAAGCCAACCACAATCAGCAAGCCAGCAAGTCCAATTAATAAAGGCGGAGTCGTCTTTGCTGGAGGTACGCGTGATTGTTTCGATAGAGGCATGATATCGCGAGCGTCAAATGTCGATTGAACCGAATTTAATCCACAGCCTTTATACGCGACTTCAACGTCTTACCGCAACAAAATGATGCACAGGGTAAGCAGCAAAATTTTTATGGTTTTAGGCGCGCTTCAGAATAGCATCGTCCCAACGGGTCACGCCACGCTGGATACGCATAAGCGGGGTTTGGCGCAAGGTTTGGTGGTCACAACGCAACCATTGCTTATCCGGATTGTTTTCTTGGCCGTTATTTTGCTGCGCCGCAAGGCGGGTGAGGTACCGATATGACTGAGTGAGACGCACCATCACATCGCTCGAAGCTGTGCTATTTGTGCTACCTGCAGCGTTGTCAGGGTGCAGATTTTTAACCCGGGCACGATAGGCGTTTTTAACATCCATCAAACGCGACACGGGACGAATGCCTAAATCACGGCATGCCTGTTTTACGACTTGCATATCAGGCAGCTTCACTTCAACGCGTGCAAAATTACATGCGGGCAAGGGGCCAGTCAGGCGCATATCCAAACGGCCACGGCATTCCTTATCCATTTGCTGCAACACTTTTACAACGCGTTCTTCCTGATGGGATTCCACCAGCAAAATAGCCTGTAAAACAATATCATTATCGTTGTTCTCAAGAATGATGATGTCCTGTAAATGACGTTGCAATTGCAACAACATCTGGTCGCGCAAACTGCGGCGTTCGTTTTCAATTGCATTTGCGGTTGCGCCACTTTTTGGAAAACGTTGCATCAGTTGCTGCATGGTCGTGCTGTCCCAACGTACGACGAGGGAGAATTGCCGTGACGTACCATACTTGCCAAGCAAATCGACGATATCGCGTTGATGATGTGCCAAGGCTTGCACAATTGATGATGAATGTTGAAACACACTATCGAAAGATGCAGGGATGACTTTGCCGAGAGCAGTCACCGCGCCCAGCATGCGGTGATAATGCATCAGGCGTTGTAGCTTGACATGATCGGTGTCATTCCATGGCCAGTTGTGCGGCTCAACACCTACCAACGCATGCAGCATGCCATTGGAAATAATGCTCACTTCCTGATCGCCGATTTTACCGCCGCTTTTTTTCAAGGTCATGCAACCTTCATCATCGGTGAAACCGAAAACGCGCAATGTCCCATGAAGGGGGGTGTTTTGGAGAAGGCTGTCAGAAAGATTATTCATGAATGATCCAGAAAAATTCTATTAATGAATTGTTCATCATTCATAGCCGCCTTTGCCCCAATTTGTGGAGTCCGAAGTTGGCCTATTTTGTAATCAGATGTGGATAAAAGTTTTTATTCACAGGCGGAGTTTAACTACCCGATTGGCTCAATATTTATTGCCTTAAATCGCTCATTCAGCGCAGCGATGGCTGTTTTAACGGCTGGTTGCCAAGCATCAAGTGTGGATTGTTCTGCGCGCCCGGTTTCTTTGCACTGTTTTTCGATTGCCATGGCAAGTGCGGATAAACGACCAAGCCCAAAGCTTAATGTGCTGCTCTTTAATGAATGTGCATGGCGTTTCGCATCTTCCCATTGCTGCGCGTTTGCGGCGTCCAGCATCGCGGAACCTGTCGCTATTAAATCAGCGTAGAAATTTTTTGAAAACGGGGCGAGGATTTCAACGCCTAAATCTTTTACGATTTGGTTGAAATGCTCATCGCTAATTTCTGCAACAGCTTCTTGAACGGCTTCTTGTTCTGAAACTAGCTCAGGATATGTTTCCTCCGTTGTTCCGCTACTGTTCTTGCTCATCCACAATGCCACACGTTGCAACAGCATCTCCTTTGATAATGGTTTTGTTATATAATCATTCATACCAATTGACAGGCATTCTTCGCGGTCGCCGCGCATCGCATGTGCGGTCATGGCGATAATCGGGACATCAGGCTTTCCGGGTAAAGCTCTGATGGCTTTAGTTGCCGCTAATCCATCCATCTCCGGCATGGCTATATCCATAAACACGACGTCGTAATTTTTTGCCTGCACAGCGGCGACGGCTTTGCGGCCATTGTCCACCACATCAACTTTATGCCCGCCTTGTTTTAAGAATGCCTCCGCAATCATCTGGTTGGTGGGGTTATCTTCCACCAATAAAATGTTGGCAACCTTATCTGAAATAGAGATATCACCTGCATATTCGATGTCGTGTGCGGCACCCTTGCCTTCAATGAGCGGGAAGTAGAACCAGAAGGTTGACCCTTTACCTATTGCGCTTTGTACCCCTACATCGCCGCGCATCATGCTGGTCAAGCGGCGACAAATGGCGAGGCCAAGTCCGGTGCCTTCAAAACGGCGGGTATAGGAACCATCCACCTGGCTGAATTCGCGGAATAGATAGCTTTGGGACTCTTCACTAATGCCCATGCCTGTATCACTGACTTCAAAGCGTAGCATGCGTGTGCGTCCGCCAGACGTGTGCTGGAATTCTTCCTTCACCGTCAATGTCACGCTGCCTTTATCAGTAAATTTTATAGCGTTCGATAAAAAATTAAGCAGGATTTGGCGTAGACGTGCAGGGTCGGTATGCAGGATGGATGGAATGGTGTCTTGAACGGTATAGGAAAGCTGTAATTTCTTTTTATCAGCCAATGGACGAATAAGCCCGAATAAATTTTTCAGCAAGACATGAATATTGAAATCCGAATATTCCAATTGCAATTTTCCGGCTTCAATCTTGGAATAATCCAGAACGTCATTCACAATCACCAGCAGGCTTTCGGCAGAACTTTGTACAATGCCTGTCAGATGCAGTTGTTTTTCGTCCAGCTGCGTATCATTCAGTAGTGTCATCGTGCCCAAGATACCGTTGATTGGCGTTCTGATTTCATGGCTCATCATTGCAAAAAAGCTATTTTTCAAACGTTCCGCTTGGTTGGCGCGTTCCAGTAGTTCGCCACGGCGAAACAAATCGACCAGCAAAAAGATAATCATCAGCGTGCCAAGAATGACGAAAATCAGGCTGATGCCAAGGAGGTAGCTTTCTTTTGAACGCAGTTCGCCAAGGATGGTATCGATCTTATTGCGATGAAAATACTGCGTGATTTTATCGATGTCATAAAAATGTGCAGCTGCATTATGAAGATATGCTGATAGTTCTTTGATGACTTTTGGATCGCGCAAACCGGATTTGCTCTCCAGTTCCTCCATGCCATCCAGCGTGCCATAGATGCTAACGAAGTTCTGGGTCAAATCATTACTGT
>CAZMQI010000044.1:0-16134 GCA_964568585.1 uncultured Rhodospirillales bacterium
AGCCGTAAAAAGAGTAGGGCGCAGGGTCATAAGGGGTCCTTTGGGATGTGGCGGTCAGACGTGTATAAGGCACTGAAAGCAGCTATTCAGGCAAGCGACAGCTGGAATCGATGGTTAACCCCGACCTGTGGATAGAATCGGTATTTTTGTCACGCTGTTGGTGAATTTTTTTATGATTTTCCCTGCTTTTTCGTAGTACAGATTTTTGGCCGTCTGTGGATAAAAAGCCTTTGGCTTCAAAGGAATAGCATCAAAAGCTTAAAGCGTTTCGATAGAAAAAAATTCAATATTTTCATATGGTTAACGCATTTTTAATACGTTATGAAAGTAAAAAACTAATTGTTACTTTCAGTTATTAAATGATACTAATTAGATAACATTTGATGTAATTTTTATTAACTCGGCGCGGCACTGCAAAAGAACATAAGAACAAGCTAGCCAGCCATTAGTGACGGGAACTAAATAATGAAAAGCATTTTAAAGGCATCAGTTTTAGCATTTGCGGCGACCCTGACCCTTATGTCGGGTTCTGCGTTTGCACAAGCATGCAATCCATACGGCAAAGCTGAAGCGACCGATGTGTATTCCGCGTCATCTTCTGCTGTCGTAGCAATTGAATCCACCAATGGTGGTAGCGAGTTGTACGGTTCGGGATTTTTCTGGGATAAGCAAGGCCATATCGTAACCAACGTTCACGTGCTGGGCCAGAACACAACGGTTATCTTGGCCAATGGCCAACGCGTTACCCCGGAAGTAGTGGGCGTGGACAACAATTTTGACATCGCGATTTTGCGTGTTCCAACCAGCGGCGGATTGATGCCCCATGGTAACAGCGGATCACTTCGCGTAGGCGAACAAGTTTATGCTATTGGTAATCCATACGGAGTTGGCATTAGCCTTTCACGCGGTATCGTTTCCGGATTAAACCGCAGCATCGAAACTACCGAACGTCGTAAGCTTGCAAATCTTGTGCAGACCGACGCAGCACTTAACCCAGGTAATTCAGGCGGTCCACTTATTGACCAACGTGGTTGCTTGATTGGCATGAACACCGCAATCCTGTCACCTAGCAGCACGTCATCAGGTGTTGGTTTTGCAATGACTGTTGAACAGCTCGCAAGCGTCGTTCCGAACATCATCGCTGGTCGTACCAGTGTTGCTGCTAGAGCCGCAGCAGTTGCTCCGGTTGGTATTCAACCTGCAGCGCAGCCAGTTGGCGCTCAAGGTTACCGCTCACTACGCGGTAATTACGCAGGGTTCTAAGAATTTAAGTTTTACCAGTTTCTTTTGTGACTCTAACCCGTCGTACCTCCAGGGTCACAATTTCTAACCCCCGTTCACGCAAGTGGCGGGGGTCTTTTTTTATGAAAATAATAAATCCATATTACGGACGAGTATTTTAGTTATCATAGTCAAGTAATTTTGAAAGGATATATTATGCGTTCATTTTTAATCGCGGCAGTACGACTGGTTTATGATGGTCGATGGAAAACAGAGCCAACAACTGCAGAGCATTTTGCAAAGGTGCGCGCACAAATAAACCTGCAGGAGTTCATTACTCCCTCATACTTGCAACATTTACATCAACTTGTAGATAACGAAACAACACCACCTTCCATACGCCGTGAAGCGGAAAGAACGATATTATTTGCCATGCGTTCAGCTAGTCCTGAACAAAAAAAATTGTTCGATGTAAATCGTATCCTAGAAATTGTAAATCGTCAGCCTGCGAATGTCAGAGATTATGAAAATGCTTGGGTTGCTAACATGCCGCGACTACTTACAGATGTAATGGGAAAATTATTGCCAGTAATTAGCAATAAAGACGCAGTATCGCAGGATTTTTTTGATCGTGTAAAAATGTCCATGCTTGCCGAACTTGCTAAGCCTAGCCCAAATCACAACACAATCGAGGGGCAATTCCGCTATCTGGATATGATGCTTGGTGTAAATCCCCAACTTGGTAAAGTTGTTGGGAATATTGAATTTCTAATGGAACAAGATTTGAATGTACTGACAGGCGAGACAAAAAGCATACAAAGCCCAGCATTCTTTGGTGGAAAAAGGCACTATTTGTCCGCTTTATCAGACGATACTGCACAACGCCTATTTGCAACAACACAAGGCATATATATCGTCTCAGAAAAAGGCCATAAAGAAGCATCGGCACTAATGCTGTCGGCGTTATTAGAGCAACATGCATCATTGCGAACCAATGAAAATCTTGAGTGGGTAATGAATAAGATTGATTTGCCTGAAGCCAACAGACCAGTTGAAAATGGTCAAAGATCTTCATGGCACTATCACGCAGATTACCTTATGTCTGGGCTAATTCAGGTTATGCGCACAGACCCAGTTGTTCGAAAAAATCAGAAATTTATGGGTTGGATGAAGACGCAAATTGATGAGATGGTTAAAGGAACCCGTTATGCAGATAGCTGGCGGCAATCTATTTTTCCTGAGCTTAAAGTGCTTACAGAAAAATCAATTGCAGTACATTCAAATCGCCACGACCTTAAATAGCTGCGAATTATAATTATAGCCAATAAAAAACCCCGCCGGACACTACCGGCGGGGTATTATTCCCATGAACTTTTTCAGTTCTTATAATTTTTTAGTACCTCCAGGATAAATCCCAGAATTAAACCTTAGCGAGCGTATGGTGAGCGTGCAAGACCAAGGATATTGTTTGATCCCGAAATAGGGTGGGCTGTGTAATATCCGATCGAGGTTGCATAGATATGACCGTTCGAAGCAACAGGCATTGCGCCTTGCTTCTGGCCAAGTAGGCTAGCATGCACTGGAATATCAAATGAAACGGCTTGTCCGTTGGTGATACCCTTTTGTACGGAGATAACACCGTATGCATCTGGGTTATTGATAAAATCACCACGGGTATCGGCAAATGCCGCGCCGCTAATCATGGTCAAAGCTAAAGTAGCAATTGCGAATAACTTATTCATGGGGGTAGCTCCTGATAATGGGTCGAATAGAGCTACTATCCGCTAACATCCTTTCCTGATGCTTAATTATCATGGTTACGAAACGGTAAATTAACCATAAAATGCAAGCAATTACAGGCTTCTACAGCATGTATTTGATGCACGCCTTTTACCATAGATACAATTTTAGACAGCTGGATTTTACAAAATCCGCCAATGCCTTAGCTGGGCTTAAGCAGGGTGGGAGCAGAGCAAAGAAACGCGTATTACGCCGCGCTTTCTTGGAATGGCACGCCCTTATCCTTGAAAAGTTTCTTCAACTCTCCTGTGGAAAACATCTCGCGGACGATGTCGCAGCCGCCGATGAATTCGCCTTTTACATATAATTGGGGAATGGTTGGCCAATTACTGAAATCTTTGATGCCTTGGCGCAGTTCCGCATCTTCCAGAATATTTATGCCCTTAAAGGTCACATTCATGTTCTTTAAAACCTGACATACCGCGCTGGAAAAGCCGCACATCGGGAAATCAGGGCTGCCCTTCATATAGAGGACAACGGCGTTATCGCTGATGTCCTTGGTAATACGTTCTGCAATGGCCATGTTATCCCTCTCAAATCATTGAACTTGTACCATCTATATAATAAAGACCTACCCGAAAGTAAATTGGTCATATAACACTCTGTTTGGCTTATAAATGCCTGTTTTATAGAAACATTTTGGCTTATTTGATGAGCGACACATTTTCAAACCCTCAATCCCAGATTATTGACCTGGGGCATCTGCAAATCGATTTGGAGCGCAAAGCCGTATATGCACATGGCGCGCCTATCCGCATCAACGGTTTGGCGTTGCCGGTACTGCTCACGCTCGCACGCCAGCCAAACACCTTGATTAGCGAAGAAATGCTGTATCGTAGCATCCACAATATCCCGGAGAGCCAGCCAACACCCGATAATTACCAATCAGCCAGAAAACGCGTGACAGATCTACGCAATATACTCAATGCCGCAATACCCGGGGCTGGTAATCTCATTCAATCTACGGGTACGCTATTGCGCGGAAGCTCGGAAAGCAAAATGGGCAAAGAGAAATCATCGCCGCAATTTCGTTTATCAATCCCCACGCGTTTGGGGAAGGTTTCATTTGGTCCATTCAACATGGATATGGCAACAGGACGAACTGTTGTAAACAATAGCAATCCAGAAATCGAAGTTAAACTCGACCAATACCTACGCATGCTGCTGATGGAATTGGCAGCACAGCGCGGAAAGGCAGTTTCAAACGAACAATTGAATGCCGGACTTGTTGCTGATTATCAAGCTGCCGGACTTGAACCGCCCAATGAGGATGTGCTGCGTGGTCGCATCGCAATGATACGTGATGCATTGGATGCAGCAAGCCCAGGTGGCAGCTGTCATATTGCTACGGATAAAAATAGCTATCGCTTAATGACCCAGCCGAATTTGCGCAAAACATTGCGCCCTGATTTAATCCCTGTGCACGATTTGATGAATTACGAAGAAAGCCTTTTACCAGCGGGCGATTTAATTTTTGATCCCATCACGTATTCATTGGAATATCGCCCCGATGATAAACATGATTATGTTGAAGATCATGAAGGCGTTATCAAACTAACTGAAATGGAAGGTATTGTTTTTTCAATCCTACGTAATCATTGGGGCCAATATCTGACCATCACACAGATAAGTGATGAAACAGCTAAAAAATATAAAAAAAAGGAACCGCGTCATGCACATTATGGTAAATCCATTAAAGATGCGCTGAGTACACTCGCAGTAAAAATTGAAAAACTGCTAGGTTATCCGGGCATTTATTACGCCGAAAATGAAGTGACGTTGGCGGCGGTACAGCCCGAATTACCTCCGAGGCTGAAATATATTATGGCGCAGCGCGGTGAATACACCCCCTTCAGCGAATATAAGACCTTGCGCTTTGGGGACTTGGAATACGATCCAGAATGTTTTGCGCTACGAAATACCGTAAGCGAAAATACTGGAGTGCCTCATGTCTATCTTGGACAAACAAATGGGCAATACCTTGAACAACTTATTCTGCAATCGGGCAGGTCAGATGAAACGGTGTTGAAATTTGATAAGCGCGTCATTTACGACATTCGCACAGCGCTGACCACGATTGGTTTATCTGATTATCTATTTCAATCTAACCAGCATAACTGCGTGCTTGGGTTGCCTGTTGTGGCGTTACCAAGGCAGCATGAAGAAACCGCCTTGTTACTACGTGATAATCATATTTACAGTGGCGCAGTACGAATTGATTTAAAACCGCATCAAACACAGTTATTGGAATGCATGCGTCAATGCGGCGGTGAACTGACCCATCGCCAGTTTTTGGATAGGGTCACAGACCCAAAACTGTTTGAGCGTCCACGGTTGTATCAAGACCGCCATGGCCTAAGATACCGTCCCGAAACCTATACTCAAGAAATATTTGAAACCCACATGATGCAACTAGGCATGCTGATGCAGCGTGAAGCTGGCTTAGCAAACATGCTGGTGCGTAATAACAAAGGGATTATCCGCCTTAAACCCGGCTTGCGATTGGTGAATGGCTAGCTCGGGATAGATGTATAAAGGGCAAGGGCGTGCAATTCACCGCCCATTTTACCCTTCAGCGCGGCATAGACCATTTGGTGCTGCTGCACCCTTGATTTACCAATGAAAGATGCGCTCTCGACATAGGCGGCATAATGGTCGCCATCCCCGCGCAGATCCTCAATACGTACCTTTGCGCCCGGTAACCCTTCGCGGATTAGGGCTTCAACTGCTTTTGCTTCCATGGCCATTGGCGTTGTCTTCCTACTTCACAAGTTTATCAAACGGGTTGGATGGCATCATCTTCACCGGCTGACCATCCAGCAATAATCCGTGCACGACGATTGAACCGTCTTTCATCGTAGCATCCAGGCGCAGCCGTTTTGGATCGTTGCGTACAGCTGCTTCGATGGTGGGAGCGGTTACTTCATCAATATATAATTGGATGGGTGCGTGCAATGATTTGAGAAGGTTGGCATTCATGCCATTCAATACTGCCACACAGTTCTTGGATTCAACTTCTTTGCAGCCCATATAGGTGATGGTGCTGGCGCTATCAATGCATCCACAATCCTTCAACCCATCAAGCACGGACTGATGAACCCGTAAATTCATGTAATTGCCGTATAGCAAACTGCGCGGGTCATATCCCTGCACGGGCAATGTGAAATGGGGACCCATTGCGTCAATTGCGCTTGATGCAATCATCAGCGCAAATGCGATGAACGGCAGTGCCAAAAAGGCGATGGTTTGCTGCTTACTTATTTGTTTAAGACTGGGCATGATGTGCTTTCAGATATTTTTGAACGCGGCGTGTGCCAATGCCAAGGCCGATGAATAGCAATCCGCCAATAATCATGCCCAGACCGGTTGATGCCAGCGTTCCAAACAGTTCCAGATAGATGATGAACAAGCGAATGCTGATGATCCACACAACCACATCCAGATTATGCTGACTGTCCATCAGATGCGCGACATAGCCAAGCGCAAGCCAATACGCGATAAAGCTTAGTGCGCCGATAAGCGGAATGGCAGGATGCATAAACAAAGCTGGGAACAGCATTGCAAAGGCTGTTGCGGCTACAAATACTACCGTTGGCTTGAATGGCCAGACTGTTTTTTTGGCATAGCTGAGCAAGGCAAGCAGTCCCAGCACGCCAAGCGTTACCAATACGCTGGATACATTGCCCCAATAGTTGGCATGCATACTTGCATTAAAATCCACGCGCCATAAAATCTGGCTCATGCTTGCACTGAATATAAAACTGAGCACACTTAGCTTACGTAGTGGTTTTGCAAATAATGGAAATTTGTCATCCATTACGCGCAGATTGCTGAGCACAATATAAACCGATGAAACGAGTGTGACGATTAAATAGCTCGCGCTTGGTGTCTGTATCATCGCAGGAAGCTTGGTTAGCCAATAGAACAGCAAGGCGTTCTGTATAATCGTTCCTACAATCCACGTGTAAGCAACAAACCGCGTGGTGGTATATGCCAGCACGAGCGGCGAAGAGATTACCATCCATATCAAAATCGCAAAAAACGGATCGGATTGCGCCTGAAATACTTGCCCAATCAGCGCAATGAAGGAAAGATTGGTTCCAAAAATAAGCAGCAGGAATATATCGCGCGCCCAGCCAGTCTTTTCGCGCTGCCTATAAAAGCCGTAAGCCAGACCAGCACTTAACAACGTGTGTGCACCCAACTTAGCTGCATCGGGAATGCTGTTCCAGTTTGCACCGATGATAGCAAGAATGCCCAATACCAGTGACAACCCGCCCAGCATCATGATGATGCGAAAGAAGTTACCTTCTTTCTTTTCGCCTGCTTGCTGTTCAAGTATCAGCTTGGCTTGTTCAGCCGTGATGATACCTTGCTTCACCCATGCGTCAATTTCTTTGGGTGACGTTGCCATGCCTAACCTTCCATCAAGGCTGGCAATGTGCCTTCATGCGCTTTGCGTAATGCAGCAACAGATGCGATCGGCTTATCATCCAATTTAATGTCAGGGCTACCCATGAAGCCAAGGAATTCTAATTCCACATCAGCTTTTTTGGCCGCATCGAAAATAGACTGTTCATTATATTGATGCGCGCGGATGGTGATGATGTAACGGCCTTGGTCTTCGCCAAACCAGTAGGCAGGCGTATTTTCTGCCTGTTCCAATGCGATACCAACATTTGACGCAAGACAAATATCAGCAAGCGCAACCAGCAACCCGCCATCCGATACGTCATGGCAACATGGAACAGTACCAGCATTAATCAGGCTGCGAACGAAATCGCCGTTCTTTTTCTCAGCCGTCAAATCAACGGTTGGGGCAGTGCCCATTTCTTTGCCGTGAAGCTCACGCAGATATAATGACTGGCCGATGTGGCCCCCATTTTTACCAATTTCGCCAACCAGTAACACTACATCGCCTTCACGTGCGGCATTGATGCGCGCGATTTTTGAAACATCTTCTACCATGCCAACGCCGCCAATGACCGGGGTTGGCAAAATGCCTTCGCCCTTGGTTTCGTTATATAGCGATACGTTGCCGGAGATGACAGGGTAGGTGAGGGCATTACATGCCGCCGCAATCCCTTCCACGCAGCCAGCAAACTGACCCATGATGCGTGGCTTTTCCGGATTACCGAAATTCATATTGTCCGTGATTGCCAAAGGCTTGGCGCCCACAGCTGTCAGATTACGCCAGGTTTCAGCAACAGCTTGCTTGCCGCCTTCAACTGGGTCAGCAAAGCAATAGCGCGGCGTACAATCCACCGTCATGGCAAGGCCCCGCTTTGAACCATGCAAACGTACCACGGCGGCATCGCCGCCTGTTGCCACGGTATCTGCGCCCACTTGGCTATCATATTGTTCATAAACCCAGCGTCGTGAACATAAATCAGGGCAGGCCAACAGCGTTTCCAATGCTTTCCCTAAAGTCATATCTGCTGGCAATGGATAGCTGGCCGCGCTTACTTCCGCTTGTTTTGGGGTTGGTTCGTATGGGCGGTTGTATTGCGGCGCATTTTCAACCAGTGGCTCAACCACAATATCGGCTTCCACATTGCCTTTGTGTTTCACAACCAAACGACCGGTATCGGTTAGCTTGCCAATCACGACGCAATCCAGATCCCATTTTTTGAAAACGGCTTCGGCTTGTTGCTCTCTGCCGGGTTTCAAAATCATCAGCATGCGTTCTTGGCTTTCTGAAATCATCATTTCATAAGCATTCATGCCGGTTTCGCGCTGTGGCACATCATCAAGAATAAGCTCCATGCCAAGGCCACCCTTGGATGCCATTTCAACGGAGGATGATGTAAGGCCCGCTGCACCCATATCCTGAATAGCAACAATCGCATCCGTCGCCATCAGTTCAAGGCAAGCTTCGAGCAATAGTTTTTCAGTGAACGGGTCGCCCACCTGAACGGTTGGGCGTTGTGCATCGGCATTATCGTTGAATTCAGCGGACGACATGCTCGCGCCCTTGATGCCATCGCGGCCAGTTTTCGAACCCACATAGCAAACGGAATTACCAACACCAGCCGCTTTTGCGTAAAAGATTTTATCTTGGTGAGCCACACCAACGGTCATCGCGTTGACAAGACAATTGCCGTTATAGCTTGGGTGGAAATTAATCTCCCCAGCAACGGTTGGAATGCCCATACAATTGCCATAACCGCCGATACCTGCAACTGTGCCGCCCAATAGCTGTTTGGTTTTCGCGTTTTTAATATCGCCGTAACGCAATGCATTTAAATTCGCGATTGGTCGTGCGCCCATGGTGAACACATCGCGCAGAATGCCGCCAACGCCTGTGGCTGCGCCTTGATATGGCTCAATGAAAGATGGGTGGTTGTGGCTTTCAATCTTAAAAATCGCCGCCAGTTTTTCACCATTCGGGCCAAGGCCAATATCGATGACGCCAGCGTTTTCACCCGGGCCGCAAATAACGATATCCCCCGTGGTTGGTAATTTACGCAACCAGACTTTGGATGATTTATACGAACAATGCTCCGACCACATGGCGGAGAAGATGCCCAATTCGCAGAGCGTAGGATTGCGACCCAGCGTTTTAATCATCAGCGCGACTTCATCCGGCTTCATGCCGTGTTCGGCAGCGGTCTTTGGAATATCAAAACTTGGTGTCATTTGCTGCTCTTTATTATTTTGGGCAAAATTCGTTTTCATTATAGGCTCTCGACAATTGATTTGAACATTCCTGCACCATCTTCACTGCCCAACGCGCTATCATTCGCGCGTTCTGGATGCGGCATCAGACCAAGGATGGTACGTTCTTTGTTAAAAATGCCCGCGATGTTTGCCAACGAACCATTCGGGTTATCGTTATAACGGAATGCGATTTGATTATTAGCTTCAAGCGATTTGAGTGTGTCGTCATCAGCAAAATAATTGCCATCACCATGTGCCACGGGAATGCGTAACGTATCGCCTTTTTTATAGGCTTTGGTGAATATGCTGTCGTTGTTTTCAACTTTTAATGAAACCGTCTTGCAGATGAATTTCAGTTTCTGGTTACGTAGCAATACGCCAGGCAATAATTGGGTTTCTGTCAGAACCTGAAAGCCGTTGCAGATACCAAGCACGCGCACACCTTTTTTGGCTGCTGCAATCACTTCACCCATGATGGGGGAGTGTGCCGCCATTGCGCCTGTACGCAGATAGTCGCCATAGGAGAAGCCGCCGGGGATAACGATGATGTCCGACTTGGGCAATGTGCTGTCGCCATGCCAGACCATGGCTGGTTTTTTACCAGATGCTTTTTCAAAAGCAGTAGCGACGTCGCGGTCACAATTCGAGCCGGGGAATACGATAACGGAAGCTTGCATAGTTCACTAAACCTTGGGGAAAATGAGGATTGTAAACTAGTGCGTTTTATCGCAATTGTCACCCCCGCAGGAGCCGCTGATTTGCTTTATTTTGCAATAATATCCAGCATTAAAATGGCATCATCGTTAAAGGAGCTGTTCTCCCCGCCGCCAAGCGAAAAATCGCTGCGTCTAATCGTGGCATGGATAGAAAAGCCAAGGGTCATCGCGCCATCATCAAACACATCCCGTGTCTTTGCTGCTCTGGCAAATTTATTCAAATTTGCTTCGAAACTCACATCCTTGCGGATATTGCGGATGATGAGCTGACCTTTGATGGTACCCTTACCATCGACGAATTTTGCCGGTTCGCTTTGAATGAAGGCAACTTCATCTTCCTTGTCAGCGGTCAGCGGTTTGCGTTCAAACCATTCCTGCGCGAAGGCAGGAGACGATGTAACAAAGCTTCGCATCAGCAATGCGAATTTCAAATTATCCAATGTCTTTGTCGCATCGTCATAGAACATGCGCCCGATACCTTCTCGGAACAGGCTATAGGTTCTGGCAAAGCTGCTTTCTTCGCAAATCACCATTGCGCTGATTTGACCTGTTTGCGCGGTGAATGATCTTGCTTCAGCAAAGGATGATGTCGGATGAAATAGCAGAACTATGAGTAATAAAACAGCGAGATGAATTCTCATATGTTTCACCCGCTGGTTTTATTCCCAAGCTCCAGGAACGAATGCCCAGCCATAGGTACGTTGCAACCACATGTCTTGGCGCCATGATGCAGAAAAGGCGGGTTTATGCAGCCAGTATCCTGGCAACCAACGAAAGCCTTTTTGGCTATCGACATATTCCCAATGGCCATTCTTCCATGTGTATTCATCGGGATTATTGCGTGGCGGGTTTCCCTTTTCTTCCCAGCGCGCAGGGGGCGGTGCATTAGGCGCCATTTGTTCGTAGGCGAAGCTTTCGTATTTTGCTTTTTCGACCTCATCGACCTGACCTGCATTGCCGGATGATGCGAAGAGTTCATCCAGATATGCACACCCCGAAAGGGTCAGCAACAAAGAGATCGCGATGGCTAGCTTTTTCATGAAACGCCTTATGGTGAATTTAATCTTGGGCAAACTTAATCTTGGAAGGTGATTTTATAATTCTCGATAACTTGGTTGGTAAGAAGCTTTTCTGCCATTTGCTTAAGACTGGTCATTGCTGTGTCTTTGTTGGTTTCATTCAACTCGATTTCAATTAGTTTGCCTTGGCGCACTTCTTGAACCTGACTAAATCCTAAATGGTGCAAGGCTTGATTAATCGCTTTGCCTTGGGGATCCAGCACACCATTCTTCAACACAACATCAACACGGGCTTTCATAGTTTAAACTCACTTCTCTCTATTTAACTATTAATCTAAGTAGGGTCTACTTTACAAACGGGCTAACATTCTCAGATTCTGTTCCGTTCTCCGACGACTTTTCAGGCAAGATACCCAAACGACGTGCAACTTCCTGATAGGCTTCTTCAACCTTGCCTAAATCGCGGCGGAAACGGTCCTTATCCAGCTTTTCATTGGTTTTAACATCCCATAGGCGGCAATTATCAGGGCTGATTTCATCAGCCAGCACGATACGCATCTCGTCGCCTTCGAATAGACGGCCAAATTCGAGCTTAAAATCCACAAGCTTAAGGCCGATGCCATAAAACAACCCTGACAAATAGTCATTGCAACGGATGGATAGGGTCACGATTTCTTCGAGTTCCTGCGGAGATGCCCAGCCGAATGCGGTGATGTGCTCATCCGAAATCATCGGATCGCCCAGTGCATCATTCTTATAGTAAAATTCAACGATGGAGCGGGGGAGCTGCGTCCCTTCTTCAATGCCAAAACGTTTGGCCAATGAACCAGCCGCAACGTTGCGGATAACTACTTCTACCGGAATAATCTCAACCTGTTTAACGAGTTGCTCGCGCATGTTGATGCGTTTGATGAAGTGTGTCGGTACACCGATTTCACCGAGCTTAATCATCAGATATTCGGTAATGCGATTATTGATAACGCCCTTACCTTCAATGGTGCCTTTTTTTAAATTATTAAAAGCGGTTGCATCATCTTTGAAATATTGCACGACAGTGCCGGGTTCCGGCCCTTCGAATATAACCTTTGCCTTGCCTTCATAAATACGGCGGCGTTTCATGCTACTCAAACCTTTCTAGCGATATTAATAACTGCCACAATGCTTAATAAGAGCAATAACCATCGTGGGAATCTGGTCACACCTTGAACGCCTTAATTTTAGACTCTACAAATTTATGCAGTCCTTAATTAACACGGGTCTAAACAGATACTAATATTGATTGTACGGATTCTCGATTTTAAGAATTAACGTATTTAGTAAACCAACATTACAAAGTTTCAGGGAAGATTCAATGACCACATTCGACGACCGCAAGAAAGCTTTTGAAGATAAGTTCGCTCACGATGAGGAATTAAGATTTAAGGCAAAGGTTAAGGCCGCAAAGCTGTTAGCTGAATGGGCGGCTAATCAAATTGGATTAGAGCCAGACGTTTACAAAACTGAACTCGTTAACATGGTCACATCCGGCAAAGATGAAGACGCATTACTAAGTAAAGTCCACAATGATGCCGTTAACAAAGGTAAGCAGCTTTCAAAATCCGCGTTACTCGAAAAGTTTTCCGAACTGCAGAATCAGGCTCGTCAGCACGTAACCAACCATTAACCTTTAGTCGTCTAGGTTTTCATCCACAGCTTATTTCATTGATTCCGAAAGTAATTCCTCTATTGTAATGAACTTCGCTTTTGGGAACAATGCGCCGCTACTTCTAACATATATAAGAAGGTTATCATGATCAGTAACAAAAATTTATTAGCTACTACAGCACTAACACTTTGCTTATTCTCCGCACACGCTATGGCAGACGGAACAGCATCTTGCGGCGATATTACGCAAGTCAAATATATGCTGCAAAAATATGCAACAAACGATCCTGATAATTACTGCATCCGCGCAACGACCCTTGCGGAATCTTATCCATGTATGCGCGAAGAAGTTCTGCGCCAATCAAATGTTATTGCAAAACGCCAAGGTATTGCAGAAGTTGTAGTGGGTTGCCCGGCACGCGTTGTGCAAATGGCACCAGCGCCACAACCGCCCCCACCACAATATGTTCAATACCAACCAGTTCAACAAGGTTATGTCTATCAACAGCAAGCTGTAATCCCGCAAGCACAGACCTATGAGCGCGTTGCAGGTCCGATCGTACAGGGTTCACGCTATAGCGGCGCACACGCTGGCTTCTTCACTGGCAGCTCATTGCTATGGGGTGGTCTTGCGCTTCTCGTTGCTGGCGGTACAGCCGCAGCGCTTATCACCGGCGGCGGTAGCGATACCACCACTACAACCACCACGACCACCACAACAACCGATTTTATTACTGACGAATATAGAGCTCAATACAGCTTGACCACCATGGATGCAGCTTCTGCATATCAACGTGGTTATGCCGGCAGCGGCATTCAAGTCGCGGTGCTTGATACCGGTCTTGATTTAAGCCATTCCGAATTCACTGGTCGCTATACCCCAGGCGGTGGCTATGACTTTGTAACCAATGCAGCAGGTCAACCAGCAGCTATCAACCTTAACTCTCACGGTACCGAAGTTGCAGGCATTATTGCTGCAAACCGTAACTTTGTGGGTATGCATGGCGTCGCATATGACTCGCAAATTGTTCCATTGCGTGTATTTGACTCATCAGGCGGCGCGATTGCGTCGTTTGCTTCTGCAATCGATTACGCGCGCACCAGCACCCAAGCTCGCATCTTGAACGGCAGCTATGGTCCAGATGATGCTTGGCATAACAATTTTGAACCATTGGGCTATCAAGGTATTGTTACCAGCCCTGAAATTGCTGAAGCAGATGCATATCTGGCATATGTAAACGCTGGCGGTATCCTTGTATTCCCAGCTGGTAACGCTTATTTGATTGCACCAGGACTTGCTGCCAACCCAACGGGCCCTGGCTTCTTGCCATTCATCAAACCAGCTAATGCTAACATTGCTGCAAATACAACCGGTGCATACCGCGATGAAAACGGCAACGTGCTGGCAACTGCTGACTATTCGGCACTCGAACCACAAACCATCGTTGTGGCAGGTGTTGATAGAAACAACGTGATTTCGACCTTCTCCAATCGCTGCGGTGTTGCTGCTGCGTGGTGTATGGTTGCTCCTGACGAACAAATCTACACCACCACAACCGGTGGCGGATATGCGACGGTTTCAGGAACATCATTTGCTGCTCCTCAAGTTGCAGGTGCTCTTGCCATTCTCAAGCAAGAATTCCCTAACTTGACTGCTGCACAAATTGTTTCCCGTTTGCTTACCACAGCTACCGATCTTGGTGCAGCTGGCGTTGACGAAATTTATGGTCACGGCTTGCTCAACCTTGCTGCTGCTTCAAACCCAGTTGGCGTAACCGGTATTTCAACCACGGGTTTACTTGGTGGTAACTATGCTAAAGTAACAGACAGCCATCTGACATACGGCCGAGCATTCGGTAGCGGTGTTGGTTCTGCCTTCAACGGTGTGAGTGTTCTTATCCTTGATAGCTATGATGCTGCATTTAAGGTCAGCCTCGGCAATCAAGTTATTGCAAATGCGGCTAATTTCGATAGCCGTCAAGCACTGCAAAAGTTCAATCAAGCTGATGAACGCCAAGAGCTTTCATTTGGTGGCAAGACCAAAGTTGGTTTCGTAACTTCAAGCAACGAAGACAACAGCCACTTCCTTGGTGACAAACCACGCGATACAAACGATAAGACATCTAGCTTCAAGAGCTTCTCGTTGACCCAAACCATGTCCAATAGCGAACAAGGTTCGGTTCACTATAAGGACGCGATTGCATTGTCCTTGGGCTTCAGCGAAGCAGACCGTGAACGTGCTGATCGTTCTATCAACAAGGATGCTATGAACAATCCTTATGCATCATTTGCTGGCGACGGCTTTGCATCAGTCTATAAGACTGAAGCACTTGGCGGCACCATGAAGATTGCTGGTTTCTACGGCCATAACGATCAGGACGAAGAAGCGAACAACTTTGGTACCCAAGCAGAGCTTGGTTATAAGCTGGATAAAGGCACCGATGCATTTATCTCCATCGGTTCATTATTCGAAGAAAACCGCGTACTCGGCAGTAAGGGCACAGGCGCGTTGGCATTCGGTAATGGCACCAGCACCGTATACATGGGCTTGGGTGGTAAGCTTGCTTTAGACAGCGATTTGACCCTCCGTGTAAACGCTTACGGCGGTATGACCAATCCAAGTCTGAATGCTGATAACTCACTCATCAAGAGCTCAAGCGAAATTATCACCTCAGCATTTAATGCTGGAATTGATAAATCCAGCAGCTTCCTGAAAGGTGACGTACTTGGCTTTGGTGTATCACAACCATTACGCGTTGAAAGCGGCAGCATGCAGTTCGAACTGCCAAGCCAGCTCAACTCAACCTATACTGGTTTGTTGACCAAGAACTTCACCCAAGATCTATCCGCGCAAGGCCGCGAAATGGATATGGAAGTGAATTATGCTCTGCCACTTGGTAAGGGTGAATCCTTGGCTACTGGCGCGCTCTACCGTATGGATGCTGGCCACGTATCAGGCCGCAACGATTTGATGGGCGTCATGCGTTACTCAAAGAAGTTCCAATTAGAGACTATCTATGAATAAGAAAGGCGGGATGTTCTCCCGCCTTTTTTTATGTCTGAATGCATCCCAA
>CAZMQI010000045.1:0-15055 GCA_964568585.1 uncultured Rhodospirillales bacterium
TCGACCCTAACCTTGGCAAGGTTATGCTCTACCCCTGAGCTACGCCCGCTTCCTAATGAGTGGCGCGATAATACGCATTGGTTTGGACTTTGCAAGTGCCTTTAATAAATGCCCAAAAACACTTGCCGTTAGCCGATAACTGCACCATCTTATAGCTGTTCCGCTAACTTTTAACGAATGATCCCATGCAATCGCCTGTGCCAACACCTATGCCCAATTCAGACACCGCCACAGTTGCCATCAAGGATGGCACGACCGAATCATTCATGGTGGATGTGATTGAAGCTTCCCAGCAGCGTCCGGTCATCGTCGATTTCTGGGCGGAATGGTGCGCGCCGTGCAAACAGCTCATCCCGTCGCTTGAAAAAGCGGTGAAGGCACAAAACGGCAAGGTTCATCTGGTGAAGGTGAATGTCGATAAGAATAAGGAATTGGCAGCTGGGCTTCGCGTGCAATCCATTCCAGCCGTATTCGTATTTTACCAAGGCCAGCCGATTGATGCGTTTGTGGGTGCATTGCCCGATAGCGATATTCAAAAAATGGTCAGCAATCTGGCCAATGTAAATTCCAAAAATCCTGATGGCGCCAATGTGGCATCGATGTTGAAACAGGCCGAAGGGTTCGTTGCCGAAGGCAAGCTGGATCACGCACAAGCACTCTTCAGCGCGATATTGGAAATTGAAGGCGAAAATCCCGCCGCGTACACCGGCCTTATCAAAGCATTCTTGGCCGCGGATAACAGCGAAGAAGCCGCGTATTTATTCGAACAAGCGCCTGATGCGATTAAGCAAGATAAGGCATGGGCTTCTGTCCAAACCGCATTTGAATTAAAAGATAAAATGGCCAAAGCTGCTCTTGGCGCTGATGCAACCAACGCATTAAAAGCAAAAGTGGATGCGGAGCCCGCCAACCATCAAGCGCGGTATGATTACGCCTTGGCGTTGTTCGCAGAAGGTAACCGCGAAGCCGCAATGGATGAATTATTGGAAATCATCAAGCGCGACCGTAAATGGAACGAGGAAGCAGCACGCAAAGAATTAGTTACTATTTTCGAAGCGCTTGGCCCCATGGACCCATTGGTTGTCGCTGCCCGTAAACGCATGTCATCGATCCTGTTCGCGTGAGGACGCTATGACGAACGACCCGACGAAGGACAAAATTTTAGGGGCCAAAATTGCCGGAACACCGTTCATCACACGGCCTGAAGATTTGCCGGAAATCGTTCCGATTTTTCCGATGGCGGGGGTATTGCTGCTACCCGGTGGACGTTTGCCATTGAACATCTTCGAGCCACGCTATCTGGCGATGGTGGAAGACGCATTGGTGCATAAGCGCATCTTTGGTATGGTGCAACCCACAGGCATCAATAATCCCGATGGTTCGCCGCAGGTGTTCAAGGTTGGCTGTGCTGGCCGTATCCATTCATTCAATGAAACTGATGATGGCCGGTTGCTGATTAGTCTGGTGGGTGTGTGCCGTTTTCGTATCAGAGAAGAAGCGGAAATGGTGAATGGCTTCCGCCGTGCCAAAGCAGAATGGGATGATTACCTGCATGATCTGACCGAAACTTGCAAACCTGCCTGTGTTGACCGCGATAAATTGATGCAGCACATGAAATGCTATTTCAAATTGCAAGGTGTTGCAGGGGACTGGGATGTGATTGAAAAAACCAATGACAATAAACTAATCACGTCCCTTGCTATGATTTGCCCGTTCCAGCCAAGCGAAAAGCAGGCATTACTGGAAGCAAAAACAATCGAAGAACGTTGTCGTTTGCTCACTACGCTGATGGATATGGCGTTGCTGGGCGAAGACGATGATGAATGCGACACGATAAAGCATTGAGGGATTTATGAGCGAGAAGAAAAAAGACGAACTGCCTAATACCCATATCCGCGTTGATCCGCGCTTGCTGGAGGTATTGGTGTGTCCTATCACCAAATCATCGCTTCGTTATGATGCGGCCAATCAGGAACTGATTTCCGATGCCGCGAAGCTGGCATTCCCCATTCGTGATGGCATTCCGATTATGCTGATTGATGATGCCCGTAGAATAGATGAATAAGTGTATCGATGAATAAAGACATCTGGCCCACTGATATTAAACTCAAGAAAAGCGAGAACACGCTGACCGTTACCTTTGATGACGGCAAGGTAATGATTTTTAGCGCGAAGCATCTGCGTGAAAATAGCCCATCTGCCGAAGTGCAGGGGCATGGCGGTCAAAAGCCAGAAGTAAACGTAAATCCAAACGTGCGTATCACGGGTGTTGAAGCGGTGGGGAATTATGCTGTGCGGATTGTGTTTGATGATGGCCACGCAACAGGTCTTTATAGCTGGGCGTGGTTATACAATTTAAAAGCTGAATAGATTACGCTGATTTACGCGGGCTTGTGCCAGCGTCTTCATCATCATCGTGATATTCGGCAGCATCACGGGTTTCTTGCAAGGTTTCTTCAGCTTTTTGTGCCGGATTTTTCTGGCGTGGTGACTTGCTGGTTTTATTGAGTGCGTCGAGCATCAAGGACAGCATGCTGCAGGTTGTGTTGAAGAAAATCTGTGCATCGCCAATGCTGAGTGGTGCCTCTGCGTTGTGAAGGGCAGGGCGAATACGGCCATCCATATCATTCAGCATGCCGACAATGCGTGGATCGGGGCTGTTTTGTGCGTTCTTGTTCTTGCTCATCGCAACCAAGCGCGGCAGTGCTTCATGCCATAAAACATCCGATTTGCTGGCGGTTCCGCCACCAAACGCTTCGCTGTATTTGCCAAGCAATTCTTCAGAAGCGCGCACCAGATGGAAACAGCATGCAGCGCCAAGGCCGAATGCCAAGGCACGACCAGCCGCACGGATATCCGCGCGCACGCTTTCCGGCATCAAGCGTAATGTGTCTTCGGCGAATTGGCGGTCTGCATGTTCGGTGAGTTCATAGGTATCGAACAGGCCGCGCTTTGGAACGGTGAACACCGCTTTGCGGCTCAGTTCGGATGCAAATGCAGTTTCGAATTTTTCAACGAGCGAGCGGAGCAAGGTGAGCTCATGAGCATCAATCACTTCTTCGCGGCCAGGAAAACGGAATTGGCGCGTGTTTAAATCGATGAAGTTTTTATCAAAAATAGCGCCGAGTTTATTAAGCAGCGCATTCGCTTCGGGCTTGGCCATTTCCAATTGGATGGGGTCGCCCTTAATCAGCGTATCGAGCGCGGTCTGCGCTTCCATCAGCGGAACAAACATCTCCGCTGCGCCAACCGCTGTACGGTTGGAGACTACGCGATGTAATTTCGCGCCGAGATCGTAAAATTTGTACTGGCTAATTGGGTTCATATGTTTCTTCGGCCCACTATGTATGCCAAATGCGTCCTAATTATATATTCGCTCGCATAAGCTCGCGGGCGACCTTACTTCCTTAGTGCTGAATCAAATTATCCTGTATTCAGCACTAAAATGGTCGCTCTGTTTAGCAAGCGCGCCGTAATCGAGGCAAGAAGAATGTTACGATATAGCAAAGAAACAAGTGAGTATTAACGTTTGAGGCTTCGGTGGACTGGTCAGTTTAGTGCAATAGCGACCGACATTAATAAAAAAACATAAAAATACCTCTTTAGTTTCGGTTTCGACAGTGTATAACGCTGCACCGCACAAAAGTGTGGATAAGTTGTGGATATAAACAAGACGGAAGAAGACTAACGATGGCCTCATTACCCAACAGACAACGCATCGCCAAAGCGGAATTGCCGCCACGCAGAATGCCCGAAGCAATCGCAATGCAAGAAGGCGTATTAGGTGCATGGAGAACATTCACCGATGGTAATGATCAGGATGCCATTTTGGGCGCTGCACGCACATTAGTAGACAAAGCCGTTGCAATGGCTGGCACCAAAGCATCGGATGCTTGCGAATTGATGGGCGCGGTTTCTGTTTCTGCACATAACCGCGTTGAAGCATTAAAGGCAGCCATTTTGACCATCCATGATGATGGCGCAGACACCATTTCACGTAGCCACACCGGAATAATGATCAGTTCAATTGGCAGACAACGCGCACCCATGACGGTGACGCGTACCCTGCGTGATGCAAACTATCCGGCTGGCCCATATACCGTTTCATGGTCACCCGTTTAACCCAAACATACCCATTAACAAAAAAAGAAAGACACAGGAAGTAAGATGACCGGCCCGCAAGTACAAGTAAGAGCACGTCGATTAACCCAACGCGCAGCAACACCCCAAGACCACCAAGTCGTTCAATTCCCAGGCGTAGCACGCCCATACGCTGTGCCAGCTGCGAAAGTAGTTTCGCCGATTGCAGCAGAACAAAACCGTTTATTGCGCTTGGCATTTGCCACTTATCAAAGCGGTGCAACGCTGGAAAGCATTGCTCGTACATTTGCAGTGCTCGATGCCGCCATTCGCAACCCAGATAATGATGTGATTGATACAACCGTTACAGATGGTTCATCCGTGAAAACCGTTGCGATTAACGCGCATGCCAATGCGTTTTCCAATCTTTCCTATATGGCACAAGATTTGAAAAACAGAGACAAAGTGGAAGAAGGTAATGCGTTATCTGCAGTATTGAATACCGCAAAAGCAAACCGCGAAGCACCGGACTATGTGACGATTATCCAACAGCAGCGTCCTGATCCGGATCGTGCGGTAAAAAACCACCAAGCAGGGCTGCAGCAGCGCCAGCTTTAATCGGCAGCCTTATTGCTATCCACCTAGTGCTTGTCTGAATGAGGGGGCTGACCACCGGAAGGTGGTGGCCCCTTTTCATTTGGGGTGGCTGGTGGGGTGGCTGGTGGAGCAGGCGGGGCTTCGGTTTTTTTGTCATCAGGCTTTTTGTCGCCAGGTTTTTTATCATCAAGTGGTGGTTTCATCATTCCACCTGGTTCTTTGCCTTCAGGTGGTCTCATGCCAAGAGGTGGTTTGCCTTCAGCGCGATTTTTTGCGGCTTGTGCGCGGCGTTCTTCCACGCGCTTTTTAAATGCTTCGCGTTGTTCGGGTGGCATAGCGTCAATATATGCCTGCATTTGCTTGCGGCGTTCTTCAAAATGCGCTTTACGCTGTTCCGGTGTCATCGCTTCAAGTTTTTTACGCATCGCTTCGTGTACGGCTTTGCGCTCTGCATCGGTTGGCTCGCCATTTTTCTTGTATAATTCGTCAGCATGCATGACATGGTCTTTGGGTGGGGGCGGTGCTGCTGGATTTGCTACTGGCGGAACGGGTGCTGTGGCTGGCGCTGCTGCGACAGGAGCAGGAGCAGCAACGGGCGGTGTGGCAGGTGGCACGGGTGCTTTATCTTCAGCATGTGCGACACTGCATATCAATAATCCACACATTAATAGGCCTGAGACTGGAAGTGCAGCGAAAAGGTTTAGCTTAGCCATGACGAGCTCCGTTTGGTGTTGGGGTGCACCTACTGTGGCACAGCCAGCGATACATCAGCCAGACAAATAAGCGGATTCGCTTACGCCTGTTTGGCACGTTTTTTAAGCTGTGCTGTCGGCAAATAAGGTTTCAGGTATTTGCCGGTATAGCTGGCATCGCACGCCGCCACATCTTCGGGTGTGCCTTCGACCAAGATTTCGCCGCCACGGTCGCCTCCATCGGGTCCCAAATCGATAATCCAGTCGGCGGTTTTAATGACTTCCAGATTATGTTCGATGACCACCACGGTATTACCTTGGTCAACCAAGGTATGCAGCACTTCCAGTAAACGCTTCACGTCTTCGAAATGCAGGCCGGTGGTGGGTTCATCCAAAATATAGAATGTCTTGCCGGTTGAACGGCGTGATAACTCCTTCGCCAGTTTGACGCGTTGCGCTTCGCCGCCCGACAGCGTCGTGGCATTTTGCCCAATCGCCATATAGCTGAGGCCGACTTGGTTCAAGGTTGCGATTTTATCGCGGATGGAAGGGATGCTTTCAAAGAACATCAAGCCTTCTTCGACATTCATGTTCAGAACATCGCTGATGGATTTGTCTTTCCACGTGACTTGCAGCGTTTCGCGGTTATAGCGTTTACCATTGCATTCATCGCAGGTCACATACACATCCGGTAAAAAGTGCATTTCGATTTTGATAACACCGTCACCTTCGCAGGCTTCGCAGCG
Source organism: uncultured Rhodospirillales bacterium (assembly GCA_964568585.1). Classification (GTDB taxonomy): domain Bacteria; phylum Pseudomonadota; class Alphaproteobacteria; order UBA9219; family RGZA01; genus RGZA01. The sequence continues at coordinate 6,116 of CAZMQI010000045.1, forward strand.
TCCGCCCTTTACGTTGAAGGAGAAGCGCCCCGGGCCATAGCCACGCGCCTTTGCTTCGGGCAGGCCCGCAAACCAGTCGCGGATAGGAGCAAATGCGCCGGTATAGGTGGCAGGATTGGAGCGCGGCGTGCGACCAATGGGCGATTGGTCGATATCAATCACCTTATCAATCAGGTTCAGGCCTTTGATGGATTTATGCGGTTCTGGAATTTCACGCGAGTCATTCAATTCCTGCGAAATGCCACGGAAGAGTGTTTCAAGAATAAGCGTTGATTTACCGGAACCCGAAACGCCCGTGACGCAGGTAAATGTGCCCAGCGGAATTTTGGTGCTGACATTTTTAAGATTATTCCCCGTCGCGCCATTGACTTCGATGAATTCGCCTTTGCGGCCTGCGCGGCGTTTTTCAGGCAGCGGGATTTTACGTTTACCCGACAGATAAAGCGCGGTGAGGCTGTGCGGATTTTTCATGACTTCATCCGGTGTGCCTTGGGCAATGACATGGCCGCCATGCACGCCTGCGCCGGGTCCTATATCGACCAGATGGTCTGCGGCACGAATGGCATCTTCATCATGTTCTACCACAATCACGGTATTGCCCAACTCACGCAGACGGCGCAGCGTTTCCAGCAAGCGGTCATTATCGCGTTGATGCAGGCCAATGCTGGGTTCATCCAGCACATAGAGTACGCCTGTTAATCCCGAACCGATTTGCGAGGCAAGGCGAATGCGTTGGCTTTCCCCGCCCGATAATGTTCCCGAATGACGCGAAAGAGATAGATAATCGAGCCCCACATTGACCAAGAAACCTAACCGGTCATTGATTTCTTTTAGAATACGTACTGCGATTTCTTTTTCTTTTGGCTTTAATGTGCTGTGCAGATTTTTGAACCATGCTGCGGCGTTTAAAATAGACATCTCGCCAATTTCCGCGATGTTCTTTTTATCAATCTTCACCGCCAAGGCTTCGGCTTTCAAACGTTGACCATGGCATGCTTCACATGGGCGCGTGTTCTGATACTTGCTCATATCCTCGCGGCGCCAGTTGCTTTCGGTTTCCTTAAAGCGGCGTTCCAGATTGGCCAGCACACCTTCGAACGGTTTGTTGACCTTTAAATATCCATTCGCACTTTCCCATACATAGGCCAGCGGTTCTTCGCCCGTGCCGTTCAAAATGATGTCTTTGGTTTTTTCGGGAAGTTTTTTCCATGGGTCGGAAATCTTGCCGCCGAACTTTTTACAAATCGCTTCCAATACGGCGGTATAATAGGTTTTCCATGGTGCAATCGCGCCTTCCGCCAGGCTTAGATGTTCATTGGGAACGACCAGTTTGGGGTCAAAAATCATGCGCTCGCCAAGGCCATCGCATTGCGGGCATGCACCATGCGGGTTGTTGAAGGAGAATAAGCGTGGTTCGATTTCTTCAATCGTAAAACCGCTGACAGGGCAGGCGAATTTCGCGGAATAGACATGGCGTTTTCCGCCATCGACCTCTTCTACGAATACTAATCCTTCGCCCATCTTCAATGCGGTTTCGATAGAGTCTGCAACGCGGTTTCCTAACCCATCTTTCTTCACCACCAAACGGTCAACGACGACTTCGATATCGTGTTTAAGTTTTTTATCGAGTTTGGGAAGCTCATCCGCTTCGTATAATTTTCCGTCAATCTTGAAACGTTGGAAACCCTTTTTATGAAGCTCGACCAGTTCCTTTTTATATTCGCCCTTGCGGCCACGCACGATGGGGGCGAGGAGTAATAGTTTGGTGCCTTCCTTCATCGCGGCGATGCGATCGACCATCTGGCTGACGGTCTGGCTTTCAATTGGTAAGCCAGTGGCGGGGGAATAAGGAACGCCCACGCGTGCCCATAACAGGCGCATATAGTCATAGATTTCGGTGACCGTACCCACGGTAGAACGCGGGTTTTTCGATGTGGTCTTTTGTTCAATGGAGATGGCGGGCGATAGACCTTCGATGGAATCCACATCCGGCTTTTGCATCATTTCCAAAAACTGGCGCGCATAGGCCGATAGGCTTTCCACATATCTGCGTTGGCCTTCGGCATAGATGGTATCGAAGGCGAGGGATGATTTACCCGAACCTGAAAGCCCCGTGATGACCACCAGCTTGTTCTTTGGCAGCGATATATCGATGTTCTTCAGGTTGTGTTCGCGCGCGCCTTTAATAACGATTTGCGGTTCGCTGCTGTTCTTGGCTGCCATGACTTATCCACAGATTAAGAGTGAATAGTAGATATAAAGCATGCCCCGATAAAAACAAGAACTTGTCGTGAACAAAATTTCGCAATAAGGTTCGGGTCTCACATTTTATAGGAATAGGTGCAACATGGCAGGCAGCGTTAATAAAGTTATTTTAGTAGGTAATTTGGGCAAAGATCCTGAAGTTCGCGCGTTCCAAAATGGCGGGCGGGTTGCCAATTTCTCCGTTGCGACTTCCGAAAACTGGAAAGACAAAGCAACCGGCGAACGCAAAGAAAAAACCGAATGGCACAAGGTTGAAGTGTATAACGACCGCATCGTGGACGTTGTTGAAAAATACCTGAAAAAAGGCAGCAAGGTTTACATCGAAGGCGCTCTCGAAACCCGCAAATGGACCGATAAAGAAGGTCAGGAAAAATACACAACCTCCGTTGTCATCAAGCAATTCAAGGGCGAGCTGACCATGCTGGACGGTAAGAGCAGCGGCGGCGGTAGCGAATATTCCGTTGATGATGCATCAAATGACAGCGGTGCAAGCTTTGCCCCAGCACAAAAGCGTGTGGCATCCGGCGGCGGTGGCGGCGGCGCATCCGAACTGGATGACGAAATTCCGTTTTAATGGAATAGGGGCACGACACCCCTATGTTCATCCATCTCCGCACGCACTCTGCCTATTCGCTTCTTGAAGGCGCGATAAAGGTTAAAGACGTTGTCAAACTGGCTAAGGCAAAGAACATGCCTGCGGTGGCGGTGACCGATACCAATAATATGTTCGGCGCGCTCGAGTTCGCATTGGAAGCAGTGGAGAACGGCATTCAGCCCATTATGGGGTGCTTGTTGCGCGTGCTGGATAAAAGCATCAAAGGCTTTGATAAAATCAATGAAGCATCGTTGTTGTTCATCGCGCAAAACGAAACCGGTTACAAAAATCTCACGCAATTGGTCAGCGCGGCATATCTCGATACACCCGAAGATGTGTCACCGCACATCACGCTTTCGAAATTGGAAAAATACAGCGACGGCATCATCGTGCTCACGGGCGGCGTAAATGGCCCCATCGGCCAATTGATTTTGACAGGGCAGGCCGCCAGCGCCGATGAACTGATCCAGCGTTTGAAGAAAGCATTCCCCACGCGGTTATATGTGGAGTTGCAACGCCATAAGGAAGGCGAGATTGGTGATAAGGAAGAACGCACCGAAGGCCCGTTTCTTGATTTGGCCTATAAATACAATCTGCCGATTGTTGCGACCAATGATGTGCAATTTGCGATTGAGGAGATGAGCGAAGCGCACGATGCGTTGTTATGCATCGCATCCAAAGGCTATGTCAGCGATAGCGACCGCGCGCGCGTCACCACCAATCATTATTTCAAAACTGCGGAGGAGATGGAGGATCTGTTCGATGATCTTCCCGAAGCTATCGCCAATACCACCATCATCGCGCAACGTTGCACCTTCTGGCCAAAAAAACACAAACCGATTTTGCCGCCGTTCAAAACCGCCTCGGGTTTGGACGAAGTGGGCGAATTGAAACGCCAAGCCGAAGAAGGATTGGAAAAACGCTTCGCTACCAACACCTATATTACTGACCGCAAACTGTATAGCGACCGCCTGACGTTTGAATTGAACGTCATCACCAATATGGGCTTTGCGGGATACTTCCTGATTGTTGCCGATTTTATTCAATGGGCAAAGGCGAATAATATTCCAGTCGGGCCGGGCCGTGGTTCGGGCGTGGGGTCGCTGGTTGCGTGGGCGCTCACCATTACCGATTTAGACCCCATTCCGTTTGGCTTGCTGTTCGAACGTTTCCTGAACCCCGAACGTGTATCGATGCCCGATTTCGATATCGATTTTTGCCAAGAACGCCGCGATGAAGTGATTGGCTATGTCCAACAGCGTTATGGCAAAGACCGCGTCGCGCAGATCATCACCTTTGGTAAATTGCAGGCGCGTGCGGTGTTGCGAAATGTTGGCCGCGTGCTGGGCATGCCATTAGGCTACGTTGATAAAATTTGTAAACTCGTGCCGTTCAATCCTGCGAACCCTGTTACACTGAAAGACGCAGTGAAAGTTGAGCCGCAATTGAAAGCGCTGCGCGATGAAGATGCGAGTGTCGCGCAATTGATTGACATCGCATTAAAGCTCGAAGGGTTATACGCGCACGCATCGACCCATGCGGCGGGTCTGGTGATTGGCGATCGGCCATTGCAAGAATTGGTGCCGATGTACCGCGACCCGCGTTCGCCATTGCCGGTCACCCAATATAATATGAAGACGGTGGAGCAAGCGGGCCTTGTGAAGTTCGACTTCTTAGGCCTAAAAACGCTCGACGTATTGCAACTGGCCGAAAAGATGGCGAAGTCGCAAGGCGCGCAAATCGATTTAAGTATTCTGCCGCTGGATGATGCAAAAACATACGAGATGATTGCCAAGGGCGATACGCTTGGGGTGTTCCAGCTTGAAAGTGCAGGCATGCGCGACACGCTGCGCCGTATGAAGCCAAACCGCTTTGAAGATATCATCGCGCTCGTTGCGCTGTATCGCCCGGGTCCGATGGATAACATCCCCAAATACATCAAGGTAAAGGCCGGCGAAGAAAAACCGGATTATCTGCATCCATTATTGGAACCTGTGCTGAAAGAAACGTATGGCATTGCGATTTATCAGGAACAGGTGATGCAAATCGCGCAGGTGTTGGCGGGTTATACGCTCGGCTCTGCTGACTTGTTGCGCCGCGCGATGGGTAAAAAGATTAAAGAAGAAATGGCCGCGCAGCGCCAAACCTTCATCGAAGGCGCCGCGCAAAAAGGCGTGGATGGTGACCAAGCATCGATGATTTTCGACCAAGTCGATAAATTCGCCGGCTATGGGTTCAATAAATCGCATGCTGCAGCCTATGCGTTGATTGCATATCAAACCGCGTATATGAAGGCAAATTATCCGGTCGCGTTCTATGCGGCATCCATGACCTTTGAAATGGGCGCGGTCGATAAAATCAATCTGTTCCGTCAGGAACTGACGCGCAAATCCATTCCGTTACTGCCGCCCGATGTGAACCGCAGCGATGATGTGTTTGCCATGGAAGATGTGGGCGAAGGAAAACAAGGTATCCGTTATGCATTGGCTGCGATTAAAGGCGTAGGTCAGGCGGCGATGAAAGCTTTGGCCGCAGAGCGTCAGGCAAAGGGCAAGTTCAAGGATATGTTCGAATTCGCATCACGGCTGGATAACCGCGTGATGAATAAACGGCAGATGGAAAACCTGATTAATGCTGGCGCGTTCGATAGTTTGCACAAGAACCGCGCGCAGTTGATTGAACATGTTGAAATGTTCACGCGGCTTGCCAGCGCGGCATCGCAAGAACGTGAATCTGGCCAAGTCAGCATGTTTGGTGGCGCAGAGACCATCAGCAAACCGCAGATGCAGGATGTGAAGCCGTGGGATGAACTTATCAAGCTGCAAAATGAATTCTCTGCGCTTGGGTTCTTCTTGTCATCGCATCCATTAGACGCATACCGCCCGCTGCTTGACAGACTTGGTGCCATTAAATCATCGCAACTTGCAGGGGCCGCTGGGTCATCCGGTTCCACGCGGCGCAAGATTGCGGGCATTGTGATTTCCAAACAGGAACGCACGGCAAAATCAGGCAACCGCTTTGCGTTTGTGCAGCTTTCCGATAATGCGGGCATGTTCGAAGCAACGCTGTTTTCTGAAACATTATCGCTTCACCGCGATAGTTTGGTGGCGGGAACGCCATTGCTGCTGAGCGTGGATGTGCAGGGCAAGCCCGATGAATACCGGTTAACGGTGCAGGGGTTGGAAAAGCTGGAGATGGTGGCGGCGCGGGAAAGCCAAGGGCTGGCCCTGATTTTGGGTATGGACCGGGCGATTGGGCCATTACAGGCAATTGCCAATAAACTGCCCAAAGGCAAGAGCAAGATCCAAATCAAAATCGACATTGATGGGGAGGAGGAGGCGGAGATTGAACTTGCTGGCCGCTACACCATCCCGCCCGAAATGCGTAGTGAAATTAAGAACCTAGCCGGTATTCTTGAAGTACAGGATTTATAATCGGTTTGCCTAAATCCTGCCCTTGTTATGGAGTAGTATCAAACCATGCACATCATCATCCTGACCTTAGCATTGTTATGTTCGGCTTTCCCCGCTTATGCGGATGATGTGGCGAATAAAGGCTTCACCGATGAATATAAATATACCCAAGGCCGCATGTCGGGTAATCAAAGTGTTTATAAAGATGAGGGTCCGGTTTTAGGCCGCAGCGAGCGCGAGCGATTCAAAGATGCATATAATCCGAAGTATGATTGCGAATATCCCGGTTCATGCGAAGGCAGCCGCACATACGGGCGCAGCGATGGCGAGCTGACCGATGCACAAACAGGCGGGCGATTGAATGAATATGTTGACCGCAAGCGCATCCATTGGAAAGTCAAACGGCCTTATAATCCAACTGGCCTTGGGTTTCTAAGCCCGTGTCAGGCGCAGGTGCAGGATGAAATCAACGCCCATACCGGCGCGCAGGACGAGATTATATTTACCGGAAATCCCAAGAGTGGGCTGGCCTTTGACCGCTACGGCAATCGCTATAACTTCTCCTGCGCTGGCGGCAATATCAGTATCTGGTAATAGTTATTAAAGCGCGAAATAACTGCCTAAATATATGCTTGCATTCCCCCCGGAACATCCCTAGAACATCGCCAGACTTCATAAGAAGTTTAACTTTATATCACAGGCAAGTTTAGGCCTATGGGTGGACAAAAAAACTACCCTGCTGCCGTCCGGTGTTAGTCATTTGACTAATCACAACAGACTTGCCGACGTATCAACCGGAGAAAGGGAACTACACATGGCAATGCCATCATTCAGCATGCGTCAGCTCATGGAAGCAGGCGTACATTTCGGACACAACACACGTCGTTGGAATCCGAAGATGTCTTCATATCTTTTCGGCGTTCGTAATAACGTCCACATCATCGATTTGGAACAGACCGTTCCATTGCTTTACCGCGGCCTGAACGCCGTGCGCGATGTTGTATCACAAGGTGGCCGCGTTCTATTCGTTGGTACCAAGCACCAAGCACAAGAAAAAATCGCAGCGTCTGCCCGCCAATGCGGCCAGTACTTTGTGAACAGCCGTTGGTTAGGCGGCATGCTCACCAACTGGAAAACCATTTCATTCTCCATCAAGCGTCTGCGCGATTTGGAAACCGAAATCGTTGACCAAGCAGCCAAGCTGACCAAGAAAGAACTTTTGGAAAAAACCCGTGAACGCAACAAGCTGGAACAAGCCTTGGGCGGTATTAAAGACATGGGCGGTCTGCCAGACATCATCTTCATCATCGATACCAACAAAGAAGATATCGCTGTGAAAGAAGCACAAAAGCTCGGCATCCCAGTGGTTGCCGTTCTTGACAGCAACTCCGATCCATCGGGCATTGCATACCCCGTTCCAGGAAACGATGACGCATTACGCGCCATTGAATTCTACTGTGACGTTGTTGCTCAATCCGTGTTGGATGGCTTGCAAAAAGAAATGGTTGCGAGCGGTATCGATTTGGGCGCGGCTGCAAAGCCTGCTGAAATCCTGCTGCCAACCGGCGCTGCAGCGAACGACACCAAGACTGCTTAAGACTTAAACGACCTATATATAAGAGGATAACCATGGCGGAAATTTCTGCAAATGCAGTGAAAGAACTGCGCGAAAAAACTGGCGCTGGCATGATGGATTGCAAGAAGGCTTTGACTGAAGCCGCTGGCGATATGGAAGCGGCCGTTGATTGGCTTCGTAAGAAGGGCCTTTCAGCAGCTGCCAAGAAAGCTGGCCGCGTTGCAGCCGAAGGCCTTGTGGCTGTGGTTGCTTCAGGCACCAAGGGAACAGCGGTGGAAGTGAATGCGGAAACCGACTTTGTTGGCCGCAATGAAGGCTTCCAATCCTATGTTCGCACTGTTGCGGATGTTGCACACAACACCACGACCGAAATTGAAAAGTTGAAGACCCAAGCATATCCCGGCACTGGCCGTGACGTGTTCGGTGAAATCACCAATTTGATTGCGACCGTTGGCGAAAACATGAACCTTCGCCGTGCAGCGCAACTCAGCGTGAAGGAAGGTATCGTGTCCAGCTACATCCATAATGCGATTGCGCCGGGTATTGGCAAGATTGGCGTTCTGGTTGCATTGGAATCAAAAGGCGACGCCGCAAAGTTGCAAGCGCTTGGCAAACAAATCGCCATGCACATTGCTGCTGCTCGTCCTGAATTCCTTGATTCAAGCAGCGTAGACGCAAAGGCGTTGGAACGTGAACGCGCAATCTTCACCGAACAAGCCCAAGCCGCAGGCAAGCCAGCTGAAATCATCGCCAAGATGGTCGATGGCCGCATTAAGAAGTATTACGAAGAAGTATGCTTACTTGAGCAAACCTTTGTGGTCGATGGCGAAACCAAGATTAAAGCAGTGGTTGAAAAGGCTGGTAAGGACCTTGGAACCCCTGTTCAATTGACCGGTTTCGTTCGTTACCATTTGGGCGAGGGAATCGAAAAAGAACAGACGGACTTTGCGGCTGAAGTCGCTAAGATGGCTAGCTAACGCCACCGTTATATTCGGCGTTGGTCTTTTTTGGGGGGTTTGGATGGGGAGAAACACATGGCTGATAATCTCGCACGTAAACATGTTAAGGATGAAGCTATGACTCATTCTAAC
>CAZMQI010000046.1:0-13417 GCA_964568585.1 uncultured Rhodospirillales bacterium
GGCCGCTGTCTTGACGCGTTACAGAATTAATCGCCCGTTCCAGCAGGTCAAGGCGCGTGCCATCGCTTTTGATAATGACACTGACCAGTGGTGGATTGCGTGATTGTGTTGTGATTTTGCTTTGATGACGTTTGTGATATTCAATCGTTGTTTTTAATAAAACTTCCAGCGCAAATTTCTCTTCAAAAATTTTGCGCGCACGGGCGGCTTTTTCCAACGCTTCCGCTGGGTTATTTAAAATATGTGCATGGATGGATTGGATTTGTTCGAATATCTGTTTATTCGAACGTGACTGATCGAAATAATAGATACTGTCGCCAAAATGCTTTTCAAGCCACGGCATGCGGCAACTGACCACCACTGCTCCAACCGATGCGATTTCGAACACGCGGTTGGATATTACATCTTCTTGTAAATGATGATCGCCCAGCAGGTTTAAGCCCATGCCGTTCTTGCGATATACGTTTTGTACGGCTGTGCCATCGAATGGCACAGAACCCTTATAATAGGGCAGGTTATAATGCGCCCAGCTGGTGGTGGGGCCATAAATTTCACCCTTATTCCAACCGCCGAATGACTTGAAGAAATCAATGCGGCGGCCATCCCAATTGGTTCCGAAATAGGGGAGTTTGGCATTGCCGCTGCTCAGCGCAATTTTAATCTCATCATTGCTGCTGGTTTGTTTCAATGCGGTGCTGAAATACGTACCAATTTCTTCGCTGCGTCCCACGCCGTATAAGGCTTGTTGTGCGAATTCCGCGAGGCTGTCGGATAAGGATGTATAGCCATCAAAGGTATAGAGGTATTGGAGCAATTTCGGGTCACGGAAATAAACCGTGCTTGGTTCATTCAAACACGCATAGGTCGGAAAGCCGGTCAGCTTTGCCTGCGTTCTGGAATTAACAATCACAAAGTCGGGCTTGGCTGCTTCCACCTGTGCATTGTTAAAACAGGGGACGACTTCTACGCCGATACGTTCACCGGCAATGCGAATGGCCTGCGCGGCCTGCTCTTCGGCACTGGTGGCGGTCCAAACGTTAAGAAATGCGATACGCATAAGGGCTGGCAAGTTGAGATGATGGCGAAAAGACTCAGGTAATAGTTAAAAAGAAAATCATTTAATCGCTTGTTTTACAAGAGAAATTAATACGCCCGATTGACAATGCTGCACTGCCCCATGTAAGAAGGCAACCTCATTAAACGAGAGGTGCCGCTTGAATCTCGCTAACACGACAACCGTTTCGCAAGAAGCGCTTAAGGCAAAAAAGAATTGGTCGCTCACAGATGTACCGTGGGAGCTGTTTGATGCTTCAAGAGTTGACCCTGAAATCCTCAAAGTGGTGAAGGCTGCTGCATTGGTTGAATACAATGCACATGATTACGCAACCTATCTTTCCAATATTTTTGCTGGCGATGAAGTATTTCTCAAAGAAATCCAGCAATGGGCGATTGAAGAAATCCAGCACGGCGAAGCGCTTGGCCGTTGGGCTGAAATGGCTGATCCAACATTCAATTTCCAAGCAAGCTTCAAGAACTTCGTGGCGGGCTATCGTATCGATTTGAATGCGAAGGAATCCATTCGTGGTTCACGTTCCGGCGAACTCATTTCCCGCTGCATCGTTGAAACTGGCACAAGTTCTTATTACACAGCGTTATCCGATGCTGTGAACGAGCCGGTATTGAAATATATCTGCCAATCCATCGCTGGCGATGAATTGCGCCATTACAAATTCTTCTACAGCAATCTGAAGCGTTATCTGGAAGTTGAAAAGCTATCCCCGATGGAACGCTTGAAGATTGGCTTATCGCGCATCAAAGAGTCAGAGGATGATGAATTATCCTTTGCCTATTATTCGGCGAACTTCACCAGCCTGTCGAAGAACCGCGCTGCGAATGATAATGGCGGCGTTGTTTACAACCGCCAGCAGTTTACCGAAGAATATACTGTTCGTGCCTACAGCAAATACCGCGCCCATCACATGGACCGCGTGGTATCGATGGTATTAAAGGCCTGCGGGATCGATACCCAAGGCTTTATCGCCAAGGCGGCTGCGAAATTCGCGTGGTTCAGCCTCGCATCGCGCATCCGTAAGGCTAAAAAAGCCACCAAGCTCGCTGCTTAATTAAAAACTTCACTTTTATTGGTGTGCAGTGCATTCTATATGCATTGCATTTCCGTATTTAAGAAAGTTTTTCATGTCTGAAGCCGCCCTAAAATCCGAACCAACCAATAACGCGCCCGTGACCGCAACGCAGCGCATGGCTAATCTTGTATCGCTGGCTAAACGCCGCGGCTTTGTATTCCCGGCTTCGGAAATTTATGGTGGCCTCAACGGCTTTTGGGATTTTGGCCCGCTTGGCATCGCACTGAAGAACAACATCCGTGATACATGGTGGCGCGACATGGTGGAATGCCCACCCATCGGCCCTGATGGCAAACCATTATCCATCGTTGGTCTGGATAGCGCGATTATTCAAAACCCCAAAACATGGGTGGCATCTGGTCACGTCGCTGGCTTTGCAGATTTGATGACCGATTGCCGCGAAACAAAGTCACGCTACCGCGCGGATCATATCATTTGTATCGAAGTGAACTACCAAAAAGCTGGTCAAACCAAGTCATTCAATGGCTGGCTAAGTACGCTGGATGGCGATGAAGCCGAAGCTAACCTGCTTAAAAAAGCCAAGAAGATGGTTCAAAAAGCGGGCGGCGGTGACATCGTTCCGTTCGATATTTCAAAGGCCATTCCGTACACAAACCTTTCCGAAAGCCAGCGCGCTAATGTTATTGGCCCAGATGCCGAAAACCCCGGCACGTTGACCGAACCACGCAAATTCAACTTGATGTTTGAAACGTACACTGGCGTGTTCCAGAATGAAGACAGCAAGGCTTACTTACGCCCCGAAACCGCGCAGGGTATTTTCCTGAATTACAAAAACGTGCTGGATTCATCACGCGTGAAAGTGCCGTTTGGTATCGCACAAATCGGTAAAGCATTCCGCAACGAAGTAACCCCGCGTAATTTCATTTTCCGCACCCGTGAATTTGAACAGATGGAAATGGAATTCTTCTGCCCGCCGGAAGACGCGAAGATGTGGTATGAATTCTGGGTAACCACCCGTTTAAAGTGGTGGGAAGAACGCATTGGCTTGACGAATACCAAATTACAACGCCGTGAACATGACAGCGATGAATTGGCGCATTATTCAACCGCCTGCGCCGACGTTGAATATAAATACCCGTTCAGCGAACCAAAATTTGGTGAATTAGAAGGTATCGCACATCGCGGTAATTTCGATTTAACGCAGCATTCGCAACATTCAAAAACCAATCTTGATTATTTTGACCAAGAAAATAACAAGAAATACCTGCCACATGTGATTGAACCCGCCAGTGGTTTAACGCGCGGTGTGCTTGCCGTCTTGTGCGATGCCTATGAATACGACGCATCACGTGCATCACCCGAATGGCTACGTATCAAGCCAAGCCTTGCGCCGATTAAAGCAGGTGTATTCCCCTTGGTGAACAAGGATGGCATGCCGGAGATGGCGGAGAAGATTTATCTGGAACTACGTCAAAGCTTCACCTGCCAATATGATGCGAAGCAATCGATTGGTAAGCGTTATGCGCGTATGGATGAAGCGGGAACACCGTTCTGCCTGACCGTGGATGGCGATGGCATGAAAGACCAGACCGTTACCGTGCGTCACCGTGATACCGCGCAGCAAGAACGCGTTTCAGTTGATAAGCTAAAAGCATATTTGGCAGAAAAACTGGCTTAACGGCCAAGAGCGTTTGCGCGGATGTTCAAAAGCCTGCTGGCGAATTTCTGAACGAATGCAGTATTAGTGCGTCCTGCGCCTGCAAGATGTGGTGGACGTTCCGCTTCATCGATAATCATATTCAATAACTGCATGGAATGTCTGTTCAGTAATAGTTGAGGATCGTCATCAAGCGCACCTTTTTGCTGTTCACCTTGCAAATATTTCGCAACCGCATACATCACATCCAGCGGCACAAAGTAGGGAAATTTTTTATGCTGTGATCCGCCACGTATCGTCCCGATAAATTCATCGAATGGAATGGTGTGGAATTTTGCGACTTCTTTGTTTGGCTGCGGGGTGTTCTTGTCATTCAATAACCACATATAAACCGAGATATGTCGATTGAATATGGATCTGTCTTTTTGCCGCAATGTGTAAATAGTTCCCAAATAAGTCGGGCTTTGGACCGTGCCGCTATTGATGGCCACCGTGATCTCTGTTTCTTCATTTATCTCCTTGCCCATATTGGCATCTCTGGACAATGTGCCATCCATTTTTCCGGCGGCGATGTTATCGAATTCACCAGCATGTGAACCGTCTGCTCGCTCACCGAATACAACATTCACTTCGCCATCAACGATTTTTAATCCAACGCAGTGGCAATTGAAGCGCGGCGTTGCTATGGCTTGAAGCGTTGCGCTATCACATAAGGGTGTTTTATCTTTTATTACGTCCCATGGTCTGTCATCCCATTCAGGGGCAACGCGCGCATATTCAACGGGATCTGTTAGGCTCAGCGGCTTAATGCGTCCATAGGCGCGCAGGGTATCGGTGATCTGTTGCAAAGCATCTGTGACCTGCTGTGCCCTGTCGTATCCTTGCCCGATAATTAGCTGTCCGTTACGGCCATAACTCAACAGGCCCCTGGCCATGAAGACTTGATCACTCAGTAGAACCTCTGCATTATCGATGTGGATAAGCCCCATCGTTCCGTTATACGGAATTTCCACTTCAAGGAACTGGTCTTCCTTGTAGGTGCGGGTCTTATCCAATACGCGTAAAAAAAGCTTGCGATCCATAAGTCAAAACTATATTCCCGTAATACTTTCAACAAATTAATTTCAAGTAGAGGCTAAATTAAACGATTGCTACTACTGCACCCATATTTCCGTCTGTGGAAAACTCCGGAAATAGGTTGATTCTTGGGGTCATTTTGTGCTCCTTATGCCCCACATTCTACCACCTTTAATTAAGACCTCCTGAGGGGAAAATTTATGGCTAATAAATGGGTTTACAGTTTCGGTGAAGGCAAGGCAGAAGGCCGTGCAGACATGAAAAACCTTTTGGGCGGGAAGGGTGCAAACTTGGCAGAAATGACCAACCTTGCTTTGCCAGTTCCAGCGGGGTTCACCATCACCACTGAAGTCTGTGTCCATTATTACGCAAACGGTCGCAAGTACCCAACCGAATTGAAGCAACAGGTGGATGACAGCCTTGCGCTCATCGAAAAACGCATGGGCAAGAAATTCGGTGATGCGAAAAATCCATTGCTGGTGTCGGTTCGTTCCGGCGCGCGTGCATCCATGCCCGGCATGATGGATACGGTTTTAAATCTTGGTTTAAACGACATCACCGTTGAAGGGCTGAAGGCACAAAGTGGCGATAACCGTTTTGCCTATGACAGCTACCGCCGTTTCATCCAGATGTATTCTGGCGTTGTACTCAACGTTGAATATCACCACTTCGAAGAAGTGATTGAAGATCAAAAGCATAAGCGCAGCGTGAAGCTCGACACCGAATTGAAGGCCGAAGACTGGCAAGAAGTCATTGAAGGCTACAAAAAGGTTGTTATTGCACAGACTGGCAAGCCATTCCCGCAAGATGCCCAAGAACAACTATGGGGCGCCATTGCCGCTGTGTTCAACTCATGGATGAACCAACGCGCGATGACTTATCGCAAGCTGCACAACATCCCTGCGGATTGGGGTACTGCTGTCAACGTACAATCGATGGTGTTCGGTAATATGGGCCAAGATTGCGCGACTGGCGTTGCCTTTACCCGCAACCCATCAACCGGCGAAAAGATTTTCTACGGCGAATACCTTGTAAATGCACAAGGCGAAGACGTCGTGGCTGGTATTCGTACGCCGCAATCCATCACCATCCAAGCAAAGCAAGCCAGCGGTTCGGATTTGCCAGCAATGGAAGAAGTGATGCCAGCAGTTTACAAACAATTCATCGCTGTCTGCGAAAAGCTGGAAAAGCATTACAAGGACATGCAGGACATCGAATTCACCGTTGAAAAGGGCGTGCTGTTCATGCTGCAAACTCGCAACGCGAAGCGCACTGCAAAGGCTGCGTTGAAGGTTGCTGTGGATTTGGTTTCCGAAGGTCTGATTGACCAAGCAACTGCAGTTCAACGCGTTGAACCATCATCGCTTGACCAATTGCTTCACCCAACCCTCGATCCAAAGGCTAAACGCAACACCGTTGCCAAGGGCTTGCCTGCTTCACCTGGCGCAGCATCCGGACAAGTTGTGTTCAGCGCAGATAAAGCTGAAGAACTCGCATCCAAGGGTGCGGCGGTTATTCTGTGCCGTATCGAAACATCCCCCGAAGATATTCACGGTATGCATGCCGCAAAGGGCATTCTGACCAGCCGTGGCGGTATGACCAGCCACGCTGCTGTGGTTGCCCGTGGTATGGGCCGTGCGTGTGTTGCAGGTGCAGGTTCCGTCCACATCGACTACGCAAAAGAAATGATGACCATTGGCAAGACTGTGATTAAAGGCGGCGAAGTTGTGACCATCGATGGTTCAACGGGTGAATTGATGCTTGGCCAAGTGCCAACCGTTCAACCAGAATTGTCGGGTGACTTTGCGACCCTTATGGGCTGGGCTGATAAATACCGCCGTATGAAAATCCGTACCAATGCTGAAACTGTGTTGGATTCAAAAACCGCACGTAAGTTCGGCGCCGAAGGTATTGGCCTTTGCCGTACCGAACACATGTTCTTTGATGCGGAACGCATCATCGCGGTTCGTGAAATGATTGTGGCTGATGATGAAGCAGGCCGCCGTGCAGCGTTGGCAAAGATTGAGCCAATGCAGAAGAAAGACTTCGTTGACATCTTCACCATCATGGCTGGCTTGCCTGTAACCATTCGTTTGCTTGATCCGCCATTGCATGAATTCCTTCCAAAATCTGAAAACGAAATGGAAGAAGTGGCAAAGGCCGCAGGCACCGATTTGGCCAAGATTAAGGTGCGTGCACAGCAATTGCATGAATCCAATCCGATGTTAGGTCACCGTGGTTGCCGTCTTGGTATCACATACCCTGAAATCTACGAGATGCAGGCGCGTGCGATTTTCGAAGCAGCATGCGAAGTCCAAAAATCAGGACAAAGCGTTTTGCCGGAAGTGATGTTGCCGCTCATCTTCTCCAAAAAGGAATTTACCATCCTTAAGGAAGTCGTGGACGCAGAAGCCGAAAAAGCACAAAAGAAATTCGGCGTTAAGCTGAACTATCTTGTTGGTACCATGATTGAATTGCCACGCGCGGCATTGATGGCAGGTCAGATTGCTGAAAGCGCTGAATTCTTCAGCTTCGGTACCAATGATTTAACGCAAACTACCCTTGGCATCAGCCGAGATGATGCAGGAAGCTTCCTGCCTGATTACGCACGCCTTGGTATCATGGAACGCGACCCATTCGCATCCCTTGACCAACAGGGTGTTGGCGAACTGATCCGCATTGCTGTGGAACGTGGTCGCCGTACGCGCTCTGGCATCAAACTGGGCATCTGCGGTGAACATGGCGGCGATCCAGATTCAATCGGCTTCTGCGAAGGTGCAGGACTTGATTACGTTTCATGCTCTCCATACCGGGTTCCGATTGCACGTCTTGCTGCTGCACAGGCCGCCTTGCGTCAACAAGCATTAGCAGCAAAAGCAGCCGAATAATTCCGACCATAGAAGCGCCTTTATTTTGGCGCTTCTAATTCCCCAGTTGAACGCTGTCTCGAATACAATTTAAGGACCAAACCAAATGTTAAATCCTGAAATGAATTCAGAAGTTCCAGTAGCAGAAGCACCAAAAACAACCAAACCAAAGCACAAGCCCATTACTCCCGTGGCCATGTTGTGGTTTCTTGCATTCCTTGGCGTGGCATCAACGGTTTTTTCGGTGTGGGGTTTGTGGCGTATCACCGATTTATCGGTTCAATTCCAGAATAAAGACGACCGTTCTTTGGTCATTGCCGTAAATCTAAAGGAAGAAATCGCATCTTTTTCGATGTTGACCTATGACTTTTTGCTGCAGCAAGACTTCAACCGCATGATGTTGAAGGAACGCCAATCAAACAAGATCCGTGATGATATCATGCAAAATCTCGGAAACCTTGCATTGCTTAGCACATCAGGAAGTGCCGGAACCGCAATTGAATCCATCCGCTATCACGTCACAGAATTTCTGGCAAAAACCGACAAGGCATTGGAAACCGCTGTGGAAGATGGTAACGCGACCAAGGCGCGCGTCATTCTGCAAGATGAGGTTGGCCCCGCATTAGTTGCTGCACAAAACTCGCTGAACGATATGATTAATGCCCGCCAACACTTTGGCGATGAACATTTCCAATTTGTTCGTCAGCAATCCATCATGATTATTCTGCTGCTGATTGGTCTAACCACGCTGGGCATGGCGATTATCGTGACGCTGCGCTCTGCTATTTTACATAAATTTGTTGAGAAAATCCGCAAGCTTGAAATCGAGACCGTGCAGGCCCAATCACGCGTCGCTGCGCCGGAAGAAATGGCCGAAACCCGTAACCGTATTCTGGAAGCGCGTTCGCTATCCACGCTTGCGCTCATTAATCGCCTCAATCGTTTACATCAGGATAGCGAAGGCTTGAAGAAGGATATTCAGGTATTACAACGTCATGCTGACACTACCATCCAGCAACCGGTGCGTACGGAAATCGGCCATAAGGAAGTGGAAGCATTGCAAAACCAAGGCGAAAAAATAGCCATGTCACTTGGCCGCATCGGTCATATCAATGACCAGACCAAACATTTTGTTGATTCAATCGGCGAATTGATGGTCGGTATGCAGGGGCTTGCAACCGATGGCAATGTAGTTGCATTAAACGTGACGATTGAACTCGCAAAGTTACAAGCGCATCTTGGCGCGCCAATCCCTGAAGAAAAGAATGCCAAAATTTCCGAACAAATCCGCGCATTGGCAACTACGGCGGCTGGCATCACGGGTAAGATGGCAATGGTGTTAAGCCAATTCCGCTACGCACAGCAGGATTTTGACAGACAATCCGCAGAGCTTGCAACCATCAAGAATGGCAGCACGACCGCGCTTGAAACAATCAAGAGCAACCTGCATAACCAGCAAGTACAAAATGGTCAGCTGTATGATGAACGCACCGCAATTCTGAACCAATTACCACAATTGGCTGCAAAAGTTGCGATACTGGAAGAGCAAATCACGCAGATTCAGGCAATGACCGAAGAAGAAATCGACGAGTTAGGCGATATGCCAACTGGCCGCCAATTCAAGATTATCTCCGGCGGCGTGGCTTAACCTTTCTTGCGCGTCTTAAGCAGCGAGATGAAGATGCCGCTGCCAATCAGCGTCAGCACCACGGTTAGGCTGATTTCGGTTGGCATGTGATAGTGAAATATCTCCGCTGCTGAAATCTTCCCGCCAATGAATATCAGAATGAACGCCAATGCCTTTGATAGATATTCAAAGCGATGCACCATGTCCTCCAACAGGAAGAACAGTGAACGAAGACCGATAATCGCAAAGATATTGCTGGTGTAAACAATATACGGGTCTTGGGTTACCGCGAAGACGGCTGGAACGCTATCCACCGCGAATACCAGATCGGCTATTTCAACCAGTACCAGTGCAACAAACAATGGCGTGATAAAGGTGATTTTACGTGCAGGATTTTGCGGGTGGGGAAGGCGTACAAAGAAGCGTTCCTTGTGCAATTCCTCCGTAATGGGCAGATGTTTCTTCATCCATTTCAAGGCAGGGTTATCGCTGATTTCTTTATGTTCGTTCTCGACGAACAACATTTTGAACCCGGTGAATAACAGGAAGATACCAAATATCAGCAATACCCAACTGAATTTCACAATCAACGCCGCGCCAAGGCCAATCATGATACCGCGCAGCAGTAGCACTCCCAAAATACCCCAGAACAACACCCGGTGACGGTATTCCATAGGAATGGCAAGAGAAGAGAAGATGAGCGAGATAACGAAGATGTTATCAATCGATAGGCTCAGCTCCATCGCATAGCCGGTAAAGAACTCCATACCTGCCTTGGGGCCTAAATCCGTCCATACGCTCCATCCAAACAAAATCGCCAGCGTGATATATAGCATTGTGTTGAAAAGGCTTTTCTTGACTGAAGGAACCTCGCTTTTCTTTTTGCTGAAAAGACCGAGATCATAAGCCAGCACACCTAAAATGGTGATGAAGAAATTCATCCACATCCACACAGGATGGCCAAGCCAATCGGTCTTCATCCATTCGGGCAGCATTGCAGTTAAATTCATATCCATGTGGTGTTCCTATATTGAAATGTTGGGAAAGTATTGTTTAAGCAAGCAGGGAAAGCAATGCTTTGGTGGGTTCGGAGGCATCTACCTTGTGCAGGGCGGATACGAAATCCTGCCCGCGCATGGTACGCATAAAGCGTTTAATAGCGCTTTGATTACAGTGTTTAACGACATGCCGCGCCAACTGTTCGCGCATGTCGGATAGCATCGGTTTGCATTCAGAATCATCACGCATTTTAATACAGAATGATGCAAGGGAACGCTGCCCATACCGTCCATTAGGGGGCAGTTCCAGCATCAATAAGCGCGCCCCAACCCCGTTGAACGGGCAAGCATGCTTCAGTGCACCACCATCATCATCCCGCGCTATGGAACCAAATGCGCCCGCTGACAATGAATGGATTAGGCCGCGGTTGATGGTCGCCTCGTCTGGCTCTTTGGCAACATCCTGTGCGGCCAATCCGGGTAATAGGAAAATAGGAAACAGCGCCTTCACACACACACGGCTCATCATATCCGCATATTGGCGATAGGTTGCCAACCAGTCTTTGGGATAGGTATCGCTCAGGTCAGCTGTGGTGTCGTATAGCGCAGCAAGTAATTGTGATATCGTGAATTGCCATGCCCACATTCCTGCCCAAACTTCCGGATGCAATACGCCGTAAAGATAAGATGCGATAATATCATCCTGGTCCCATGGGGATTTTGGAAATCCGCGGTGAGCGAAGATGTCGATTTGGTCGGTGCGTTTGATTTTGGATTCAAAGCTTCGCTTCAATTCCTTTTTATCCAACCAGCCTTGATGAAACGGAAAGCGGGGCAGGGCATAGATGATATTCAGATATATATCCTGCGCCTGTTCGTTCAATCCGCATAAGGGTTTGTTCAATGCCTCGGCAACCCATGCCTTTGGCAACTCTGTATTACCACCCAGCACTGCATCAAACGCATGGGTCAAGTTTTTAAAATGCTCATCCACGAAGGGACGCAACGGAGCGTGTGCTTTTTTTGGAAAATTGCGAAACGTATGCACGAAGAAATCGATGCCCAGCAGTTCATAGGCCAGATTTTTTAAAGGACTTTCACCCGCATGCGTGCGCCTGTCTTTAACCGCATAGGAAAGTGCATCATCATGGATTATGGCTTCGTCGCACGCTTTGAACGCACCGCTTTCATAAGATTGCTGAATGCACTTTGCTAAATCGGCGCTTAAATCCCGCATCGATTAGTATTCACGCTCCAGCGTGAAATCGACGACGGATAGTAAGGCCGATTTAATAGGATGTTCAGGAAATAAGCCCAAGGCATCACGGGCAATTGCACCGTAATGGCGGGCACGGTCGGCGGCGTCTTTCAAAGCCTGGCTTTTTATCAGCAATTCAATGGCTTTTTCTAAATCGCCTTCATTCTGTTCCAGATCTTCTAACGTTCTGCGCCAGAAGAAACGTTCGGCTTCACCACCGCGGTTATAGGCAAGGATAACGGGAAGGGTGATTTTCCCTTCTCTAAAATCATCGCCAATGGATTTGCCAAGACGCGCTTGCTCGGCCGAATAATCCAATACGTCATCGATAATCTGGAATGCCAACCCCAAATTCAGGCCAAAGGTACGAAGCGCTTCTTCTTCCGGCGTTGGGCGCGCGGATACCACTGCGCCAATGCGGCAAGCTGCTGCGAATAATTCTGCGGTCTTAGCACGGATAACTTCCAGATAGGCTTGTTCGCTAGTACGAACATCGTTGCTGGTGGTGAGCTGTAATACTTCACCTTCCGCAATGACTGCCGATGCATTCGAAAGAATACGCAGTACATCCAATGAGCCGTCTTCAGTCATCAATTGGAATGCACGGCTGAACAGAAAATCGCCAACCAGTACCGTTGGTTTATTACCGAATAGGGTATTTGCTGCCGGTCTACCGCGGCGTAGATCGCTGTCATCCACCACATCATCGTGTAGCAAGGTGGCTGTATGAATGAATTCGACGCATGCTGCTAATTTGCGGTGACGTACGCCGTCATATCCGCACAAACGTGCAGAGGCGAGGGTGAGCACAGGGCGCAAACGTTTGCCGCCTGCAGCAATCAAATGGCTGGCCAATTGCGGGATAAGTACGACGGGGGATTGCATGCGCTGCATGATCACCTCGTTCACGGCCAACAGGTCTTCTTGAACTAATGCCGTTAAGTCGCCCAATGGGTTATCATGGGTATCACCACGCGGTTTACGCTTGCTTGCATCAAATGAAACGACTGTTGACATGAGGGTAACTTTTGTTATGTGAATGCGATGAATTGGACGGTGAATTAGAGGCCGTCTAACTTAACGCATTCCTCAACATATTCAAATGGCAAACGAGAACACCGATCTTACCGAAGATAAGCTACTGGGTGGAAAAGTTATCATTTTTCAGCCCAAAAAGGGCTATCGCGTCGCCGTGGATAGCTGTTTGCTGGCCGCAGCCGTGCCTGCCAAGGCGGGTGATACCATTCTGGATTTGGGTGTGGGTACTGGCGCAGTCAGTCTGTGCATTCGCGCACGTGTGCCACAATGCCAGATTACAGGGATTGATAAAAATACCGGCTACCTAGAGCTCGCACAAAAATCGGTACAGAGAAACAATTGGGGCAAATCCATTGATTTGCATTTCGGGGATGTGTGCCGCCCGCCGCGTTCCATTGCGCCAGCCAGCTTTGATTACGTGGTGGCCAACCCGCCTTATTTCGATGAAGCAGCCTATTTCAAATCGCCAAATGCCGGAAAAAGCGAAGCGCACGCTAATCACGGCTCAAAACTTGAAAATTGGGTCGGTTGTGCAAAAAGCTATTTGAAACCAGAAGGCCGCTTTTTTGTTATATTTCCTAGCGATAAGGAAGAAACCTTACTTGAAGCGCTAAAAGCTAGTTTCAATGAAATTGCCATCTTTAGGGTGTTTTCTAGCGATGAGACCACCCCAATTAGGGTTATTATGTCTGCAAAGACCGTTCCCGTGGCTGAAAACGTCGTTTTTGAGGCCGGAAGGCTCTATATCAGGGATATAAAGGGTGATTATACGCCCGAAGCACGCGGCATT
>CAZMQI010000046.1:13427-14664 GCA_964568585.1 uncultured Rhodospirillales bacterium
AGAGAATGTGGATAAGGCTTTATTGGCTTTGTCACGGTTCCGACAGTTTAGTTCGGGCAGACCTATCGGGACAACATAGACCCAATAATTGGGTTATAAAAACGAGGACGTACAATGAGTAAACGCGCAACTGCGAAATTTAAAATCAATCGCCGCCATGGTTGTAACCACTGGGGTCGTGCAAAATCACCGCTCAACAAGCGTGACTACCGCCCAGGTCAACATGGCCAGCGCCGTAATAAGCTGTCTGACTTTGGTCAACAGTTGATGGCAAAACAAAAGCTTAAAGGCTATTACGGTAACATCGGCGAACGTCAGTTCCGCCGCTATTATTTCGAAGCGCTTCGTCGCCGTGGTGATAGCTCTGAAAACCTAATTCAATTGCTTGAAAGCCGTTTGGATACCGTTGTGTACCGCATGAAGTTTGCGGCTAGCCCATTCGCTTCACGCCAACTTATCAACCACGGCCACGTTAAAGTGAATGGCAAGCGCGTGAACATCGCGAGCTATGCATTGAAGCAAGGCGACACTGTTGAACTGCGCGAAAAGTCACGCCAGATGACAGTGGTATTGGAAGCAGCAGCAAGCCAAGAACGCGAAGTTCCTGAATTCATGGTTGTTGATCACAAGGACATGAAGGGTACGTTCACACGTATTCCAGCAATGGGCGATGTGCCATACCCAGTTCAAATGGAACCAGCACTTGTTATCGAATTCTATTCACGATAATCACTGCTTTAGTATTCAAGAAAAAGGCTCCAGAAATGGAGCCTTTTTTTTAACCTAGTTACGCTTGTCGGCGCCGATTGTTTTATTGTGACTACCGTCATCGCATAAACTAATCTCGCCCAGTTTTGTAAAAATCAATTGTGCTTTCACTTCACCTGCATGTTCAAAAACCAGTGTGATGGGTTGGCGCGTGCCAGGCTTGATTGTTTTTTTAACGCCATTCAAGCGCAGATGAATGCCATGCATTTTGAATTTCACTGATGAACGGCTACCAATCTCCAGTTTATCCATCTTCTCTTCTTCGTTGACGATATCGATACTTGCTGCAATGGGGGATGTTGCGCGAAGTAATACATCGCCTTCGGCTCCTTCATTGTTGATGGTCATGTAGGCGTTGGTTGCTTCACCCTTCAACTTTACTTCGTAGGCATAGGGGTGATAAATCGACAGGCTTCCGGTCTCGTATTCATGTGCAATAGATGGTGCAGGTGCAGCGGAAAAGCCCATC
>CAZMQI010000047.1:0-14244 GCA_964568585.1 uncultured Rhodospirillales bacterium
GGATTGCTTCAAGAATTTACAGCCAAACGTGTCATCGACAGCCCGATTACCGAACATGGCTTTGCAGGGCTTGGTGTTGGTGCGGCATTTGCTGGCTTAAAACCTGTTATCGAATTCATGACCTTCAACTTCGCGTTACAAGCGATGGATCAGATTTTAAATTCCGCCGCCAAGACACGGTATATGTCCGGCGGACAGATGAGCTGCCCGATTGTATTCCGTGGCCCAAATGGAGCCGCATCACGCGTAGGCGCACAACATTCGCAATGCTTTGCATCATGGTTTGCACATATCCCCGGTTTGAAAGTGGTGTCGCCCTATAGCGCAGCGGATGCAAAGGGCTTAATCAAAGCCGCTATTCGCGACCCCAACCCCGTCATCGTTTTAGAAAACGAAATCCTGTACGGACAAACATTCGATGTGCCGGATGACAAAGATTTCATCGTACCAATCGGTAAGGCATTGGTGATGCGCGAAGGCCGCGATGTCACCATCACCGCCTTCTCCATCATGGTTGGTAAAGCATTGGAAGCTGCGGAAATCTTGGCCGCAGAAGGCATTGATGCCGAAGTCATCAACCTGCGTACGCTCCGCCCGCTAGATTTGGATTGCATCGTGCAATCGGTCGCCAAGACCAATCATATTGTATCCGTTGAAGAAGGCTGGCCGGGTGCCGGTATGGGCAGTGAAATCGCTGCCCTCATGATGGAACATGCCTTCGATCATCTGGATGCGCCGATGGCACGCGTATGCGCAAAGGATGTTCCCTTGCCCTATGCAGCCAACTTAGAAAAGCTTGCCCTGCCCCAAGTCGCTGATATCGTCGAAGCGGTTAAGAAAACCTGCAATAAATAGGTTCTGTAATGCCCATTAAAATCCTCATGCCTGCCCTATCGCCAACGATGACGGAAGGCAATCTGACCCGCTGGACAAAAAAAGAAGGTGATAAGGTCAAGGCTGGTGAAATCATCGCCGAGATTGAAACAGATAAGGCGACCATGGAAGTCGAAGCCGTGGATGAAGGCAAAATTGGCAAAATCGTTGTGCCAGGCGGCGCGCAAGGCGTGAAAGTGAATGATGTAATTGCTGTCTTATTAGAAGATGGCGAAACCGAAATTCCTGCGAACTTCCTCAGCGGCGTTGTAACAGCAGCACCCGCAGCTCCTAAAGCTGCGAATACTTCTGCTGCACCTGCGGCTGCACCGGTTATGAATGTTGCACCTGTATCTGTTTCATCTGCTGGCCGCGTGATTGCTTCGCCGCTTGCCAAACGCATCGCCGAACAAATGAGCGTTGATTTGCGCCGCGTAACAGGCACAGGGCCAAATGGCCGTATCGTACGCAGCGACGTTGAACGCGCCGCCGCGAACAAGAACACACAAGCTGCGCCTGCCGCAGCGCCGCAGGGCATCAATGCGATTGATTACGCGAACAAGCTTGGCATCGCTTATGACCTCATCCCCAATACGATGGTGCGGAAGGTTATTGCCAAACGTCTCACGGAATCCAAACAGACTGTTCCGCATTTCTATTTGACCGTGGATTGTCAGATTGACCGTTTGCTGGATTTGCGCAAACAGCTGAATGAAACCGCTGATAAAAGCAAGGTATCGGTAAACGATTTCATCATCCGCGCCGTTGCGGTAGCGATGCGCCAAGTCCCCGCCGCCAATGCATCATGGTCGGAAGAAGGCATTTTGATGTATAAGGATGTTGATATTTCTGTTGCCGTTGCGACACCAAACGGATTGATTACACCTATCATCAAGAAGGCGGACCAAAAATCCATTCAGGCATTATCGGCAACGATGAAGGATTTGGCGACGCGTGCCAAAGATAATAAATTGAAGCCTGAAGAATTCATGGGTGGCGGATTCACCATCTCAAACCTTGGCATGTTTGGCATCAAGGAATTCTCAGCCATCATCAATCCGCCACAAGCGTGCATTCTGGCCGTTGGCGCTGGCGAACAACGCCCTATTGTACGTGATGGTGAATTAACCGTTGCAACAGTCATGACCTGCGTCCTTTCAGTTGATCACCGCGTGGTGGATGGCGCCGTTGGCGCAGAGTTCATCTCGGTCTTCAAAAAACTGATTGAGGAGCCTATCCGGTTGTTTGTCTAATGGCAGACGAACTTCCAGAACTACGCAGCCTTGAAGAACGCATTGCCGTCATTGAAGCCCGCAACGCCAAAGTATCATCCGACAAAGCTTGGGAAACCAGCGCAACGCGCAGGCTGGCACTTGGGGTAATTATCTATATCGTCAGCGGATTCATGCTTGTTTTACTTGGGTCTTCAGCACCATGGTTTTATGCCTTTATTCCTGTGGTAGGTTATTTAATGTCGACTCTAACACTGCCCTTTATCCGCCAAATCTGGCAAACTTCATTCTATGACAAAAAACAGTAACGTCTTATGCCTCGCCCTCCTCTTTGCTCTCTGCTTTGCAAAAGGTGCCGCCGCTGATATTCGCATTGCGATGGCCTTCCCGCTTACAGGCGGTGAAGCGGTGCAAGGCGAAGAAATCCGCACTGGCGCAAATCTGGCCGCGCAGGAAATCAACGCCAAGGGCGGCGTGCTAGGCCAAAAAATCATTCTCGATTATCTGGATGATGCATGCAACGCAACGCAGGCAACCAGTGTTGCCAATAAAATTGTTTCCAACCCGCCTACTGCTGTGATTGGGCATTTATGTTCAGCGGCAACGTTAGCAGCCGCACCTATTTACGGTGAAGCGAATGTGCCGGAAATCACCTTTTCATCCAATACCAGCATCACCGAAAAGAACTTCAAACACCTATTCCGTTTGATTGGCCGTGACGATAACCAAGCGCCCATGCTGGCGGGGTATGTGGCCAAAGACCTGAAACCAACTGATAAAGTCGCAGTTCTGGATGATAAAAGCAGCTGGGGTGTGGGTTTTGCCGGCACTGCAGAGGAAGCACTACGCGGCATGAGCAGCAAGCAAGTGAATGTTGCGATGCGTGACAGCGTGACCGTAGGGCAAAAGGATTTCTCGACGCTCATCACCAAGCTCAAACAGGATAATATTACGCATGTGGTGCTTGGCCTGTTACACGTGGAAGCAGGATTACTGGTACGCCAAGCACGCGAGCAAGGATATAAAGGCCAATTCTATGGTGGTGACCCCATCCAAACACCGGAATTCTGGAAAATCGCTGGCGCTGCTGCCGAAGGCTTTGAACAAACAGGCCCGTTCGATCCGCAAGATACCACCAAAGGCAAAGCCATTGTCGCAAGCTTGAAGAAAGATAACCATTCCATCGGCATCTATACGTTCTATGCCTATGCAGGCATTGAAACGATTGCACAGGCCATAACCAAAGCTGGCTCGGTTAAAAGCGATGCGATTATCGCAGCATTACATGCAGGCTCGTTCGATACGTTGCTCGGCAATGTCAGTTTTGATGCCAAGGGCGATTTGCGCGATTTTAAATATCAACTATTTGTCTGGCATGATGGCAAATACAGTTTAGTGAAATAGGGGTTTGACGAATGAGTAATGCGTTTGATGTCGTTGTAATTGGTGGTGGCCCTGGCGGTTATGTGGCTGCTATTCGTGCAGCGCAGCTGAAGATGAATGTCGCATTGGTGGAACGCGAACATCTGGGCGGCATTTGCCTTAACTGGGGCTGCATTCCGACCAAGGCCCTGCTCCGCTCCTCCGAAATCTTCACGCTGATTAAACACGCGTCCGATTTTGGTATCACTGTCAAAGACGTGACGTATGATTTGACCAAAATGGTGGAACGTTCGCGCAGCGTGGCTGGGCAACTATCTGGCGGCGTAAAACATTTGCTGAAAAAGAACAAAGTCACCGTATTCGATGGCTTCGGCAAATTACTGGGCAAAGGTAAAATCGCAGTAGACGGTAAAGACAAAACCGAAATCACAGCCAAACATATCATCATCGCCACGGGCGCACGTGCACGTGCCTTACCCGGCATGGAACCTGATGGAAAATTAGTGTGGACGTATAAGGAAGCAATGGTTCCAAAGACCATGCCGAAATCCTTGCTGGTAGTTGGCTCCGGTGCAATCGGGATTGAATTCGCCAGCTTCTATCGTAGCCTTGGCGTCGATGTGACTGTTGTCGAAGTTATGGACCGCGTATTACCCGTGGAAGACGAAGAAATCTCCGCACTTGCCCGTAAGGCGTTTGAAAAGCAAGGCATGAAGATTATTACTGGCGCAACGGTAAAAGCATTGGATAAGGGCAATGACAACGTGACCGCAACCATTGAAGCCGCAGGCAAGGCCGAAAAACACACCTTTGACCGCGTGATTATGGCCGTTGGCATTGTTGGGAATACGGAAAATCTGGGTCTCGAAAACACCAAGGTAAAAACCGAAAAAAGCCATATTAAAATTGATCAATGGTGTATGACCGACGAACCGGGTGTCTATGCGATTGGGGACGTTGTTGGCGCGCCATGGCTTGCCCATAAAGCCAGCCATGAAGGCGTGATTTGCGTTGAAAAAATCGCAGGCGTGAAAGGCGTGCATCCGTTAAATGTTCAAAATATTCCGGGCTGCACATACTGCCAACCCCAAGTCGCCAGCGTTGGCATGACCGAAGCCAAGGCAAAGGCCGCTGGCCGCGAAATACGCGTTGGGCGCTTCCCCTTCATCGGCAATGGCAAGGCGATTGCGATGGGTGAACCCGAAGGCCTCGTCAAAACCATATTTGATGCCAAGACGGGCGAATTGCTGGGCGCGCATATGATTGGCGCGGAAGTCACGGAAATGATCCAAGGCTATGTTGTGGCACGCACGCTTGAATCAACCGAAACCGAATTGATGCATACGATTTTCCCGCATCCAACCATTTCGGAAACGATGCATGAAGCCGTGCTGGCAGCATATGGAAAGGCCGTTCATATCTAAATGATTGTTCGCGCGCTATTAGTATGTTTGATGATTTTATTCGCGCCGTACGCGCAGGCGAAGTTTACTACGCCTAAATACAATTTCACGCTCCAACTCATGCCGGACGAAGAATTGCGTTCTGACCTCAACTGGATCAACTACCGGATGCAGAACGACTTTGCGCCAAAAATAAACAAGCAATATTCCGAAAAACTAAGCGCACTAAAACCAACGATGCATCCCGTGGATGTCAGTCAGGAGACCGATAGACGCAAGGATGATTTCTTCAAACAGTCATCAGCCGATTTAGCAAAAATTGCCAAGCCAATGCGTGACCGCGAATTGATGTTCATCATCGACCAGTTCGAGGAAGGGGAGTTGGAACGTATCAAAAACTTCTTCGAAACCTATCCCAAGATGGCCAAAGTGCTTATGAATTACGACCATTACCGCACTTTAACCTATGAAGTGCATGCGGTTTATACGCCAGACCACAGAAAACGTTGGGATATTGCTGCAGATATAGCGGTGATGCTGCTGGCAAAAAAGCCCATTTATATTGATTTCACCGATGAAAAGGTTGAAAATAGGTTCACGAATAATACAGTGAATTACCTCACCAATAATTTTGATATAAAGCAGTTGCAGATTATCAAGGACTTTATTGGATCGCCCACAGGGCAGAAATACATTACAACCCTTTACCGTTTATACGGTGACCGATACCACGCATTACAAGAAATATATAAAAAGAACTATCTGTTGTTTGCTGAACCAGAACCAGAGAAGAAAAGCGATAAAGAATTCCAATGAGTATTTTAAAAGACGATGCCGAACTCAAAGTTCGCCATCCTGAAAAAATCAACCGTCCTGACAATCCCATTCAGCGCAAGCCGGAATGGATTCGCGTCAAGGCACCCAATTCCAAGGAATACACCGAAACCAAGGAATTGATGCGCGGCCTTAAACTGACCACGGTCTGCGAGGAAGCAGCCTGCCCTAATATCGGCGAATGCTGGAAGCAAAAGCACGCAACCTTCATGATTATGGGCGCAACCTGTACCCGTGCATGTGCGTTTTGTAATGTGGCAACGGGTAAACCCAATGCGCTTGACCCGCATGAGCCAGAAAATGTGGCAATTGCCGTGGGCAAGCTTGGGCTGAATCATGTCGTCATCACCTCCGTCGACCGCGATGATTTGGCAGATGGCGGCGCAGACCATTTTGCAAAAGTGATTGGCGCATTACGCACATCTGCACCCACCACCACCATTGAAATTCTGACTCCCGACTTCATGAAGAAGCAAGGCGCGCCGGAAGTGGTGATTAAAGCGCGGCCAGACGTATTCAATCACAACCTTGAAACCGTGCCGCGCCTATACCCCACCATTCGCCCGGGCGCACGTTATTTTACTTCGCTTGCCTTACTAAAACGCGTGAAGGAAGTTGACCCCAGCATCTTCACCAAATCCGGCCTGATGGTCGGGCTTGGCGAAACCCGCGAGGAAGTCGGCCAAGTGATGGATGATTTGCGTGCTGCGGATGTGGACTTCCTGACAATCGGCCAATATCTGCAACCAACCCCGAAACATGCTGCTGTTGACCGTTTTGTGACACCGGATGAATTCGAAAGCTATGCGACATTGGCACGCGGCAAGGGCTTCTTGCTCGTCTCCTCATCCCCTCTCACCCGTTCATCGCACCATGCGGGCGATGATTTCAAGAAGCTGCGCGCAGCAAGAGAAGCATCATTAAAACACGCCGCTGAATAGTTCTGGTATGCCCCATCATCACGAAAAACGGCTTTTGCCCTATACGCAGCAACAGATGTACGAGCTGGTGGCGGATGTCGGCAAATATCAGGAATTTCTGCCGTGGTGCGTTGGCACACGCATTAATTGGCGTAAGGAAAGCAGCTTTAATGCCGATGTGTTGATTGGATATAAGGCGATACGGGAGACGTTTACATCAACCGTCACGCTTACGCCCTATGAAGCAATCACCGTGCATTACGAACATGGGCCGTTTTTAAAACTGCAGAATTATTGGACATTTGTGCCACATAAGGATGGCTGCGAGATTGAATTCTTCATTGATTTTGAATTCCGTACTGGATTGCTGAACAGCATCATCGGCAGCTTTTTCGGCGAAGCCGTTAAACGGATGATCGATGCGTTCAAAAAACGCGCAAAGGCTATTTATTCGATTTAGCCAGCCTATCAAACGCCTGAAGCTGTTCGAGTAACGCCTTCAAATCCGATAGCTTGACCATATTCGGGCCATCGCTTGGCGCTTTATCGGGATCTTGATGCGTTTCAAGGAACACCGCAGCCACACCCACAGCAACCGCAGCACGCGCAAGGGTTGAAACGAACTGACGTTGGCCGCCCGATGTCGTGCCCTGCCCGCCCGGTTGTTGCACGGAATGCGTCGCATCAAACACGATGGGGTAACCCGTTTCCGCCATGATGGGCAGCGAACGCATATCAGAAACAAGGGTGTTATAGCCAAAGCTGACGCCACGTTCGGTCAGCAGAATATTCTGATTGCCCGTGCTGGCGATTTTTTCTGCCACATGTTTCATATCCCACGGCGCAAGGAATTGACCCTTTTTTACGTTGATAGTCTTGCCGGTTTTGCCCGCAGCCAATAATAAATCGGTCTGGCGGCACAGGAATGCAGGGATTTGTAGAATATCCGCAGCAGTCGCGACTTCTGCACATTGATGTGCATCATGCACATCGGTCAAAACTGGTAAGCCAAATTCTTTTTTGATGTCTTTGAAAATTTCGAGTGATTTTTCCAAACCCAAACCACGTTCGGTTGAGATGGAGGTGCGGTTGGCTTTATCGTATGACGTCTTGTAAATCAGCCCAAGGCCAAGTGCGCCGCAAATCTCTTTCAATTTGCCAGCCATCATGAAGGCATGATCACGGCTTTCCAATTGGCAAGGGCCAGCAATAATCGTGAGCGGCAAATCATTGCCGAATGTTACATTTCCAACGGTGACGTGTTTTTGTGCCATGTTATGCCCTCACCTCAGATATATCATCTCCGTGGCCTTTTAGTCTATGCGCCAAGGATGCCTGTAAAAACTTGTCCAAATCGCCGTTTAGCACATCTTCGGTCTGGCTGGTTTCAACGCCGGTGCGTAAATCCTTGACCATTTGATACGGGTGCAACACGTAAGAACGGATTTGATGTCCCCAGCCAATATCGGTCTTTTGGTCTTCCAATGCGGATGCTGCGGCTTCACGTTTACGGAGCTCCGCTTCGTAAATGCGTGCCTTCAACATTGTCATCGCCTTGTCGCGGTTCTTATGCTGCGAACGTTCTTGTTGGCATGCTACTACAATGCCGGTTGGAATATGCGTGAGGCGCACGGCGCTTTCGGTTTTATTGACGTGCTGACCGCCCGCGCCAGATGCGCGGTACACATCCATTTTTATATCCTTATCCACCAACACGATGTCGATATTATCATCAACCACGGGCGTCACGGATACCGAACAGAAACTGGTATGACGGCGCGCGTTTGAATCATATGGGCTGATACGTACCAAACGATGCACGCCGCTTTCGGTCTTCAGCCAGCCATAAGCATTCAGCCCTTTGATTTCGATGGTGGCGGATTTGATGCCTGCTTCTTCACCCGCAGATTCATCCAATAACGATACCTTGAAATCGTGTTTTTCGGCCCAGCGTGCATACATGCGGAAAATCATCTGCGCCCAATCTTGCGCTTCGGTGCCGCCTGCGCCTGCGTTTACTTCCAAATACGCGTCGTTGCTGTCGGCTTCTCCCGATAGCAGGCTTTCCAGTTCCATTTGCGCGGCTTTAGCACGAAGGGCATAGATGGCGCTTTCGGCTTCGCGCTGCATCTCCGCATCGCCTTCGGCTTCAGCCATGGCAATCATTTCCAGATTGTCTTTGGTATCGCGTTCGATGCTGTTGCACACGTCAATTGCCGTGCTCAGCTTCGTGCGTTCTTTCATTAATTTTTGAGCTTTAGCCGCATCGTTCCAAAGATTGGGGTCTTCGGAATGTGCGTTTAATTCGTGGAGCCGTTCAATTGCGCGATCCCAGTCAAAGATGCCTCCTCAGAAGTGCTAAGGACTTCTTGATGTGACCAACGGCTGTTTCAATTTCGGCTTTCATTATTTCACTTTATTTTTTTTGGGCAGTCTTTCTTGCATCTTCTTCGGCAAGGAATTTTTCCAGCCAATGGATGCTATAATCACCATTGATGAAATCAGGCTGGGAAATAATCTTTGCATGGAGTGGCAACAACGTATCCACGCCGCCAATCACAAATTCGCCAAGCGTGCGCTTTAAACGCAAAATGCATTCATTACGGTTTTTACCGCTGACAATCAGTTTGGCTATCAAGCTGTCGTAGTTGGACGGGATTTTATAGCCTTCATAAATCGCGCTATCGATACGCACGCCAAGGCCGCCCGGCGCATGGTAATTGGTAATTTTGCCGGGGGATGGGATGAAGGTATCCGAATTTTCGGCATTGATGCGGCATTGAATGGAATGGCCGTTGAATTGGATGTCATCCTGCGTGTAGCCAAGCGGCGCACCGCTTGCCACGCGGATTTGTTCGCGCACCAAATCGACACCGGTAATCATTTCCGTAATGGTATGTTCAACCTGCAAACGGGTGTTCATTTCAATGAAGTAGAATTGACCATCTTCATACAAAAATTCCATGGTTCCCACACCGCGATAGGCGATCGCGCCAGCGGTTTTCGCGGCAAGTTCACCGATGAAGGTGCGTTCTTTTGCGTTTAATGCAGGTGACGGAGCTTCTTCAATCACTTTTTGATGGCGGCGTTGAATGGAACAATCGCGTTCACCAAAATGCACACAGTTGCCGTGATGATCGCCCAATAATTGAATTTCGATATGGCGCGGATTGCCGAGGTATTTTTCCATATATACTTCGTCATTGCCAAAGGCTGCTTTCGCTTCGCCTCTTGCCAAACTCCATGCTTCTTCCAGACCTTCTTCGGTTTGCGCGACCTTCATACCCTTACCGCCGCCGCCAGCCGCCGCTTTAATCAGAACGGGATAGCCGGTTTTCTTGGCAACTTCGTACGCTTCTTCAAGTGATTTAACTGCGCCCGTGGAACCTGGAACGGTTGGCAAGCCCTGCTCCATCACGGTGGCTTTGGCTGTTACCTTGTCACCCATGATGCGGATGTGTTCGGGTGACGGGCCGATAAAAGTGAAGCCGTGTTCTTGAACCAATTCGGCAAAGCGTTGGTTTTCAGACATGAAGCCAATGCCGGGATGGATGGCATCTGCGCCGGTAATCGCGGCAGCTTCAAGAATGGCTGGAATATTCAAATAGGAATCTTTGGCAGGTGGCGGCCCGATGCATACGCTTTCATCGGCAAGGCGCACATGCATCGCGTCGGCATCAGCGGTTGAATGAACCGCAACCGTTGAAATACCCATTTCCTTACATGCGCGGTGGATACGCAAAGCGATTTCACCGCGATTAGCTATGAGGACTTTTTCAAACATGATTTTTCTATATTTTTCTATTCAATCACAACAAGTGGCTGGCCGAATTCAACTGGCTGGGCATCACTGACTAATACTTGGGTAATTGTGCCGCCCTTGGGTGCCTTGATGGGGTTCATAACTTTCATGGCTTCGATGATTAGGATGGTATCGCCTGCTTTGACCTTTTGGCCTACTGGCGCAAATGGTTTGCCGCCTGGTGTGCCCGCAAGATAGGCCGTTCCGACCATTGGGGAGGTCACCGCATCGACAGGCGCAGCAGCGGCTGCAGCAGGTGCTGCGGCCGCAACAGGTGCAGGGCCAGCAGAATAAACAGGAGCAGCGATACCGCCACGTTGCAGGCGGATACGTTTTTCGCCTTCGGAGTATTCCAGTTCGGTCAATCCGGTTTCGTTAATTAGCGACGCTAGTTTACGGACGAGGTCGGAATCCACATCAAATTTAGCCATGATATTTTTCGTTACTTTAAGGGGTTATTTTTCGGGATTGTTGAAACGGTGAGACATGGCACCCAAGGCTAACTCATAGCCAATCGCGCCAAGCCCACATATAACACCCAAAGCCACTTGAGACACATAAGAATGCTGCCTAAAGGCTTCGCGGCGGTAAATGTTGGACAAATGAACCTCAATCACCGGCAATTCGCAAGCCAAAAGCGCATCCAGCAATGCAACCGAGGTATGAGAAAATGCGCCAGCGTTAATGATTAGGCCCATGAATTTGCCTTTTGATTGCTGAATCCAGTCAATCATCTCGCCTTCATGGTTGGTTTGGCGGAAATCAATCGATACGCCCAATTCGCTGGCAGTTTCCTGACAGCGCGATTCGATGTCATCAAGTGTGACCTTGCCGTAAACCTCGGGCTGGCGGGTGCCAAGCATATTAAGGTTTGGACCATTGATTATAAGTATTTGCGCCGATGCGGCCATACTGAACCCTTTTCTTTAAGCGCTCAGTTTAGCGGATTTTGGGCTTCGGTCAAATCTCAATCAATCGCTACTAACTTGCCGAAAACACCGTCTTTTTCATCATTTGGACCTGCTGAAAAGTAAAGATGGTTGGCTTGGCCAAGATGGACGCCGTTGCCGAACAACAAGCCCCATAGACCATCGATTTCGACAGGCTCGCCATTTGCAGTGCGGAGCACATCAATCGCTTTTCCGGAAGTTTTATCAAACGCGACGATACGACCATCGCCGAAGTTTCCAACAAGTAACGCGCCGGAATATTTTCCAAAACCTTTAGGTGCGAGTGCAATGCCCCAAGGTGCGTTCAGTAATTTTCCGCCTTCCAGCAGACGCTTGAAGTTTCCATCGAAATCAAATTCCGCAACATAGCCGAGGCCCTCGCCCTTCTCTTCTTCACCGGCTTCCTTTGCGCGTGACGCAAGCTTTGCATAGATTACGTAAAGCGAACCGCCAATTTCCTGAACGTTGAACGGGCTGTAACCTGCAGGAATGGTTTTCTTTGGTAGGTCGAATGCGCCCTTACCAAGTTTCACTTGCTTGAAGCTGTTATCGAACACATCAATCGATTTGCCAGCAAAATTTGCAGCATAGAGATAGTTGCCTTCTGGTTTGGTGGATATTGCTAACCCTTTATAAACCGCGCCTTTTTTGGTGTTATCAACCATCAGCAAGGATGTTTTAGAACGATCAAAGCTGCCGTCTTCTTTTTTCTTTTCTGTCCATGCGGAAAGCGTACCTTCTTCGGTCACAAACATGAACTTGGCTGGGCCAGTGATGTTGCCACCACTTTCAGTATGCTGGGTGATAATGAATTCCTTATCATTGCCATTGAAGACCTGCCCTGTAGGCGCTGAGTGTTCTTCTTTCGACTTGTTTGGCAAGGCAATGGTAATCAGCGGTATGTCATCCTGATACAATGGCTTATCTCGCGTATCACCGATATAAAGGCTCACTGTTCCTGTATCGGTATTGTTAATCCAAATGTGACCGCCTGAACCAGCCGGACGATTTGCGAGACCCCATGCATTCACCATGGCTTTATCCACGATTTGCGGTGCGTAAATTTGCTTATTCGCAACTAGCACGGAAAGTTTATATCCATCCGCATATGAAAAATTAGGAGAGAAAGCGAGCACCGCAGCAAGGGCAAGACCGGATACAGAAAACTTCAGACTCATAGAAAAACCTCGACTATTAGTTGCAATTGATAATCATTCTTAGTACAGTGGGCTCTGTTAGTCAAGCTCAGCTACATAAGGAAAAGCCATGAAAATCGAACGTATGATTGGTCCAAAAAGCATCTCCGAGAGGCTGGCAGACGAGATTGCGAATGAACACCCGAATTCACGGCACCTGTTCCCCGATAGCAGTTTTATGCTGTTTGGACCCAGTGATTTTAATGGATTACGGATAAAGCCAATCCGCGCGAAGTAGCACCCTACTTCTTTGGAACTGCGAGCAAATCAATTTTGATTTTGACCGCGTTTTTTACATACGCCTCATTTGCCCATTGACCTGTGCCAATCGTGTAATCCTGACGGTTGATGGTAACCTCCCCTTTGATGCGCTGGGCATCGCGTTCGTCTTCCATACTGAATGGCAGAGTCACTTCGTGGGTAATATCCTTCATGGTGAGCAACCCCATTAGCTCAAACTTCTTCTCGCTGAGCTTGCGTACTTTCGTACCAACGAACTGCGCGAATGGAATGGCATTCGCATTGAACCATTCCTTGCCAGGTAATGCTTCATCCTTGTCCTTATCGCCTGTTTTAGCGGTGCGTATATCGATATTCACTTCAACGCGCGTGTCATCGGGCTTTTTGGGATCAAAACGGACACTTGCCTGCCATACAGTAAAATTGCCTGTGAACGGCGTTCCGGTCATTTCCCCTTCAAAGGATAGTTTACTGGACGGATAATGAATATCCCAATCCAATGCGTGTGCTGCAGGCGCCATTAAAAAAAATGCAGACAACAAAAATGCGAATGCAAAGTTCTTCATACGCTTTTTCCTCGTAATTTATTCAATAATCCCTCCGCCCAGCCAGGCGTTATGCGTAGGATAGTTTCGTCTTTCAGTAACCAGTGATGGCGTATCGCGGCCAAGATATGCGCGCCCAGTAGCGCAAGCAGGATATAGGCGAGCAATTCATGCGTCTCGGCGATGTTATGCGAAACCTCTTTGCGGGCATCGTCGGATAGCCCATCAAAGAATGGCAGATGCGGCAATTCAACAACCCCGAATAGCAATGTCGGGATTTTCTTTGGTGATGATGACACCAGCGCCCACCCGCTGAATGGAATGAACACCATTAATACATATAGAACGAAATGCGTGATGTGGGCGACGGCTTTTTCCCATGTGGCCATATGCGACGGGAGCGACGGTGCAGGATGCATAAATCGCCAGATGATACGCAGCACAGCTAATACCAATACCGCGATGCCAAAGGATTTATGTAATTGATAATATTGGAAGCGTTCGGCGACAGGGATATCCTCGAGCAGTAGTCCAAGCGCAAGATTGCCGAATATCAACAATGCCATGAGCCAGTGAAGAACGATGGCTCCTGAGTGATAGCGTTTAACCGTGTCGCTCATTCCAGATATCTTTCATCAGAAAGCGGTTCTAGTTCTTTTTTTTTTCGTCTTCTGCTTTAACTGGCGCAACGGTGGTGGTCGTTGTGGTAGTTGCTGTTGGCGCTGCAGGCGTTGGATGTCCGGCAGTTGGCGCAACGGCTGGTGTAGTTACAACAGTGGTTGTAGTAGTTGCGGCTGCAGGAGATGGTGCCGCTGCGGCTGGAGCAGTAGCTTTAGCAA
Source organism: uncultured Rhodospirillales bacterium (assembly GCA_964568585.1). Taxonomy (GTDB): domain Bacteria; phylum Pseudomonadota; class Alphaproteobacteria; order UBA9219; family RGZA01; genus RGZA01. The sequence continues at coordinate 14,218 of CAZMQI010000047.1, forward strand.
GCGGTGGAGCATCAGCACCTGCATAAT
>CAZMQI010000048.1:0-13753 GCA_964568585.1 uncultured Rhodospirillales bacterium
AAGGTGCTGACCGGCGGTGTGGATGCCAACGCCTTGCAACGCCCCAAACGTTTCTTTGGTGCGGCGCGTAATATTGAAGAAGGCGGTTCGTTGACAATTATTTCAACCGCGCTGATTGATACCGGAAGCCGTATGGACGAAGTAATCTTTGAAGAATTCAAAGGCACGGGTAACAGCGAAATTGTGCTCGACCGCAAATTGGCCGATAAACGTACCTTCCCATCGATTGATATTTCGAAGTCCGGTACGCGTAAGGAAGAATTGCTGGTGGATAAAGCGACGCTTACCAAAATGTGGGTGCTGCGCCGTATCCTTATGCCAATGGGCACATCCGATAGCATCGAATTTCTGGTTGATAAGCTTAAGACTTCCAAGTCGAACCATGATTTCTTCGACAGCATGAATACGTAATTACTTTCCAAACATCAATCGCTTATGAAGATGCAACTACTCGGCCACGATCTTGATTGGTGGAACGCCGCAATGGTGATTGCGCTTGCGCTGGCGGCGGTGGGCGCTGTTGCTAGTCTTGTAACTACGGCCGGCGTGATAACACTGCAAAAAAGAGAAGCATTGGAATCTAATGAGCGCGCTGCAAAGCTAGAGAACGAAACCGCACAAGCGCGTTTGCAACTAGAGCAGCTACAAAAACAAGTTGGGCCCCGCAATCTAAACTGGAATGCGTTTGTAGAAGTAATAAAGAGTGAAGAACAACTGCCAGTAGAGATTCTGTATGTTGCTGATGACGCAGATTCCATGGAGTTGGCGCAGCAAATACAGTTAGCAATCTCTGCGGCGGGTTGGAAAATGCCATTGCGTAACCCAATTCAGCGACCGACTGGTTGGTCAGAACCATTAGCAATGGCAGAGGATGGACAACCAAAAGGAGTCACCATTGTTGCTAATTCTAAGACTCCAACTGGTGCACTTGAAAGAGCGCTTGGGGCTGGTTTAGGCAAATATGCTATGCATATACAGGGCGCACACGCGCCTCCTGTTGGTACTCTACGAATTGTAGTTGCTCCAAGAATATAATCCTAAGTGAAATAGCTACTTCCCCAACCGTGCCACATTATACAGCGCGCGTTCACCAAGGCGGTCGGCGGGCATGCCGCTTGTTTTGCATTTCATCTCGGCTTCCAACAGCGCGCACATCGCATCCATGACTTTGCCCAGCGTCCATGAACGGAGTTGCTTTTGCATCTGTGCTTCGCGCTTGAAGAAAATGGGCGGGCGCATGGTCTTCACCGCTTCCATCGCGCCCATATGCTCTTCATCCATCTTGCCCAGACCTTCGTAAATCTTGGTCAAATGGCGCGTGGCGGCACGCAAAAACACAATCGGCTGCACGCCTTCGGCATGCAGTTTGGCCAGCATGGCATCCAGCTTCGCCATATCTCCCGACGCTGCTGCCCATACGGCGTCGTCCACTTCCTCACCCGCTGCATCGGTGATGCAATCTTTAATGTGTTCAACAGTAATTTTTTTCTCGGGTTCTTTCCAGGCATAGGAAATGAGTTTGTCTACTTCCATGCGTATGCCTGAACGGTCAGGTGGCAAAACGGCGGCCAGCGCCATCAACGCATCGCGGTCGATGGAAAAGCCTTCGGCTTTTATCATCGCGGAAATCGTCGCGCTTAGATCCGCGCCTTCCTCCGCATAGCATGGAATGGCCATAGCTTTTGCGTCGTCTTCGATGCGGTTGCGAAGTTTGGAACGTTTATCCAATTCGCCCGCTTCCAACACCAGCACGCTATCGCCGCTGGGCAAATTGGACAGCAAATGGTCAATCGCGGCAAAGGCTGATGCATCGCCCGCATCACGCATCCGCACCAAACGGCGGCCACCCATCATCGATATGGATGACATTTCATCGTGTAGGCGTGATTGTGCTTCATCCAGTGAACTGCTGGAAATTTCAGAAACCGAAAACGGGTCGTTGATATCGGGAACACATTTCGCCGCCAGTTTTTGCGCGCGTTCGCGCACCAAGCCAGCATCGGGGCCATACAGCAAAAACACGCGCAAACCCATATCGGGCTTTTCAATAAACGCAGCGGATTTATTGGCACTTAATTTCATGACTACTTAAAGATAGAGGAGCCTTGCGCTTCAGGTTTGGTGCGCGCATCAGGGCGCTCCGCTGGCGGGTAGGTGAAATCGCGGTTTAATTCCGCATCGGTCATGGGGGTGGCCGAATAATCCTTTTGCCCGTAATAGACCAGCAATTGCGTGACGATAAGATCCGATAATTCGCGGATAGCGCGTTGCGCCGAATGCTCTCTGGATGATAATGCGCCATACTGTGCGTCGATTTTATCATAGCTCACGAAGGTGCGTGCTCTGCCAGTATACAGTTTCTTTTGCGTGGCGTTATCGGTCAGGACAAAACTCGCGATATAGTTGATTTTTTTACGAAGCGTGGTTGCGTCTTTTTGCAGACCCAAATCCTCTTCGGTGGTCGCAAGGCTGATTTTCAACATGGCATCGGTTTTATCGGGACGACCTTCATTATACATGCGGTCGATCAACTGGTTGCGAAGCTGCTGTCCCAGCTCGTCGCTGATATTGGCAATCGCAATGCGGTTAAGGCGTTTTTGCTGCGTGGTTGCCTCCGCGCCAAAGGGGCGCTCGCCATAAATCGGGCGATAGCAGGAAACAAGCAGGAGCGGGAGCATAAGAACGAGGAATAGGCGCATAAGCGCACATTAAACCGCCCAACCGGCGTTGTCTATTCGTAACCGATTTGGTTGAGCTGGTATTGCAAAAACAGAAACGCTGCAATGCCTGGCAGCACAAAACAGCCAATCAGCAGCCAGTCTTTGAGCGTCTTTTTGCGGTCTTTTAATCCTTTGGAATAGTCGCGTAGTTTTTCGCCGAACAGGATTAAGGCAACGCCCAATAACGCAAAGGCAACCAGAAGCGCAAAGCCATGCGGCATGTAGATGGTTTCTGCTTCATGTTTCAATGCTTCTTCCATCGTGTATTGGTAAAACCAATACGCCCCGCCGGAACCAAGCAGCAAGGCGATAACACCCGCGATACGCGGTCTGTCTTTTAACAGTTCCATCGCTGCTCCTGTTTGCGTTATCTACTTTTTATCTTCTGGCCACATGCCCTTCCACCAATCCTTGCCAACGGCAGGGGTTGGGGTGTTATCCACGGATTGACCATTTGCTGCCATTTTCGCGCGGATGTCGTTAATCGACCAGCCGGTCATGCGTGCAAGGTTCTCCGCTTCATGGGCATAGCGCGTGGGCAGGCTTTGCAGATACATCTTGGCTTGTTCACAATTATTTTCAGCCGATGGATTTTTGCCGGGATTCCATGGATGGCGAAGGATAAAGCGACCTTGGAAATTCTCGCGGTCGGATGTTTCTTGCAACATCAAATCTTCTGGGAAGGTTTGTGCGTTATAGCGTGCATGCAACCGCGTGACGAACGCGTTAACAGCGCCACCGCGTGGCGGCATTGGTGCGCGTGCGATTTGTGGCCCGCGTTTTGGCGCAATACCGTTTGGCAGTATCATGCCGCCAATCATGTTATTGGCATTTGGATTGCCGGATGGCATCGCGCTGGTATCTTGCTCGGGTTCATCAAGCCAGAAGACGCCCAGTTCTTTGAGTTGTTCGGGACGAAGCGGATCCGCAGCACAGGGATCGCACCAGCCCATATCCCATGCGTATTCTAAAAAGACGGCGGAGCCTTCGGCCTTTGCGCGCTTGCGGAACATATCGCGGTAGAAATTCGCGAAATCATCCTTGATGAACAGCGGCACGTCTTTGTCACTGTCGATTTTTACCGTGCGGTAATTGGTGGTTTCCACGCGGCCATTGCGTGATAGCACCATAAGAATGATGTCTTGTGATCCATCATTGTAAATTGCTTCGTTGTCGACACGTGGGCCTGATGTATCAGGACGGGAGTTAAGCACCGTGGCGCCTGGTTTTTTATTGGCCAAATCCTGTGGTGCTGGTGCATTGAGCGTGCCTAAGCGAATAGGCAGCATGAATTTGGGGGAGTTATAGGCAACCTGTAACGGACGAAGATAGGAAAAGCCCAGCTTTGCCTGCTCATCTAAATTCACCTTGGCAACAAAGAAACGCATTTGCTGCTTGATGTAGGAACCCAAAATGCGTTCAGCGCCCGCTGGCATCTTGTAACCATTCTCGTTCAGATAGGTTTGCAGGCCAGAACTTTGCTCCGCCGATAAAATCGCAATGTCGTATTCGCCGACGGTATATTCTGCTTCGATTTTCACGCCTAAAGCTTTGGCACGTTCTGCTCCGTCCTTTTTCATCATCGCGCCGGCGGGTGCTGCCGATGCCATGCTTTCAAAGCGCATACGCATGCATGGATTTTCATCAAAATATTCAACTAACCGCGGCGCGGAATAGCTGTCCAACTGGTCAATCAATGCATTGCTGGTCACATGGATTTGTTCACGCGCGATGCTGGTTGGAACAGGAATGACGATGGCAAAATCCTTTGCATCGCCTTGGAAATCATTGGCCATGGTGATAACCGCGCGGCCTTTATTATAAGCCAGTACCACCTTGGATGCCTGATTGAATAATTTGCTGTCGGCCTTGGCGACATAGAACCCACAGAAGGCGTTGGCAGAAATCGGGGCAAGTGCAGCGAGCACTAACAAAGCGCAAAGAATTTTTTTCATGTCAGATCATTTCCTTTTTAAGGTGTGGCCTTCTTCCAAGAGTAGTTTAACCCTTTCACCCATTGGTCGAGGATGGGCGTAAGGGGTGATATAAAAAACAGCGCGAGGATGAGCCCCGGACGAATTTGCAATTTAAACTGTAAATGAAACGCTAACAGCGACACCAGCAGCACGAATAAAAACCGCATCGACAAGCGGTTAGGCGTGCTGACCGGATCGGAAATCATGAAGAACGCGAAAATCAGCAAGGAAACATTCTCCATCTGGTGCAGCGGTATCTCCAACGGGTCGCCCAGATATAGCGCCCTAGCCAATAAAAGCCCGCCAAAACAGGCAAAAAACATCAATGTCGTATCCATACGCCGCGCGCCTGTCACCACGACCATGCCAAAGCATAGGATAAGCATCGCAAGCCAACCCGTTGCGCCCCATTGCCCTGGTGCCACCCACACCATATTGGGAAGGGTGAGCAATAAAACGGCAATCGCGAAATTCGCCGGATTGAAGATATGTTTGTTGTTGATACGGATAACAAATTTGGAAGCGATGGCTAAGAACCCAGCCAGCGCATACATCCACAACAAATCACTGCGAAGTAATAAGGTAATGCCAAGCCCCGTGATGAACGGGCTGCGGAAATCCATATTCGGCACGTTATAGATTTTGAAGAACACGAATTGCGTGAGGAGTGTAGCGCACAGCGCGATGACCAGTTGCAAAGGCTGTGGCCCGAAATCGAGCCACCATGCGCCCAGCACGACAAGCAGCGACAGCGTCACGATTTGCGCGTGTCGCGGATCTTGTGAAAGTGAGACTTTGGAAAAACCCGCTGCGATATCCATGACGGATATTTAAAGACAGATTTTGACCCTACGCCACAACATTTACGATTTTATTGGGGACGATAATCACTTTTTTGGGGGTATTGCCATTCAAAGCGCGCTGCACACCGTCTTGGGACAGGGCAATTTGTTCTGCCTTATCCTTCGGGCAGTCCCGCGGCAGGGTGATGGTCGCACGCAGTTTGCCATTCACCTGCACGGCTATCGTCACTTCGTTATCAATGACCAAGGCGGGGTCGGCAACAGGCCATGCTTCATCGACCAGCATGGTGGTATGGCCCAACTTCTCCCACATTTCAGACGCGATATGCGGCATCATCGGCGCGATAAGACGGGTGAGCATTTCCACACTTTCGCGGTAGATGGTGCCGTTTGCATCTTTATCGGTAATGTATTCTTCCAGCGTGTTGGTCAATTTGCGGATAGTGGCCACGGCGGAATTGAACGCGAAGCGCTGCAGATGGTCGGTGACCTCCGCAATCGTTTTATGCGTTGCTTTTCTGATAGGCGACTGCTCTGCGCCTATATTCGCCATTCGCTCTGTTCCATCTTGCGATGGAACAACCGCTCGGGCGGAATTAGGCGCAACCGCTACTGCCTTAAGCAGGCTCGCGCAACGTTCATCATCCACCAAACGCCATAAGCGATTGATGTAACGCCATGAGCCGTCAATGCCGCTTTCAGTCCATTCCAAATCGCGTTCGGGCGGGCTGTCGGAAAGCATGAACAACCGTGCGGTATCTGCGCCATAGGCATCAATGATGCGGCCGGGGTCAACGACATTGCGCTTTGATTTGCTCATCACTTCAACGCGGCCAACGGTGACAGGTCTGCCGGTTTTTACATGTACGGCGCTGCCATCGGGGCGTTTTTCCATTTCTTCCGGATAGAGCCATTTGCCATCTTCATCCTTATAGGATTCATGGCACACCATGCCTTGGGTGAATAATCCGGCAAAGGGTTCTTTCAAACCCACATGACCCGTCTCTTGCATCGCACGGGTGAAGAAACGGGAATACAGCAAATGCAAAATCGCATGTTCCACGCCGCCCACATATTGATCGACCGGCAACCAGTAATCTGTTGCGGATTTGGTAATCGGCGCATCCGCGTTGTGCGGTGAACAAAAACGTGCGTAATACCAGCTGCTATCCACAAAGGTATCACATGTATCGGTTTCGCGCTGCGCGTCAGCATTGCAGCTGGGGCATTTTACGTGTTTCCACGTCGGATGGTTATCCAGTGGGTTTCCACCTTTTTTAAAATCGGCATCTTCTGGTAACACCACTGGCAATTGGGCTTCTGGCACTGGCACGACGCCGCAGGTCTTGCAGTGGATGACGGGAATAGGGCAACCCCAATAGCGTTGGCGGGAAACGCCCCAATCGCGCAAGCGGAATTGGGTGACACCTTCGCCAATACCCATCGATTTCAATTTTTCGATCGCGGTTTTCTTGGCAGTAGCAACATCAAGCCCGTTTAAAAAATCGGAATTCTTCAGCGCGCCATCACCGGTATAGGGCAATGGGTGTGCTTCACCGTTTTGTGCGATGACTTCGATGATATTCAATTTATATTTAGTCGCAAAATCGAAATCGCGCTGGTCATGGGCGGGGCAACCGAAAATCGCGCCAGTGCCGTAATCCATAAGCACGAAATTCGCGACATATACGGGAAGTGTTTTGCCTGCGATGAACGGGTGGGCAACAGTTAGGCCTGTATCAAAACCCATCTTCTCCGCGGTTTCGATGGCGGCCGCCGTGGTGCCGATGCGGTTGCATTCCGTGACAAAATCGCCGAGTTTTTGGTTGGTTTTGGCCAGTTCTGCCGTAATCGGGTGGCCAGGGGATAATGCAATGAAGGATGCGCCAAATAATGTGTCTGGGCGCGTTGTAAACACTTCAATTTTATCTGGACGATTATTCAGCTGGAAGAATACCTTCGCACCTTCGCTTTTGCCAATCCAGTTTTCCTGCATCAGGCGAACCTTGTCCGGCCAGCGGTCAAGTGTTGCAAGCGATTGTAATAAATCTTCGGCGTAAGCGGTGATCTTGAAGAACCACTGATTGAGTTCGCGCTTTTCAACCAAAGCACCCGAACGCCAACCGCGTCCATCAATCACCTGTTCATTCGCCAGCACCGTTTCATCAATCGGGTCCCAGTTCACAAAACTATTGCGGCGATAGGCGAGGCCTTTTTTATAAAAATCGAGGAATAGCTTTTGCTGTTGCTTGTAATAGCTGACATCGCATGTCGCCAATTCGCGTGACCAGTCAATCGACAGACCAATGCGTTTTAATTCGCCGCGCATATTGGCGATGTTGTCATACGTCCAGTCTTTGGGCGAAATGCCGCGTTCACGCGCCGCGTTTTCTGCGGGTAAGCCAAATGCATCCCAGCCCATAGGATGCAGCACATTAAAGCCCTGCGCGCGTTTTAAACGCGCCACCACATCACCCAATGTATAATTGCGTACATGGCCCATATGGATGCGGCCCGATGGATAAGGGAACATCGACAGCACATAATATTTTTTACGGGAAGAATCTTCCTTTGCTTCAAAACTCTTGTTCGAATTCCAAAGGTCCTGCCATTTTTTTTCTGTGGCGCCGTGATTGTAGTTCATACGAAAAAACCGATTACTCTAAAATTATTCAGGAAAATTATTCGCGCTTATTATCATCGCCCAGTTGCTTGACGCGCATTTGGCGCGCACGTGTCAGAATAGAATCTTCCATCGTGCCTGCGGTGGCGACATTGGTATTTACATCCACCCATGCGCCACTGGTATCATGCTGTTGACGAAACACCGAAACGCGAACTGCATCGGCGCGAAGTTCACGCGATAAAATAAATACGTTCAGCTTGATGCGTTCGTGCGGTGATGATGGCGGTGAATACCAATCGGTGATGATGGTACCGCCAAATGGATCCGCAGAAGTGAGCGGCATGAATGATAAGGTATCAAGGGCCGCGCGCCATAAATACGCATTCACACCAACCCCGCCATTGCCTTTTGATTTTGTTTCGTCGCGTCCACCAAATAACGAGATACCGCCCTTTTCAGAAGCAACACTGCCATCGGCATAACGGCCTGCTCTATCTTTGTCTGTATTATAGTTGTCTTCGCGTTCGACACCGCCGCAACCCGCCAAAAGTACAGAAAACATAATCAAAACAAATAGATACTTCATGGGTTTTGTTGTCTTATAAGGGTTGCAGGCTGAAAAAGCCGAGATTGGCGCGGTCATTGTGGGTCAGAGGAGGCTATTAAATAGGCTCTCACTATAAATGCAAGAAATTATGGAGCGGATAAGGCCTAAACTGCCTTATTCATATTATTACCCGCATGGCTGCTCACTAACAGTTTGCTGCATATTCGCTAAGAATGTTGCCCTAAACGTTAATTTTCGTGTTGTTTGTGCCACACTAACCCAGCAAGGTTCAAAATCAGCTATTTTAAACTTGCTTGGGCAGCGTCTTTGAACAACATTGTCGGTCATCGGACGGGTATTCAATCTCGTCTATTGTCTCTTATCAATATCTACCACCTTTTGGGGGAACAAAACATGCGTAAACTTTTACTCGCGACCACCGCTCTTGCTGGTGCTGCTCTTTGCGGCGCTGCTGAAGCGAACATGGAAGTGACAGTTGGCGGTTACAACGATTTCCGCGCAGGCTTCACTGGACAAGATCTATCTGCAGGCCCAGGTACTGGTCGCCGCAGCAACGATTTCCAAAACGAATTCCAATTGGAAGTTGAAGCCAAAAACAAGACCAGCAATGGCTTGGAATACGGCGCTGTAGCAACACTTTGGAACGGTTCTGAACTTAATAAAACGCCTATACAACAAAACAACAACGTGAACTTTCACCAAACTTACGGTTATGTGAACGGTTCATGGGGTCAAGTACGTGCCGGTGACGAACACGGCGCTTCAGACTTCGGCGTAGCAGCTCCATTGACATACGATTTCGGCGCACAAGTTGACGGTAACTATACCGAATTCTTACGTGGCCAAGACGTATTCGCAATCGCTCCAAGCTTCATCGATGATGATGAAAACTCAACCAAGATCAGCTACCTCACACCAAAATTGGGTGTAGGCAATCATAAAGTTCAGCTCGGCGCAAGCTATGCTCCAAACTTCTATGACCAAGGCGTAAACACAACCTTCATCACAACTGGCGCAGGTCCTGCTTATAAGAACCTCGTAAAAGTTGGCGGTCAATATAACGGCAGCTTCATGGACAAGGTGAACGCAACTTTGGGCTTCGTAGTTCAAACTGCTGAATCAACCGGTCGCGGCGTTGGCGTAACCACAGGCTCAGTTCGTGATTTCACATCATGGAACATTGGCGCTCAATTGGGTTATGCTGGCTTCACCGTTGGTGGTAACTACACCGACGCAGGTCGCTTTGCTACAACAACCGCACAAAACAGCGATCAACACGTTTGGTCAGTTGGTGCAACTTATAAGTTCGACCGCGCATCAGTTGGCGGTAGCTACTTACAAGGTAAAGGCTACAACAACGCTGGCGTAGTTGCTGGTTCAACCGGTTTCGCGACCGTTGCTCCTGCAGTTGCAACAGACAACTATGTTGACAGCTACTCCGTATGGGGTATCGGCGCAGGTTATTCCTTGTTTGAAGGTATGACCACCAGCGTAGACACCGCGTTCTTCAAGCAAGAACGTCCAGCAGGTGTTGGCAACAGCGAAGGTCACGTTGTTATCCTCTCCAACCGCGTTGCATTCTAAGTTAGAAGCAACTCTGTTTAAGAGTTAAAATATTGGAAGGGGCGGTTCGAAAGAGCCGCCCTTTCTTTTTGTCTAAACCGCGTCCATATCTAATTCATGTCTATTTCGGATAATCTTCAGAAACTGCGAGCATCAATCCCGCCGTCTGTCACGCTGGTTGCGGTGAGCAAGACGGTGGATGAAGCGCGCCTTAGAGAAGCACTCGCCGCTGGGCAAAAGGTCTTTGGCGAAAACTATGTGCAAGAAGCCAAATCGAAATGGACGGCACTGAAGGCTGATTTCAAAGATGTACAGCTGCATCTCATCGGTCATTTGCAAAGCAATAAGGCGGATGCCGCCGTGGCATTATTCGACCGCATTGATACGCTGGACCGCGTCAGCCTGGCGAGCGCACTGGCCAAAGCAATGCAGAAGCAAGGCCGCAAAGTCCCCTGTTTGATTGAAGTGAATATCGGTGATGAACCACAAAAGGGCGGCTGCGCTGTGGCTGAATTGCCTGCGCTGATTGATGTTGCGCGCGGGCTTTCGATTGAGATTGACGGATTAATGGCAATCCCGCCGGTTGATAAAGACCCCAAACCTTATTTTGAAAAACTGGTGGAACTCGCCAAGGCCAATAAGCTGCGCGTCATCAGCATGGGCATGAGCGGCGATTTTGAAGCGGCAATTGCATGTGGTTCAACCGAAGTACGCATCGGCAGCGCGATATTCGGCGCAAGAGAACCGAAAGCTTAGCCCGCCGTTGCTTTAGTAAGCCCACGCAATAATTTTTTCTTGCCATTATCTACGGGCTTATAGGCTTTGCTGCGCTCAAAGCCATATTGCTTGGCGACATTGTAATTGGCATCAAAGCTGTTCACGCGCACGACCTGCGCCATATGATAGGGCAGTGCGACATTACGGAAATGGTCTGTAATGCCATCGGGGAAGGCCGCGACAATCGCGAAATTCAGTTCAGCCATCGCACGTGATGCTTTGCCTCCAATGATGGAACGTTCCCAGATGGAATTGCCGCTGGCCTGCAAATCTTTTATGCCGCCAAGCGCGAGGCCGAGATTCTGCAGGAATTCCGCGGGGTCTTCGATGGCTTCTGGAACACGGCCAATTTCCACACACACCTTATCGATGCGCGCTTGTAATTCACGGTCGGACAGCAGGTAGCCAAGCCGGCGTTCCATGCGTTGATAGGCTGTTTCTGTGCCAGCATTGCGGTTATCGATTTGCTCCGCTTTGGAACGGCTTAAGACCGACGCGATGAACGGGCTAATCCCTGTATCCTGCAGCATCTTATGGCTCATGTATGTGCGCGATACGTCCAGCATGCTTTGGAAGGTATGGAATAATTCTTCGCGTAAGGTCAGCGCGTTGTTGATACCAACGGTATAATTTCCATCCACCTCGCGGTACAGGAACATTGCAATACGTTGCTGCGGTGTTAGTGGCGGTGTCGCCCCGGTTACTTCACGCCGCGCGTTATCCAATGCATCACACAAGAGATCGGCGTTTAAAACGGCGGTCGCATCCTGGTAAATCTTGTGGCGCAGCGCTGCCAGATGGGTTTGGTCAGGGTAATGGGCCGCATTCAAAAACAAGGGCGATACCAAATCAGAATTTGCAGGCTGGTCATTGGCCAGTAACTTGCTGTACGGAACGCGGCGTGCGCGCGTGGCAAGGGCAGGATTATTAAAACTGCGGAATTCAACGTGCAAATTTGCCAGTTTCTCGGCATCGGCTTGGTTTGGCTGTGCCAGCAAGAACCCGCCAACCCCATTCCATACATGCAGCAAGTTGGCAATATAGACGGGAGATTGAATGGTCGGCGCAGGTGGTGCATGGCGCTGCATGTCCATCACGCGGTCAAACAGCTGGTCGGCGAAATGCTCGCGCAATCGACGTTGGTCGTCGGTTGCACCATTTCCTGACTGGATGCTGAATACAAAGTTCATGGAGACTATTTTCGAGCAAAAATGCGAAAGTAATGAATCAAAACGACAGGTCAACAAAAATAGTTGTTGCAGTGCGACAGAAACACTAAGGTTTTGGCCATGAATAATGTGTTAAATACTTCCGCAATCACCTTCACCATCGACCTTGAAGACCATCTTGGCGTTTATGCCGCGGATGGGCGTTGGCAGCGTAATGCTCATACCATTCTGGATTTTTGTGCCGCAAAAAATATCCGCGCCACGTTTTTTACCGTGGGCAAGGTTGTGGCACTGCCGGAATTATTGAAACGTATTGTGAATGACGGGCATGAATTAGCGCTGCATTCCTATGATCATATCGCGCTGACGCATGAAAACCCCGCAACCTATCCCGCACGTTTGTTGGCTGCCAAAAAAACATTCGAAGATATAACAGGCAAAGCAGTGGAAGGGTTCCGCGCGCCGATATTCTCCCTGACCCCGAAATCGGGGTGGGTGGTGGATGTTCTGAAAGAACTTGGATTTGTCTATTCATCCAGTGTGATTGCGGGACATGGCGCGGTGAACGGATTCCCGGGCGCACCCAATAAACCCTTCACATGGAAGAACGGATTGATTGAGCTGCCGGTGCCGATGCTGGATTTTGGCATCCTTGCACTGCCATTTCTGGGCGGGGTGTATTTGCGTTATCTGCCATTGTCCTTGGTGCGGATGATGCAGGGCGCATTACATACGGATGCATTATTGTGGACCTATACGCATCCCTATGATGTGGATAGTACCGAAGGTTATGTGCGCTTAGATGATGGCACGCCCTTATGGATGAATATGTTGCTGATGCATAATCGCCAGAATTTTCTCAAGAAACTGGATGCGTTATTGGATGGTAATGCCGGCACGCCGCTCATTCAACGCGCGCGTGCATTACAAAATCTACCGGAATTTAAACACCCGTAATTTTAAAGTGACGGCGTAAAGCTGCCTTTTTTGAAATCGGGCTGCGATACAGCAATCGCTGCGGCTTCGCCCAGCTTGCGCAATTGCGGATAAATTGCTTGCGAGCGCAGCATGGAACGGCTCCGCTGGATGATATCGACCAGTTTTGCATCAGGGCTTGCTACATATTGCGTGGCCGCGCGGTGAATGGATGCGATATCTATCATATCCATATTAATTTGTCCGGTGCGCGTGCCGATATCATCGGAAATTGCAATCCATGCTGCTTCCATGGTGGGCGGTTTGCCATAATCCTTGATATCATCGGCATACGGCATAAGCTTTTCCGCAATAATCTTGATAAGCGCAGGGGTCGGTTCAAGAAATGCCTCGCGGCCTTTTTCACCCATCAGGCAAATGGCGCGGGTTTCGATATAAAGACGTGTTTCGGGCGAAATCTGCATCGGGTCTGTCATGTCGCGCTTCTTTAAAAATGAATTAAAATACCTATCCAGATAATCATTTCTGGCATTGCAGCGCAAGAGCGGGAAAATTCGTACCCAATAAATTATCATGCCGTTTTATTGGGAAAAACGTGCAAAACGCAACACAGTG
>CAZMQI010000049.1:0-12646 GCA_964568585.1 uncultured Rhodospirillales bacterium
CAGCATCGTTGCCTCCTATATCTTCCATGCTGCAGCTTGCAGCTTGGTGTTGGCAATTGGTCAAAGTTTCGGCTAATTTCCCCCGCTTAATGATGACGTTTTAACAAGCCGTTTAGTTCAAGATGGCCCGTCTCACTCTTTTGAGGTTTATTGTAAAATGCTTGCGGCACTTACCCGTAATATCTTTGGCTCCGCCAATGACCGTTTTCTAAAACAGCTGCGCCCCGTTATCGGTGTGATTAACGCGCTGGAACAAAAATATTCCCCGATGTCGGATGACGAGTTACGTTCGCAAACCGAACTTTTCCGCAAGCGCTTGGCGGATGGCGAAAAGCTTGACCGTATATTGCCCGAAGCATTTGCCGTAGTACGCGAAGCCGCAAAACGTACGCTTGGCCAACGCCATTTCGATGTGCAGCTGTTGGGCGGCATGGTATTGCATCAAGGCAAGATTTCAGAAATGCGTACTGGTGAAGGTAAAACGCTGGTTGCCACACTTCCCGCCTATCTTAATGCGCTTACAGGTAAGGGCGTTCACATCATTACGGTGAATGATTATTTGGCAATGCGCGATAGTTCATGGATGGGACGTGTGCACAGCTTCCTTGGACTTAAAGTGGGTTGCATCGTTCATGGATTAAATGAAGACGAACGCCGTGAAGCATACGCCGCCGACATCACCTATGGTACCAATCACGAATTCGGCTTTGATTATCTGCGCGATAATATGAAGTTCCGTGCATCGGATTTGGTACAACGTCCGTTTCACTACGCCATCGTCGACGAAGTCGATAGTATTTTGATTGATGAAGCGCGTACGCCGCTGATTATCTCCGGCCCTGCCGAAGATTCATCAGAGCTTTACCGCCGCGTCGATGAAATCCTGGTCAAGAATTTGAAACCGGAAGATTACGAAAAAGACGAAAAATCACGCACCGTAAATTTAACCGAAACCGGCATGGTGGATGTTGAAAGCTGGCTATCCGATGCGGGCATGTTGAACCCAGGCGGTCTGTATGACAGCAGCAACGTGAATACCCTGCACCATGTGCAACAAGCTTTGCGCGCGCACACATTATTCGCACGCGACGTAGATTACATCGTGAAAGATGACAAGCTGGTCATCATCGATGAATTCACAGGCCGTATGATGGAAGGTCGCCGTTATGGCGAAGGCCTGCACCAAGCCTTGGAAGCCAAAGAACATGTAACGATTGAGCGTGAAAACCAAACCCTCGCCAGCATCACCTATCAAAACTATTTCCGTCTTTATCCAAAACTATCGGGCATGACCGGTACGGCGCTGACGGAAGCGGCAGAATTTGAAGAAATCTATAATCTGTCAGTGGTGGATATGCCCACCAACGTGCCAGTAAAGCGTATCGACCATGACGACGTTGTGTTCCGCACTGCAGCAGAAAAATACAATGCCATCATTGATGTCATTGAAGAATGCCGTAAACGGCAACAGCCTGTTCTGGTTGGCACTGTTTCGATTGAAAAATCGGAGCTCCTTTCCGAACTGTTGAAGAAGCGTAAAATCCCGCACAATGTATTGAACGCACGTTACCACGAACAGGAAGCGTATATCATCGCGCAAGCTGGCCGTGTGGGCGCCGTGACCATCGCTACGAACATGGCTGGCCGCGGGACAGATATTCAATTGGGCGGCAATCTGGACATGCGGATTGCACAAGAAGCCGCAACGTTGCCTGATGAAGCTGCACGTGCAGCCAAGACCGCCGAAATCCGCAAGGAAGTGGAAGAAGCACGCGAAGTAGTTCGCCAAGCTGGCGGTCTTTATGTGATTGGCACGGAGCGTCATGAATCCCGGCGTATCGATAACCAGTTGCGTGGTCGTTCAGGCCGCCAAGGCGATCCAGGTACATCCAGCTTCTTCTTATCATTGCAGGATGACTTGCTGCGTATTTATGGCGCCGATAAAATGGATGCGATTTTGGCAAGCCTTGGTCTGCGCGATGGTCAATCCATCGAACATCCATGGATTAGCCGTGCGTTGTTAAAGGCGCAGGAAAAGGTTGAAGCACGCAACTTCGATATCCGTAAGAACCTTCTTAAATTCGATAATATCATGAATGACCAACGTAAGGTCATTTACGAACAACGCCGCGAAATTATGACTGCGTCCAACGTATCCGATACCATCACCGCTATGCGCCATGATGTGATTGAAGATATGGTAACAGTTGCAGTGCCTGCAAACTCCTACCCTGAACAATGGGCATTGGCTGATTTGCACGAACGCGTGAAGAACGATTTGCATCTTGATTTGCCGGTTGAAGTTTGGGGCAAGGAAGACGGCATCGCCGAAGGCGAATTCGAAGCACGCATCAAAAAAGCGGCGGATGAAAAGTATGCGGCCAAAGTTGGTGGGCTTGATGACAATATGCGCCATCAGGTTGAAAAGCTGATTTTGCTTTCAACGCTTGACCAGGTTTGGAAAGACCATCTTCTAGCGCTTGATCATTTACGCAGTGGCATCGGGCTTCGCGCCTATGGTCAACGTGACCCGCTCAATGAATATGGCCGTGAAGCCTTCGATTTATTCAGCAACATGCTGGACCAATTGCGTATCGATGCAACCTCCAAGCTTCTGGCTGAGACCGTTCGTGTTCCAACTGAAGAAGAAGTATTGGCACAGCGCCGTGGTCAGCAATTGATTGAAAACCGCAGCACAGATGGCGATGAACCCACCAACATCCCTGAAGGCATGGCACGCCGTGCCGCTGGTTCGTCAAACGCCTATGCACCGACAGCCTATGGCAAAGGCGCAGCGGCTGTTGCTGCGTTAGGCTTTGATGCAAAGAACCCAGCGACATGGGGCAAGGTGCAACGCAACTCCCCCTGCCCTTGCGGTTCAGGCAAGAAGTTCAAGCATTGCCACGGTTCGTTAGAATAAATCTGAAGAATTAGCCGGGATTAAATACGCAGGGTATATTTACCTGCGTATTTTTTATAATAGGCATTCACAAACTCCAGCGCTTGTTGTGGCGTATAGCCCAGCAAGCAATCCATATCTGCGTTCCACGGGAAAAGCTTGGCGCGATCCGGTTTAATGCGATAACCAGCATCATAGGCCGCTGCAACATCCTGATCAGCAAACAGACCTTTGGCCAAATCGGCACGCACAAACACAGCATTATTATATTGCAGACTTTCCAGAATATAGCCATGCGGACGCACCACTTGCGCGGCAGCTGTTAACGAGCATCCGAAGAAATGATCCGTCTGCCAAACATGGGTGGGGGTAAAATTCACATTGAAATAGAGTGGCGGTGGAATTTTTTCGTTTATTTCCATGGAAATGATTTTGGGTCGGAAACCTGACTTGATCATCGCATCCAGCACGTCCAGATCATAGGAATCGATATCCAGATTTAAAATATCAAAATCATTCGGCACTTCAAATCCGCCAAGCAATGCAGCAACATTCAATGGCGTTACCCGCCCACGTGCCAGCTTGGCATTTGGAAAATTGGTATGCAGAAATGCGAGGCGTGCAAATTTCAGTGGGTCCATCTCCACTGCTAAGCCATTCCAGTTTGAATCTTTAAAAAAACCTAGCGTGCAGGATTGGTCGATACCATCGGCCGCTGCAATATCGACCAAAAAGCCTTTGGTGATATTCAGCTTGGATGACAGCATGCGTAGATGTTCGTATTCCCCGCCAAACGACGTGTCCTCGGCAATGGATGCAAGGAAATGCTTCGCCAAATCTGCGAAATGGCGAATGATATCGGCACTGGGAATAGAAATCGTCAGCATCTAATCCTCTTTATTGAAGGAGGGGCCGCCACCATTAATCGATCGGCGAATAGCATCTTTCAGTTTTGGCAGCGACACGGGCTTATTTAAAATTGCCTTCACGCCCATATCTTTGGCTTGCTCCAACAGCATGGGGTCTTTTTCACCTGTCACCATGATGATGGGGATTTGCTTCGGGCGAATATCCTTATCAAGACGGAAGGCATTACAGAATTCATAGCCATCCATACCCTGCATATGCCAATCAAGAATAATCAGATCGGGCGTATTCATTTCAGCTACGCGAACGCGCCGTAGACACACTTCAGCATTGTCAAACTCTTCGACATGTTTAAAGCCGATTTGCTGTAACATGGTGCGGATGAGGCTACGCATATAGGTGTGGTCATCCACAACCAGCGCGAGCCATGTCTTTTCATTTGGTGTGATGGGTTGCATCATCGTCGTGTAACCATAAAAAAATAAGCGCCTCATCCCTTATGAATGAAGCGCTTAAATGATGTCCTTGAACGGTACCGGACTCAATAAGATTTATTAACCGCGAATTTGGGCAATAAACTCCTCTACCAAGCCACGTAATTGTTCCGATTTTTTCGATAATTCCCCTGACGCACCCAGCACTTGCGATGCAGCTTCGCCTGATTCGCTCGACGCGCGGCTTACTTCCACGATGTTCTTTGCGACCTCCTGCGTTCCGGTTGAAGCCTGACGAACGTTGAGCGCAATTTCCTTGGTGGATGCTGATTGCTCTTCAACCGCGGCAGCGATGCTTTCGGAAATCTGATTAATCTGGCCAATCTGGCTTGAGATATCTTTAATCGCCTTCACCGCATCTTGCGTGTTGTTCTGCATGTTTGAAATCTGTTCGGAAATATCAACCGTTGCCTTGGATGTCTGGTCGGCAAGGTTTTTCACTTCCGCTGCGACCACCGCAAAGCCTTTTCCTGCATCACCTGCTCTGGCGGCTTCAATGGTTGCGTTCAATGCCAACAGGTTGGTTTGCCATGCAATGTCCTGAATCATCTTCACGACATTGTCGATTTTCTTCGCGGATTCAGCAAGCCCTTCAACCGTTACGTTGGTTGCTTGCGCGCGGCTGACAGCCTGACGCGTGAAGCCTGCGGATTCTTCGACTTTTTGCGAAATTTCGTTAATCGCCGACAACAATTGTTCCGAAGCAGTTGCCACCGTTTGTACGCTGGCGGTCGCTTCTTCGGTTGCAGCAGCAACAGCCGTTGCACGGTCGGTAGTCTGGTTGGAAATCTGCGTCATGCTTTCAGCGCTTGAACGAAGCTCGGTCGCCGCCGATGAAACGGTATCCACCACGCTGCCTACACTTGATTCAAAACGGTCAGCCATATCGTTCATGACCTTTTTGCGTTCAACAGCAGCCATGTGCTCCATCTGCTGGGTTTCCTGGCGGCGCTGCTCATCCGCAAATGCCTTGGCATCGGATTCTTTTTTGGCTTTTGCAGCTACACTTTCGCTGATGCCGACAACGGCACGCGCGATATCACCTACTTCTTCCTTACGGTCTTGGCTTGGCACGGTAAGATCCAATTCACCCTTGGCCAAGCGGTTCATAATCGCAACCAGTTCGGATATGGGGTTGGTAATTGACCGTGACACCAGCCACATAATCACGATGGCAAACGCCAACAATATGCTGGTGATGATAGCGCTTTCTATTTCTTTTGCTTCAAAGCCGCCAATACGTTTTTTCAATAAACGTTGAAGCTCTGCATTGCCTTTTTCCCAAAGCGTTTCGTTTGCTTTTAGGAAGGTTAGGTAGGTATCATCCAGCTTGGTCGTTGATACATCTTTTGCATCACCTTTGGATAAAATAGATCCCACCAAATCAATCATTGCCTGCGCTGAGTCATCTGCTTGCTTATAATATATATCCATCGCAGTTTTTAGTGAGCCATCTGCATTTCCTGCAAAGCTTTTTTCCTTATTAGTATTCAAACCATCAGAATAAGTGGTTTGCATCGCGTTTTTAAGATGTAGCGCCTGCTTGTTCTCTTCGGTAAATACACCGCCCGATTCAATTACGGCAGTTAAAATGGTATGAATGTCGCTCATTTCCATGATGCGGTTGGGAATTTTTACCGTCACGCTGTCCATGGTATAAAAACTGTCAATATCAGGATCAAGGGTCAGGTTTGATTTATCGGCAATCAATCCAACAATGTCTACAATCCGGTCAAGCTTGAATTCGATATCTTTTGCATCTTCAAATGCACGGATAGCTTCTTTGGTGACGAATGGCGATGTTTCTGCAATTTTTTTAAACTCTGCCCATTCACTGTTCATTTTTTCATACGCATCATTTTGCTTGTGGATATCGGCGATACGGCCACGGGCACCAGCGACTTCAACATCACGCACCTGTACGAGTAATGCTGAACCATCTGCTTCTGACTGACTGAATTCCACTTGCGCGTTATTCATCGAGATAACCTGATACAGCAAAAATCCGATTGGCAATAACAAGATGCCCACAATGATAAGGATTTTGTGCATCAAACGCATATGGTTCAGGAATTTCATGGCTTGCCTCAGGCTAACGGGATGCATTGAAAAAATTCAATGCTATAGGGCGATGGAGCTCATCACTTACGTATATTTTATACATTCATTAGTTAATGAAGTATTTCAGATGGACTACAAGCGTATTTATTATCAATTCCGCGTATGGAATTATTCTGTTTCATAATCGCGGTCATGTTTTAGTGCAGGAATAGCTTTACGTGCTTCTGCGACTTTCTTGAGATCAATCGTAACAGTAATAATACCCACTTCTTCGCCGCCATCCGCAAGAATTTCCCCCCATGGCGATATAATAAGGCTGTGCCCATATGTTCTGCGTCCGCCATCATGGGTTCCGGTTTGTGCAGCAGCGAAGACAAAGCAACCTGTTTCAATCGCCCGCGCACGTAACAGTGTATGCCAATGCGCCTTACCGCTAGTTTCTGTGAACGCAGCAGGAACAGTAAGCATAACCGCACCAGCTTTGGCTAAATCGCGATAAAGATGTGGAAAACGGACATCGTAACAAATCGTCAGACCGATTTTACCCCATGGCGTTTCCACTAGTACGGCTTTGTTGCCGGGAACAATCTCACCGGACTCGCGGTAAATTTCGCCGGGCTTTGGCGTTGCATCATATAAATGGATTTTGTCATAACGACCAACGATTGCACCAAATGGATTGAACATCAAACTGCGGTTGGCCATCTTATCAGCTGTTTTTGTAATCGATAAACTGCCGCTGACAATCCAGATTTTTAATTCACGGGCAAGCGATGCGAATAAGGTGACCGCAGGATGCTCGGTTTCGGTATACGCCTGTGCCAGCTTCACTTTACGTTCACGCGCCATGCATCCGACATTTTCCGGCAACACCACCATTTCTGCCCCGTCTTCTTTGGCCTTACGAATAAGGCCTTCGGCGGTTTTCAAATTTTCAGTTAAATGTGGAACTGAATTAAGTTGAATGCAGGAAATAGTGAGTGATGTCTGCGTTGTCATGGTGTGCTGGCCAACTTACTGTTTTAATAGAGGATCAAGTTTTCCGGCAGCATCCAGCGCATGCAAATCATCGCACCCGCCAATATGAACACCGTTGATAAAAATTTGCGGGATAGTGCGTTTGCCATTTGATTTGGCCAACATCTCTTCAAAGCGCGCGCTATCTGCCTTCACATCATATTCCTGAAACTCTGCGCCTTTCTTTTTAAGCAAGCCCTTGGCGCGCACGCAATAGGGGCAACTGGATCCTGAATACACAACGATATTTGCCATGATGATTTCCTTATCTTTCTTACCGTAGTAATATAGTGCTAGCTGCTTACCTTGACCACCCGTGCCAGCGTCAATACATCCACATTCGTAGCGCCTGCCTTTTTCAATGCGGTGACGCATGCATTGGCTGTTGCTCCTGTGGTCAGCACATCATCCAGTAATAATAGATTTTTTCCTTGAATATTGGCAAGCGCATTTGCCTTCACCTGAAATGCGTTTTTTACGTTCTTATATCGTTGCTCACGCGATAGATGCCCTTGGCTTTCCGTAGAACGTGTGCGTTGCAATGCATGCAACATCATTGGCTTACCTGTCGCTTTGGCCAGTTCATGAACCAGCAATGCCGATTGATTATACCTTCGCGAAAAAAGCCGTTTGAAATGTAACGGCACAGGGATAAGCGCATCTGCTTTTTCAAGCATCGTTTGGCCAGCATGCCTCATAATCCTTGCCAACGCACGCGCATAATCGGTTCGATCACTATGTTTGAAAGGAAGCAACATGCGTTTGCTGACATCATTATAAACAAGTGCAGCGCGTGCCGTCCCGTAATCTGGTCTATCAAGAAGGCATGCGCCGCATAATGCATCTTCATTGATGCTCTGGCCTTCATATTCGAAGGGCAACCCACAGCACGAGCAAAACGGCGGCGAGATAAATGTAAAGCTACGCCAGCATTCACCGCAAAACCCGTGGCTATCACTGGTCATTTGCTCGCACATCACGCATAGAGGTGGCAGCAACACATTAAGACCATGCGTCGCAGACTGCTTTAACTGCTGGAAGAACGATGCTACTGGAATCATTGCGGCCATTTGGTTAGTGTCATCTTTAAATCTACCGCCTTATTAATATGAACGCAATTAATCCTGATACACAGCCCTCCGTGCTTTTCAATCGCCAGCGCTTGCGCCAGAACCGCGAACGCGCGCGTGATAATTTCACGGAGCACAATGTCTTATTTGAAGAAGTCAGCGCACAATTGCTGGAGCGGTTGCAGGGCATTAATCGGCCATTCCATCGTATCCTTGATTTAGGTTCACGGAATTTTTCACTGGCAAAGTCACTTGCCAAACAGGATGCGTCACGCTTCATCGTACACAGCCCGACCTCGCCCAACGTCAACAAGTTGCTGACCAATCATGTTTGTGTTGCCGATGAAGAATGGTTACCGTTCCGTGGTTCATCGTTTGACTTAATCTTGAGCAATCTCAATTTGCATTGGGCAAATGATTTGCCCGGGGCGCTTGTACAAATCCGCCGCGCCTTGAAACCCGATGGGTTCTTCCTCAGCGCATTATTCGGCGGCGAAACCTTGTATGAATTGCGCGAATGCCTGTATGAAGCGGAAATGGAACTGCGCGGCGGCGTTAGCCAGCATATCTCGCCCTTTGCAGATATTCAGGATTGTGGCAGCTTGCTGCAACGCGCTGGATTTACCTTGCCTGTCGTTGATAAAGAACGCTTCACCCTCACCTATCAGAATAGCTTTCAATTGATGCGCGAGCTGCGTGGCATGGGCGAAAGCAATATCCTCAACTCCCGTGATAAGCGTTTCATGCCAAGCGCACTATTCATAGAAGCCGACCGGATTTATAGAAGTCGTTACGGAAGCAAATCAGAAGATGGCAAATCGGAAAAAATCCCAGGGCAAATCAACGCTACCTTCGATATTCTATTCATTGCGGGGTGGGCACCGCATGATAACCAGCAAAAGCCGCTCAAGCCCGGCGAAGCAAGCAGCCGTCTTGCCAAAGCATTGAATACACACGAGGTGAAGGCAGGAGAAAAATCGACACCCCCGATTTCTCAATAAGCTTTTCTTAATGCTTTTTTTAATGCCCTCTATGCGATACTTATTTTAACGCTTCTCACGAAGACCGCCTAATAAAACTGGCCGACCGTTTTCATATTCATGACTAATTCGTTATCACCCTTTCCCTTGCCTGCCGATGATGCTCAGAAACCCGTGAGCGTTGAATACAGCAGTGCGCGGTTTGTGGTGCCGGTCGCAGCCATAGGATTGGTGATTTCATTCGCCTTATTCTGGATGATGCAGTTATTCGGGCAATGGTATGTCAGCGCACAATTGTCCGATGTCACCCATAAATTAGTGATGATGGAACAAGAGCAAGCGCAAAAACAGCTTAGCCTCTTATTGCACATTCAAAATACTGTACGCCATGAAGCATTGCTGACCGAACAGGTTAAAAAGAAGTTCGATGATCAGGCGGATAATCTGCCTTATCTTTCATTCTATATCGTTGAACGCAACCGCGTAACATTACTCGGCGAACATCCGGCGGACAGTAATCTTCCAAAATCACTTGAAGGATGGGAAGATGCAATCAATGACGGACGGCGATTGAACGAGAAAATCTTCGTCAGCGATTTTCCGCGCAATGCCGAGCGCAAGACGTCATATATCATTTTCTCAGAACAAACGATTGCCAAAAACAATGTGCGCGAGATTCCGCAAGTTTTTGCGACGATGAACGCACAGAAATTTCTCAATGGCATCAAAACCGTGGTAAGCAGCAACGGGCTTGACGAATTATCGCTGTATACACCCGATGGCACCAAGGAATTGGCGCATGTGGCACAGTCGAATGTGGACGGCTTCAACGCTCTGGTCCGCGGAGAAGTATCGGTTTATATTGCAGATATCAATCTCTCGCTGCGCTTTGGTGCATCCCCTGAAAAATTCATTCTGTGGGTCATCATCCTTCCATACGTTGCCCTGCTCACGGGATTACTGATTACGTTTTTGGTAGGCTATAATCTTTGGAACACCGACCAACGCGGAAATGAAGTTAACGCCCTTGCCCAATCGCTGACCAAAACCGTCAGTGAATTGGAACAGCGCATCGTCGAAGGTGAATTGATGGCAGCAGCCTTGCGCGAAAGCGAACGCAAGTATCGCGCTATTTTCGAAAATGCCAGCATCGGTATTTGCCAAATTTCTCCACGCAATGAATGGCTCAATGCGAACCGCATTCTTGCAACCTTGCTTGGCTATCGCGACGTCGTTGAGCTGCTTGCCAGCCAGCCGGATTTCCATAACAAATTATTCGTGGATGCCGTGCAACGCGAACAATGGATTACTGATACATCGCAGGAAGGTTTTGTACGCGATTTCGAAGCCGCAATGCGCCGCAAGGATGGCGAAATTATCTGGGCAAGCATCAACAGCCACGTCGTACGCAACGAGAATGGCCAGCTTCTGCATTTCGAAGCTACGTTCAACGACATCACGCAACGTCGCCGCAGCGAGCAAGCGCTGATTGCCGCCAAGGAACAGGCCGATTATGCCAACCGCAGTAAATCGGAATTTCTTGCTAATATGAGCCATGAGTTACGTACCCCGCTCAATGCCATTATCGGCTTTTCAGAAATCATCAAAGACGAATTATTCGGCAAGGTCGGCCAGCCGCAATATGTTGAATACGCGAAAGACATTTATGATAGCGGCGAGTTATTGCTTTCACTCATCAACGACATTCTGGATATGTCGAAAATCGAAGCAGGCAAACGCGATTTGGCAGAAAGCGTCATCAACATCAACCGCGTCGTGCAAACCGCGCTGCGCCTTGTCGCATCACGCGCAAAGATGAGCAAGCAACATCTGATTGTAAAATTGCCAAAAGATTTTCCGGATTTCCGCGGCGAAGAACGCGCCTTCAAACAAATCATCGTGAACTTGCTGACCAACGCCATTAAATTCACGCCCGAAGGTGGCAGCATCACGGTGGATGGTTCAATGAATCCAGATGGCACCATGAAACTTGTGGTCACCGATACCGGTATCGGTATCGCCAAGGAACATATCGATACGGTGCTGGCACCGTTCGGCCAGATTGAATCGGCGCTGAGTCGTAAACATCAAGGCACCGGTCTTGGCTTGCCACTCACCAAGGCATTGGTTGAATTACATGATGGCACGCTAACCATCGCCAGTGAAGTGGGTGTTGGAACGGCGGTAACCATCACCTTGCCAGCGAACCGCATCTTGCAACAAAGCATGTAGATCATAAAAAATGCATTATGACTTTTGCGCTAACGTGCAAAATCACTTGAACCGTTTTTATTGAGCATTACTGTATCTACTTCCACTAATATTAAAGGAGATATGCATGGCCACCTATGTTGATGGATTTCTTATTGCAATTCCGAAGAAAAATCTTAAAGCCTATACCGCTTTAGCTAAAACCGCATGCAAGGTGTGGCTTGAGCATGGCGCGTTGGATTACAAGGAATGCGTCGGCGATGATCTTAAGGTAAAATTCGGTATGGCCTTTCCAAAGCTGATTAAGCAAAAAAAAGATGAGATTTTAATATTCTCCTTCATTACCTATAAGTCACGCAAACACCGCGATACGGTCAATGCCGCTGTCATGAAAGACAAACGCATGAATGAGGCCTGCAATTCCAAAAACATGCCGTTTAAAATGAACCGCATGAGCTATGGCGGATTTAAAACAATCGTTGAAGATACGAAATAAGGCTAGAGATTTGGGGCGGAAGGCTGTTATCATTTTTCAATCTCCAACCCCTAGTCTCCAAGCTACAACTCAATGGATTGGTCCTCACCCGCTTACGTTCTAAGCTTTCGTGCCTTTGGCGAACGTGATGCCGTGGTCAGTGTATTAACCGAAGAACACGGGCGTTTTGCAGGGTTAGTGCGCGGCGGGCAATCACAACGGCATTCAACGCATTGGCAACCAGGGCATCTGGTCAATGCGTCGTGGCGTGCACGGCTTTCCGAACATCTTGGAAGTTTTACGGGCGAAGCGGTTAAAAATAATTCGGCCAATCTGATGCACAGCCCTTTGGGTCTTGCCACATTACTTAGCGCATGCGCGCTGGTTGATTTGACAACACCGGAACGCATGCCGCTGACCGGATTATTCCAAAGCATTGCCGACCTGCTGCCACTGGATGAAGGTGCGGATGACTTAGCGCGCTATGTCAGATTTGAAAACGAAGTGCTATGCGCGCTTGGGTATGGATTGGATTTTAGTTGCTGCGCGATTACCGGCACACGTGAAGATCT
>CAZMQI010000050.1:0-12400 GCA_964568585.1 uncultured Rhodospirillales bacterium
GGTTTGGTGCATTGGGCAATCGCTGGAGCGTATAGCTTTTTGGTTTTGGCGTAAATTTCATCTGCTTCGGGTAAATCAGCGTATTTCTGCATCCAGGCGGTCAGCTTTTCCTGGGTTGGCTGGGCATCCGGACGTAGTAATTGCACGGCTTCAACGTGACCTAATAATAGAGGGTCCTGAAGTTGCAAGGTGAGGGCGGTCAGCTCATGTAATGTGTTGTCGCCGATTGCGCTGAAAATCTTACGGTAGATTTCTTCGTCTTCCGCGTTCAGAACTTTTGCATAAGCATCAAGCTTGATGGGTTTCGTAAACGGTGATCCGCCCTTGCCAACATTATTGAACCAGTTGCGCGGGCTATTTAAAAATTCATCTGCTTCCGCTTTGGTCATGCCACCGGATTTCATGCCGCCATGGACGCTACCATTATAGCCAAGAATTTCCGAACCTGCGCCATCCCCCATGTCGGGTGCGACGTTCAGCATGCGTTGCTGCCGTGCGACCAGATTATTCAAATTCTGGTAAGATTGAGCATGAGCACTATGTGCAAATCCAAACGCACATAATGCGATTAGTCCGAATTGGGCGATTTTGAGGCAGATCGTCATGGCTGGATTGGTAGGCTTTTTGGGACTGCTAGTACAAGGTGTTTTTTAAAATCGGTTAAGCTTTGCCGTAGCGCTGCCGTATGCTGGTACAAAATGCCAAAATAATGTGCATGTATAAATGTATGGATATGCATAGCAGTGCTTAAATTTCAATCATATAGCAAAGCGACAAATCTAGTATAAGATATTGAAAACAAACACGTTTCTAATATTAGTCTACCATACCCCCGTATTTAGGCGTAAAAAAGCAGCATGAACTGACGTATTGCACACCGCACTAAAAACCTGACGCGAGCATAAAATGGCTAAGCCAGAAAACATCAGCGAATTGAAGCAATGGCAGTCACAGCAGCCCGCAGCAGACGACATCAATGACATTAATGGTATGGTGGAAAATGTGGTGTCGCTGGCCAAAGATGTGCGCGTTTTCGAACGCGGTGATCCTCTGGCCAATGTATTCGAGAATAGCCGTTCCATTTTAGAAAAATCCGGACGCCTTATTCTTATCAGTGATTGTATTGCGTTGCTGGTTGCATTCATCACTGGCGGATTGGCCGCATGGGCGTTCAACACATTTCTATTACACGAAACATTCCAGAACCTAATTAGCTTCGACACGTTAAAACAATTCGGTATGTTCGCGTCGCTTGGCCTTGCGGCGGTTTTGTGGCTTGATACAAAAGGACATTACCGCCAGCGACTTCCGTATTGGGAAGCCGTGGGGAATATTGTTACTGCTACCTTCATCGGATTTATCATGGGGGGCTTTGTACAATTTGCCGCGCAAACCCTGTATTCACGCCTATGGTTAGCCTTTAGTTGGGCTGCATTTGCAGTGTTTATGTTTATGGGCCGCGTCATGGTACGCCGTGCTTTGGATAAGAAAAATGCATGGAAAATCCCGTCACTGATTATTGGTAATGGTCCTACGGCTGAAGCCGCGATTGCAACCTTGGCACGCGAAAAACACATGGGCTTTAATGTCATTCGTCAAATGGCTCCGGATGCATTCGCACAATTCAATACGCCGCGCGCATGGGAGCGCATGCTGATGGTAACTGGCGTTGGCCATATCTTCGTCGCACTCGAAGGAAGCGAACTGGAAGCGAATAATGATGTCTTAAAAGGATTGGTGCGTGAACGCGTACCGTATTCGATTATCCCGCCATGGCTGGGTTTACCATCCAACACGTTATCACCGCACCATTTTATAATGCAGGATGTGATGATGATGCATAACACCAATCAAGTGGTGTTACTGTTGCCACGTTTTCTGAAGCGCACATTTGATATTCTAGTGGCTGGCAGCGCACTTATTGTATTGTCACCAGTGCTTGCTACGCTTGCGGTTCTGGTAAGTCTTGATGGTGGCCCTGCGATTTTTTCGCAAGCGCGCGTTGGACGACATGGCAAAGAATTCAAATGCCTGAAATTTCGCTCGATGAAAGTAGGGGCGGAGGCCGCGCTGAATGCGTATTTGGAAAAAAATCCCGCCGCACAGGAAGAGTGGAAAATATTTTATAAACTTAAGAGTGATCCGCGCGTTACCTCGCTTGGTGAATTCATTCGCAAAACCAGTCTTGATGAATTGCCACAGCTGTTCAACGTAGTGAAAGGCGATATGAGTCTGGTAGGACCACGCCCGATTAAACAGGATGAAATCTTGTTCTATGAGGGCGATTACACGTATTATGAATCTGTTCGCCCGGGTATCACTGGCGCATGGCAGGTGAGTGGACGCAGCAGCCTGAATTACAAACAGCGCGTTGCGCTTGATGCGTGGTATTCCCGTAACTGGAGCCTATGGCTGGATATCGTCATTCTGCTTAAGACCATTCCCGTGTTGTTGAAGAAAGGCCAAGCTTTTTAAGCTGTTTTTTGACTATCCGAAAGTAAATCCCCAAAAATATTAATGCGGCTTTTTGCTAAACTCTCTGCATCACATTTGGAGCAGATATGGATATTGGCAAATTTAGAAAAGTCGCATGGAGTATTGCTGAGCGCATCGCTGACCGCGTGTCTGGCGGAATAACCAGCTTGCCTGCATTATCATTTGTTATTTATGAAATGCAAAATGCATATGAAAAAGTTCAAGAGCCGGTTTGCCGCGATATTGAACAGGTCAAAGCATTTAATCGTTCAATGAGTGAGCATTTTCCTTACAACGAGGCGGAGTATGACTCACTGCTTGCCCGATACCCATTTCTTGCTGCAGAACAAATCCTGATGAACTCAAGCGACGCAGAGACTAGTGCTAGTATCAGCATACGACGCGCAGAAGAATATCGAGGCACGGATAACCCAAAGGTCTATTTTATTCGCGGTAAGGATGGCCGTCGCGTTTCATTGGAAGATATTAAAGGCCTGTATAAACAGCGCAAAAAAGAAACACATCACGTGTATGTGTTTAATATGGTGAGCGCTATAGCCAACATGACCGATAGGCAGAAAAAGGATATTTATCAAAAAACAACATCACCCGATCAAAAATTAAATGATTTTGAGTTTGGTGAAACGACCTATGCATATGGTATCCGCATGTTGACCAATACCATTCGTTATCATCTCGCTGACCCTGAAACAGGTAAGCTGGATCGTGATGCGATTATGGCCGCAACAGGATTGAAGGGTAATGTTGCAGATGGCATTTTAAAAACAGTATTCGATGATATTGAAGCGGATATTAATCACCGGCTACAAAACAGAGGAAAAATCCTGCCTCCGCGAGGCGGAAAAATTGGCGCTAATGTGAAGCTTGAAGGCCGTGCGCCAAACTAAAATCCTTGGTATCCTAAAATTATTTTAGTGCAAGAAGCGCCCGTCTGGCATGCGTTATCGCGCATTCAATCATCGTGCATGCAAGTATGGTTGATACAATATAAACGCGTAAAATTTGAACTAAATTCAAATTGAAACGGAAACATCGGTAAGTTTCGATTAGCCTTAAAAGCACAAAATGATCTTTGAGATTTTTATATTCAAAGGTCATTTTTATGAAACGTATATTCGGGTTGCTGGTATTTACAGCTGCGCTTTTTTTGAATTCATCCGCTCATGCGTCGGTTCCAGATGGAACGATGATTTCTGCTTCCACTGTGGCGCCGATGGCCAGATGGGTTGCGAAGGCAAGTCGTATGCCCATCCATTCATTGCCGATTGTCGTAGCCAGTGGTTTTAAATTGAAAACATCTTTGGGTTTAGAAGGCGTACAACAGGCGCGTTCGGTAGCGGCGTACATTCCAGGTCAAATCATCATCAACAACATTCTGTGGGACCCTGAATCCTTGCGTTCACAAAGTTATCTGGTGCACGAGATGGTTCACCACGCCCAGACCCTTGCTGGCCGCAAATACGCATGCCACGATGCCAAGGAGCGGGAAGCCTATATGCTGCAGAACAAATGGCTTGCCGAACATGGCGAAGACCCCATTTATTCACAGGAATGGATTGATGACATGGCCGTCTGCCATTAACACTTTCATCGACTAACGCAGTCGTTGACTGCACGAAACAGCTCAACTTAAGAAATCTACGCAAGCCATTGAATATCAACACAAGATCTCCTTGTGACGGATTACACACAAGCTTTGCACATATAGGTGTTGGGAGATTATACCGCTTGTAAAGAACCCATCAAGATTGTACTTCTTTTCCCCAGAAGGTGTTTTGCACCATTTTTACTTATATTTATCTGGGGACAGGCCATGAAAAAGCTTATTTTATCAGCATTATTTGCCTTATTTGTATCATTCAGCGTTCAAGCTTCGGCTTCAGCCGTTACAGATTCTATTCAAGCCGCGATTGCTGCTGGCAACTTTGAAAAAATCAACCAGATTGCTGCTGCAAACCCAGCTGCACAGGGCGAAATCGCTATGTATCTGTTGCAGCAAGCACAAGCAAAAATCGCCACCAACCCAACTCTTGCCGCCAAAATCTTTGCAGCTGCAGCTCCGTTCGTTGGTCAAATCCCCGCTAAGCAATCAGCCCAAGCCGCTCAAATCATTGCATCAGTTGTTGGTACAGCAAGTGGTAAGGGCTTTGGGGCTGCAAGCCCATGCCCAGCTGGCGATATTCTCGCTGCTGCTATCGGCATGACTGCTCAACCAAACATCTCAAGCCAAAATGCCAGCCTACATGGCCAAACCCTTGCTAACGCAAATGGTCTTCTTGAGCAGAGCCCACAATGTGCAGGCAGCACCTTGCAATCAGTTGTATCGCTTGCTCAAACACCAGGCGTTGCACCAACCATATTCAACATCGGCGCACACGCGCCGAGCGCTGAATAATCCGGCATCTAAATGAGGGCGCGACGGTCGTCGCGCTCTTATCCTTCCCACTAATCGCCCCATAGATATCATCTAAGTAAAATAAAACGTGGAGTTAAAAATGAAAAAAGTCGGAATTGCTATCTTGGCAATGGCAACTGTCTTTGCAACTGGTTCAGCTGAGGCTAACCAAGGTATGTTTGGCGGCAGAGCTGAACAAGATGGTAGCTTGAATGTGCGTCGCTCCACGACCGAGCAATTCGAACCTATCCGTGGTCAGTCAGTTTCGGCTCGTCCACGTCCAGACTTCGATCCGACACCAATTGATGTTGGTTCATTCCAGATGTTCCCCGCAATTAGCGTTGCTGGTTTTTATGACAGCAACATCTATTCTGCTCCTGCGGCTAAGAATGACGACATTGTAACAAAGATAAACCCATCATTGACTGCGGCTTCCAATTGGGGTCGTCATGCGCTGGCGTTCACAGGTTTAGCTGACATCAACACCAACGTCATCAACGATGAAGAAAACAACATTGGCGGCGTAACCCAACTTGAAGGTCGTTATGATATTGAAAGCCAAACATGGCTTGCTGGCTCCGTTGGCTACCAGCGTGCGACAGAGCCACGTGGCAACCCATCATCCCTCGGATCAGCAGCTGAACCAACCCAATTCGATAGCTATTCCGCTAGCGGCCAAGCATATCGCGGTGTTGGCTTATTGAAGGCTAAGGTTGATTATGATTTCAACTACAAGGATTTCGATACTGTGAAGCTGATTTCAGGTGCAAGCTTGAGCCAAAATGCACGTAACCGCGTGAATAACAAAGTTGCTGCTCAACTGCAATATGATCTGACCGCTAACTTGAAGCCATTTATCCGCGGCGGATATGACATCATGGATTACACATCCAACTCGCTCCGTAATTCGGATGGTTACAAGGTGAATGGTGGTGCCAAGTTTGACTTTGGCGGCATCATCACTGGTGAAGCATTCGCTGGCTACAAGGGCCGTGATTATCATAACTATGCAAGCGGCGGCGTGAATGTATTTGATTTTGGTGCGGATGTGTTGTGGAACGTAACTGAGTTGACCTCAATCGAGGTTGAAACCAGCCGTTCAATCGAAGAAACAACCTTGGGCGGCGTTGCTGCTCCAGCCAGTTCCAATGCATATATCGCAACGGGCGCTTCGGGTACTGTCACCCACGAACTTCGTAGAAATATCATCCTTGAAGGTAACGCATCATTCACCAACAACGATTTCAAGCAATCGGCGCGTAACGACGATACACTCGGTCTTGGTGCGGGTACGCGTTACTACATCAACCGTAATTTCTACAGCGATTTCACCTATGACTTCACCAAGCGTATGTCGAACATTGCAGGCAGCGATTATGATCGCCACGTAGCATTGGTTCGTTTTGGTGCCCAGTATTAAAAATATGTACTAATCGGGTTTGAAAAAAACATGCTAAAAAACATCGCTTGTTTGAAGTGGACGCGTTTTTTGAAATTGGGGCTGCTCGTTGCAGCCCTTCTTTTCGTGGGTTTTACTTCTGCACGTGCAGGAGACCCCAGCGATTATGTATTGGGCATTGGCGATAAGCTGCGTATCACTGTTTATGGCGAAACCGATTTATCGGGTGAGTTCGAGGTATCCTCCACTGGCATGGTTTCCATGCCGCTGATTGGTGAAACGAAAGCCATGGGCACGACAATTGCGCGCCTGAAAGATATGATTACCGCCAAGTTGCGTGATGGCTATCTCAAAGATCCCAAGGTCAGCATGGAAGTCATGAATTACCGCCCGTTCTTCATCGTGGGCGAGGTTATGAAGCCCGGCAGCTATAATTACCAGAACGGCATGACCGTGATTAATGCTGTGGCGCTTGCTGGCGGCTATACCTACCGCGCGGATAAGGACGATATCAAATTGCGCCGCGGCGGCCAGAACGGCAAAGAAGAAAAGGTCAAAGAAGACACAACTGTTGGTGCAGGTGACGTAGTCACTGTTCCGGAACGCTTCTTCTAGGCAATCCTATTTAGTTTGAATAAGCCATTGCTGCGTGCCTTCAAGAGCAATCGCGGTCAACACGCCTGTGGCATAAGCGCCGGTATCTACATTGATGCGGTGTGGAAGTAATTCAGCGGTTTCGCTGATGGTGTGGCCATGCACAATCATCTTTTCATATTTCTTGGTATTGGCCATAAAATCTCGGCGTATCCATACCAGATCCTGTTCGGTCTGGTCGGATAGGGGAACGCCATGCCGCGCCCCAGCATGGCAAAAGAAATAATCACCATAGGTGACGGATGTTTCCATCGTATTCAAGAGTTCAATATGGCTTTTTGGTACCTTGGCGATGAAGTCATTCAACATGGCGGTTAGGCCAGCAGCATTATTAAGCGCAGCGGGACGAATGCCGTAACTCATCAGTGTCTCACGGCCACCAAAGGTAAGCCAGTCTTGCAGCAGTTTTAAATCGCAATGCTTGATAAGCTCGCGCATCACTTGTTCATGGTTACCAAGGATAAAATGCGGTTTTTGTTGATCGCTGGCATGCTCTGCCAAATGCAGTAAATAGTCGAAGACATGCTTACTTTGTAAGCCGCGGTCGATGTAATCACCCAGAAAGACCAGCTTCACAGTCGATGTGCTGGATTTGGCGTCTGCATCGATTTTTTCCATCAGCTGCTTTAGTAAGTCCAGACGGCCATGGATGTCGCCAATCGCATAGATGCGTAAGTCTGGGGGCAGGGTATGGCCAGTGGACGTCGTGTTAGACATGTCAGTGTTTACTAGTTCTTTTTGGGCGAATACTTATCAATGAACGCTTTTATCACGGGAGTAATAAAGGCGGGATAGGCACCTATGAAATTATTGAGCAGTGTTCTGGGTTCGGAGAACAGACGGTACGCATATTGAGCCTTATAGCGTTTTACCCATTCAGGATAAAATTCGCTATCGCGCAGCGTCTCATCAAAGAAGCCGGTTACGGCAATAGCAACGCCCTTAAATCCGGCATCTTTAAGCGCAAGAAGGAAATTTTCTGCCTTACCAGCAGGATAATCCACCAGCACGCAATCGGGCTTTTTCTCTAGGATTAGGGCGATTTTGGGCGCAATGTCACCATAGCCATTGGCCGTAGCGATGATGTTGAGCGCTGGATAATAAATACTTAGTTTATCATGCGTGCGTTCATCGATGGCGGGTTGGCCGCCAATCAGCATCAGTGAAACAGTGTTGGCAACAGCAGCCTGAAAAAATGGCGCGGCCAGTGAATGGTTTTCAAAACAAATATCGGTGCAGGTTACATTGTGTAATTTTTGTACGGAGGCAGCGATATCCAGACTTGCAGGAATGACCAAATCTATCTTGTTCAACTGGTCAAGATATTCTGGCTGCTTCTTTGCCATTGCCCATGCATCGGCATGAACGAAGGTTACCAGTTTGCTCTCGCTTTTTTGGGTGAACAAAGTGCTTAAATCTGCAACCGTGTAGCCAACATCAAGTGGGAGGCCGAGGAATGAAAGTCGCTGCTGTGTCATGAGCAGTGTTATAGACGGATTTCTAGCCAAACCGTAGTGGTTTTATTGCTTTCAGGCCGAAAAATCAGCGATAATCGGCGTGTGATCGGAGGCTTTTTCAAGCCCGCGTGGGTGCTTATCAATCCAGCATTTTAGAAGCTTGTCGCTGGCTTCAGGTGAGGTGAGCAGATGATCGATGCGAATACCATCATCACGTGGCCACGCACCTGCCTGATAATCCCAAAATGTGTACGCATCGTTTTCGTCAGGGTGTAGTGTGCGGAATGCATCTGCATAGCCGAGCCGTAACATGGCATTGAAATGCGCCCGCGATTGGGGTTGCGCCAGCGCATCGTTCCGCCAGTTTTCCGGATGACGCGCATCGCGGTCTTCGGGGATGACATTGTAGTCACCGCCCAGAACGACCGGACGTTCTTCTTTAAAAAGTTTTTTTGCCTGTGCCGTCAGCCGTTCCATGAAGCGAAGTTTGTAAGGAAACTTTTCAGTACCTAACGGGTTACCATTCGGTAAATAAATGCTTGAAATAATCCACCCGCCGACATCGGCTTCGATATAGCGCGCATGGGTATCCGCATCATCGCCATCAAGTGTATTTGTGCGTAAAACGGCCTTTTCCTTGCTTAAAATGGCAACGCCGTTATAGGCTTTTTGGCCTTTGACCAGCGCGTTATAACCACAGCTTTGGATTTCCATTAACGGAAATGCATCTGTATCACATTTTAATTCTTGCAGTAGTAACACGTCCGGTGATTGCGATTTAAGCCAGTCACAGACAATCGGCAGGCGCATTTTGATGGAGTTGACGTTCCAGCTGGCGATACGCATGAAAGTGATGCCTTAAATTTTTACAGCGAAGGAAGTGCCGCAGCCGCAGGATGAATCTGCCATCGGGTTTTTGACCTGGAAACTTTCACCGGAAAGATCGGAAATGAAATCGACTTCCGAACCTTCAAGGAAGGAGAGGGAAGTTTTATCAACCACCATTGTCGCGCCATCGCGTTCAATCACAATATCATCAGGCGTTACCGCAGCATCTTCCAGATTGAAGATGTATTTGAAACCTGAGCAGCCGCCGCTATCCACGGCAAGGCGTAGACGCAGGCCGGGTTTGGCCTGCTTTTCAGCCATGAAATGGATGCGTTTTGCCGCATTAGGTGTTAATTGAAGTGTTGCCATAGGACTAAAATAGTCCTAATTCTTTAAAAATCCAATCATATAAAATTGGGGTAGAAAGTAGTAAATGAGCGAGTTTTTTCTTCATACGCAATTAGCCCAAGACACTTTCTTTATCAGAGATTTGAAGCTTTCACAGCTGGTCCTGATGAATGATAAGCGTTTCCCGTGGATGGTTTTGGTGCCACGCAAAAATGGCGCCAGTGATTTGCTGGATTTATTACCGGGCGAACAAAAAACATTGCTGGACGAAATCAACCGTACATCGGTTTTTATGAAGCAGTTTTTTAGACCAGAAAAACTTAACATTGCCACCATTGGCAATATTGTTCCTCAATTACATATCCATGTTGTTGGGCGTTTTGCCAAAGATCTTGCGTGGCCCAAACCTGTATGGGGTTTTGGTGATATGGTGCGTTTTGAGGAAGAAGAAGGCAAGAAACTGGTTGCTCAAATTCAAAACCAGTTGCCGCACACCTGATTAGCTGTGCGCTAGCCGTTTAACAGGCCCAACAGCAGGCGTATTAAAGCCCAGAGCAGCATTAAGTTTGTCGGTATAGGTATTGCTTTGTTTGTGCTCGCGTTCCAATGCCGACACAAATATTTTTCCGCGGACATAGCCGTGCCAGAATTGCTCTTCTAGAACTTCGGGGCGCGTTTCAAGTGGGTTCATTCTTGTTTCGGCTTTTTCCGGATGGATAAGACGGATATGCGCCGTGCCGTTTTCTGTTGTGACCCTACCCGACACAATTTCATCAAGGATAACTGGAAGCCGTGCACGATAATCTGCATAAGCTTCTGTGCTAGAACGTGCATGAAGACGCGCATATAAATCAACTAAACGGCCGATTTCGTTTTCGCTTGAAAGCACATCATCGGGATGCAAACTAAGCATCATCACGATATGAGTATAGCCGCGATCAACGATGTCATGTGCCGGATAGGATGCGGAATAACAGCCATCAAACAGCAATTCATTGCCTATGTTTATGGGCTTTCCTGATATGAAGGGTAGGCGTGAACTGGCATCCACATGCAGCAATGCTTCATTCAATGTTTCTGCGTCGCGTAGATCAAAACTTTGCGGTGTACCGGTGCGCGCATTGGTATAATAGACACGATATTCCTTGTCCGACGCTTTGATGTGTTCAAAGTCAGGAACAATTTCATCGCGTAGGATTTTTGATAGATATTGATTATCCAAATGTGCGCCAATACGCATACCATCATAGCCGGTTATTTGTGCGGCGAGTGATGTAGCTGCTTGTCCTACCACTTGGAACTGGCGAATGGTTTCTGCACTGAACAACATGCGATTGAAATATGGAACGCTTAACCCTTGTTGCGATAATTTTACAAAGTTGTGTCCCGTCAGTTTTGAAAAAATGCTGAGACCGCGCGTCGGTTCGTCTGCAAAAAGAATTTCAACGGCACCCACTGAAACACCGAAGTAACCTTGGAATTGTTGTGCGATACCAACTTCATGGAGCGCACAAAATGCACCGACATCGCCAATGCCGCGCATACATCCAGGGGTGAGTAGAAGGGCGCCCTTTGGCTGACTTCCATTGGAAGTTTCAGCAGGTTTTTGGCCGTTACGGCTATCAATCAAGTAACCAAATTCGTTCGCCATGCACCGATAACGTTAGAAGTTAAGTAAAACTCGTGTATTTCGGTGTCATTACGGTGAGTGATTCACGGTTAAAATACTATTAAATTAGCATTTTAGGCCTGATTCAGCTGTGCAACTGCGAACAGTTTGGAACGGCGTGAATCACCACATCTTAAAAAAGGCCAATGTTTATTGGGTTTATTTGAAATTTTAATGAAAAGAGGAGAGGGCGAATAGCAATTTTTTAGAAACATATGCCCGAGCCGAGATAATCACTCAAAAAAAGTACAAATTAATTTCTAGATTCTATTCACACCGGTGTGGATAACTATCAAATATACCTTATTTTATTGGGATTAAAT
Source organism: uncultured Rhodospirillales bacterium (assembly GCA_964568585.1). Taxonomy (GTDB): domain Bacteria; phylum Pseudomonadota; class Alphaproteobacteria; order UBA9219; family RGZA01; genus RGZA01. Next base: position 11,570 of record CAZMQI010000050.1, read on the forward strand.
GATGTTTATACTTTTTTTATTTTTCGCTTTACAGCTTCGAATATCATGGAGTATAAGAGCGTCCAACGGCGAACCCCAGCGGTTCAGTCGTTCAGCAAAAAAGGCCGAAATACTTCTAAGTGCAGATTATTGCACGGGGGTGTTTTTTGCGCTTTTCAGCTGGATTTTAGAGCAATCTAAAATTGGTTCTTTGACATTGTGAATAGAGAACGAGAGAAGGGATGCGCAGGCGGCGGTTGTCTGATGCGGTTTCGATCGCGTCAGAATGAGATTGCACTTAAAACAGTCTCATGGGTTAAACCATGGGACACAATCGGTATCTGTCGTTTTGAGCATCCTTGATATCGGAATAATTCAGTAAAATGATTATTCACGTAATAAACTAAAGCTTTGAATGAATTTATTCATTCATTGCCCGTCAAGAACAATGAGGTGTCCGGAGCAGTCCGGCACCACGAACAGATGCCAGGATGAGCAAAGACCTCAAAACTTTGCACAAACACTCAACTTGAGAGTTTGATTCTGGCTCAGAACGAACGCTGGCGGCAGGCCTAACACATGCAAGTCGAACGATGTAGCAATACATAGTGGCGCACGGGTGAGGAACACGTGGGAATCTCCCTTCTAGTATGGGATAACACCGGGAAACTGGTGCTAATACCGTATGACCCCTCCGGGGGAAAGATTTATCGCTAGAAGATGAGCCCGCGTAAGATTAGCTAGTTGGTGAGGTAATGGCTCACCAAGGCTACGATCTTTAGCTGGTCTTAGAGGACGATCAGCCACACTGGAACTGAGACACGGTCCAGACTCCTACGGGAGGCAGCAGTG
>CAZMQI010000051.1:0-11084 GCA_964568585.1 uncultured Rhodospirillales bacterium
GGTAGAGCCCTCGGTTGTGGTCCGAGTTGTCGCGGGTTCAAGTCCCGTCGATCGCCCCATTCTTCTTTTGTGTCATTTTAAGGCGGGAATGATTCTGTCCCGAACGCCCCACCCAAAATCATGTCATTTTGCATAACTGTGTTTCTTTAAAAAAAAAGGTGGTATGAAAAGTCATGCCCGATAACGAACCGCAACCGCCAAAAAATACGACGCCAGCAACAACTGCCCAAGTTGTGACTCCTGCGGAAAAAGTTCCAGAAAAAGTTTCTGAAAAGATTGTGGATGCACAAGTCGTTTCACCGCCGCCTGCGGATACGATGCCAAGCATTCCGCCAAGTGTGTTCTCCGTTTTAACCGCGCAGCAAATGCGCCTTGCTGAACAGGCCGCTGTTGCTGCTGGCACGCCACTGATTGTATTGATGGAACGCGCAGGTTTGGCAGTCGCCGAACAAGTGATGGCGCGTTACACCAAGCGCCCGACAATTATTTTATGTGGCCCTGGAAATAACGGCGGCGATGGTTTTGTTGCCGCGCGCCATATGGCCGCAAAGGGCTGGCCGGTACGCATATTATTATATGGCAAGCTGGAAGAGTTGACGCCGGAAGCCAAGGTTGCAGCATCGCGTTGGCGCGGCGCGGTAATCACCGCCAGTGTTTCGGTGATGGAGAATGCGCTGCAAAAAGGCGCACAACTTATCATTGATGCGTTTTATGGAATTGGATTACGTCGTGCCATCACGGGGGAGGCCGCAGCCATCCTGCAACTCATCAACCGTTCGCGCTTACCGATTGTATCGGTGGATATCCCCAGTGGATTGAATGCGGATACGGGGCAGGTGTTCGGTCAATCCGCAGTCGCCGATTTAACGATTTGTTTCTTCCGCAAAAAACTGGCGCATGTGCTGATGCCTGGCCGTATGCTGTGCGGTGAAATTATCGTGATGGATGTCGGCATCCCTGAACAATGTTTGCAGAACATCACGTTACAAATTTGTGAAAACCATCCCGATTTATGGATTGGCTATTACCCGCAACCGCAACTCAGCCATAACAAGTTCGACCGTGGCCACGCGTTGGTGTTGGGCGGTGCAGAAATGACCGGTGCGGCGCGTCTGGCTGCACGGGCAACGCAACGCATCGGCGCAGGATTAGTAACGATTGCGGCGCTGCAAAGCGCATTCTTTATATATGCGTCCAGCATGACCAGTATCATGGTCAAGCCGGTAATCGAAGGCGATAACTTCATGCATTCCTTCCAGCGATTGCTGGAAGATCGCCGGATTAATGTAGTGTTGCTGGGCCCTGGTGCTGGCGAAAACGAAACCACGCGGCAGGCTGTACAATTGGCGCTGGCGTCTGGCAAGGCGTGTGTGCTTGATGCCGATGCATTGAATGCATTTGCAGGTGACGCCGAAAGTTTGAAGCGTATTATCAACCCGCAATGCATCATCACGCCGCATGAAGGCGAATTCAGCCGTCTGTTTGATCGTGTGATAGATCCACGTCAGGATAAAATCAGCCGTGCGAAAGCCGCTGCTGCATTCCTTGGTTGCCCTGTTGTCCTGAAAGGCGCGGATACGATCATTGCTACACCCGAAGGGTTGGCGATTATCAATTCGAACGGTCCAGCGACATTGGCAACTGCCGGTTCGGGCGACGTATTGGCGGGTTTCATCGCAGGCCTTATGGCACAGGGCGTTGAAGCGTTCCCAGCAGGCTGTATCGCAACATGGCTGCATGCTGCGGTCGCATCCGAATTCGGCCCATGCCTGATTGCCGAGGATTTAATCGAAGGTCTGCACAATATTCTGAAGCCAAAAGCAGACACAGCAACCAACACCCCGAAGAGTTAGTTCATGATATATGCTTGGCTTATCGTGCTGGTCATGCTGGCAACCCCTGTATTTGCTGCAGAGCCTGTCCCGGTTCCAAAGGCCGAACCGAAAATTGAGACCGTAAAAACCGATGCCCAGAAAAATGATGGCCTCCCTAAAGTGAATGCCGATGATTTTTGCAAGGGCAGGTCTGGTTGCAAGTTATTATGGTCGGGCGATGCTGGCACGCTGGATAAAAAACGGTTTGTCATTAGCGAAGTAGTTATCCCGCATCCTGCAAAAGAAAATGAAAAGCATTGCCGCCGCCCGCAAGACAAACGTTATGGCGAATTTCTGGATAATGTGTCACAGGAAATCTGGCTTTCGACCTATGGCGGATTGCTATCCGAACACAAAAAACTTTTTGAATTATGCAATGACGGTTATGGCGCGGCCAATATCGGCGAAGATGCGTTTAGCTTCGGTAAACAACATATAACCTATCGCCAATCGGGCGGGGATAATAACCGCTGGGTATGGGCACGTAGCTATGCGCTGCCTTCCCTTAGTTATGCGGGGACGATGCTGTGCGATTATAAAACCAATACGTCTGGCGGGCATATCCGGTTGATGGATTATGAAACGGGTTCGTTCACCAGCGGGTATTCACCTGAACTATCCGATGACAGCCAATCGAGTTTTGTTGATTGCGATAAGGATAATCTCAGCGCGGCAAAACCAAAATATAAAGCGATTGATACCAAGCAGGTGTCATCATTCTTGGGTTTGAAATTAACCGATGTCAAAACGCTTGGCACATGTTCCAGCACCATCACATCTCAGCCCGGGCCGTATCAAGGCTATGTGATTTATGGTCAGGATGATGGCGCGGATGTGGAAGTAAAATATCTACGGATCAATGATGACAAATTGTGGGTCGAGCTTCGTGATACGGAACAGAATAAAGAGCAGCGCGTATTTAAATCTACCGATAACTGGGCCAATGATGACCGCATCGAGATCTGGTGGCTTGATCAGAAGCAAATGCCGCCTAAAACCAGCGATTTGGAAGATGCGCCGCGCAAAGCCTTGCGCCAATTCTCCGTTCGCCTGTCCGATTTAAAGGTATTTGCGGGTTATGGCTATAATACCAACCAGAAAATGCCGGAAGTGGAGCGCAGGGAAGGTGGCTTACCACTCGCATTCCAAATCACATGGCCGCCTGAACAGTTTCCTTCCGCCGCTGGCTTGTCTGTTTCCTATGCACATGCGGACGGCACTGCAACCAAAGTCATGTGGTCAAGCAGCACATTCAAATATGCCGACCCGCAAAGTCTTTCTCCGGTTTATAACTTGCAAGGCGAAGACCGCGATCCACGTGAAGCTTGCACCATTACCAAAGATGGCGCGCTGGATTTGATAACGCCGCCGGGCTTGAATGAGAAGAAGCCTTAGCCTTGGCGAAGCCGAGAAATATTAAAATACATAGTTAATTTAAGGCTTTTTGTATTTACGAAAGTAAAATTGCGAAAAAAGACACTGCTGCTTTGTGTTAAATTGCCACCACGAATGTGATGCGAATTGAAAAGCAATTTGGGTGTGCCATGGCGAGTGATTACGAAGATAGAAGTGCATTTTGGACGGAACTGCGTGCACGCAAAGCGCGTGAATTGGAATTGTATGGCCCTGGTTATGAAAAACGTCGCCAGCGCATTCATGATATTTTCACAGGAAAAGTATTCCTTCGTGCCGCCGATAAAGTGGTTGAATTTGTACAAGGTGCAACCCAGCAAACGGATGCATTGTTTGACATTTTATCTGCAAAACTAGGCACGAAAATTGTCGAGATTGATCGCACCAAAGAACCCGCGTTCAATCTAAATCCAAAAGAATTATATGCTCAGGACACTGCCGCACAGCAGTCACCCGCTGAATATATGCGGGCTGTCGAACAAGCGATTAAAAGCCTGTATGGCAAAGAAACATTTCCAGCAACGGTTGCGTCAGGCACAACTGCGCTTGTTCAAGCAGCATCAACCGAGTTGACCGCGCCTGTTGAGCCAAGAGGCCTTGCATTGCAATTGTCCGGCGAACGTGTGGCAATTATCGAAGGGTTTGACACCTTTGAAGAAATTCTGGCCAAAGTTGAATATGGTTTTCCTGAGAATGAACTGCCGGAATTGCTGAACCTATTGCGTAGTCAACGCGATGGCGTCGAAGAAGTGAGTGATGCCTTTGCACGTCAATTATTCTATCGTACCAGCATTCGCTTTGTTGATCGCAGCATGGACCCAGAGTTTGCGGATGGCCCCGAACGTGACCGCTTATTGTACTTTGCACTTGCCATCAAAGGCCTGCGTCCAGATATCGACCAAGATGATACGTTTGATAAAATTTATGACGGTGTTTATGAACATCTTAAACAACAAAAAGCTGATGGCCGCGCATTTGCAGGCGATGTAAATAAGCTGAATGTGATCAGCATGTTTGATAAGGTGCGTGAACGTAATGTCAAAGATACTATGCGCGCAACTACTGATGAACTGGATCACGAAGAGCCTGAAACTACTAACGCGCCATTCGAAACCGATGAAGATGAAGTGGAGCGCCGTTTAAAAGAAGGGCTAGTACAAATTTCGGAAGCCGATGGTGGAACCAAGCGAGACAATGTGTTTCCACTGCGTCCACAACCACCGGCAAAGCCGGAATCCGATCCTGGCGAGCCAAACCAATAACGCGCAAATAACCATTTAATCCTGCATTTATAGCATCCAAAGATGCGTATGGACAAAGCGCGCGTGGCCGCATAAAAACATGGCCTGCTGCGGGCGTGGCGGAATTGGTAGACGCGCTGGATTTAGGTTCCAGTGGGGTGACTCGTGGGGGTTCAAGTCCCTCCGCCCGTACCACTTATTTATCCCATACACTTATTTGTAATGAGTGGCCTTTGGCGATAAATGGTGGGCAACATAATTACGCACGCGCTTGAAAAAATTCGGCGGTGTTAATGCCATCATCGCAAAGTGATATGCACACTTCAGCCACTGCTTCTTTTGCCGTGCAACGAATAATAAATGTGCATGAATGCCGCCCATGAAATGACGGCTTGCGTTAACGCCCAATGTGTTCCGGACATTCTGATAATGCAGCTTGTGGAGTTTATGGATGAATTCTACATGGTTTTTATATTGCTTATTTAATTCTGATTTCCAAATGGTCAGCACTTCATTCACGGCAATGATATCGCTGCCGCGTAGAATGTGCCGCACCAGAAAATCGTAATCTTCCGCAATTGTTGTGAAGCTTTCATCAAACAGAGCCGCCTGATCAAACGCACTGCGGCGAATGAGCATATTCGAACAGACGTTATATACACGGCCATACAGGATATCCATTTTCAAATCGGCTTTTTGCGATGGGCGCAGAACAATGGTCTTTTCATCGCCGTATTTAGGAACTTGTAGATAATCGCATATGCAAAGCGTGGTAGGGGCAGGGTTCGCATTAAGCGCAGCCAGCTGCATTTCCAATTTATGGGGAAACCATTCATCATCGCTATCAAGGAGTGCGATAAATTCACCTTTGGCTGCCATGATGCCAGTGTTGCGTGCCGCGGCAGCACCTTTGTTAACGTCGTGTTTTATAAGCCGGACTTTAGCGGGATGTGCCGTAATCATCGCTTCGATGGCCGCTATGACTTTCCCGCCATCATTCGATGCATCATCCACGATGATAATTTCAAGATCCTGTACGGTTTGCGCCATAATGGTTTTAACAACCGGCTCGATATCGTCAGGACGGTTATAAGCCGGAACGATAACACTTATTTTTGGTTGGTTGGGCGGCACATAAAATCCATAAAAATGAACGCGTGTAATTCTATACCATTTACTTTCAATGCTCTTGCAATGGCCTTGGGAAATACCATATGTGCGTATTTTTGGGGTGGCAATACAATCCTGAAACACCTGTTGGATATATAGTAGACAGGGGCTGAAAAGCGTTCTAGAACCTACGTTTTTAAACGTCCACCAAGAGGTTTTTTAATGCAAGTTAATGCGCTTAGCACCAAGGGTCTTGTGCACAATTATGAAGTAACCGTTCCGGCAGCTGATTTACAGCGCCAGATTGAAACGCGCCTTAAGGGCATGCTTGCCACTGTGCAAATGCCGGGCTTTCGTCCTGGTAAAGTTCCATTGGCCGTTGTTGAAAAACGTTATGGCACATCCGTGCTGGGTGAAGTGGTTGAAGAAACTGTGAATACTGCTGCGATGAAAGCCGTAAGCGAAAAGGGCTTGCGCCCAGCGACTGAACCAAAGGTTGAATTCGTTGGCATGCCAAACGAAGTTCCTGCGAACAAAGATTTGGTATTCAAGATGGAAGTGGAAATCATCCCTGAAATCGAACCGATGGATTTTGCAAAACTGTCATTCGAGAACATGGTGGTTGAAGCCAGCGACAGCGACATTACCGAAGCATTGGAACGCATCGCAAAGGGCAACCGTAAGCAAGAACCAGCACCTGCTGGTTATGCAGCGAAACTTGGTGATGTCACCACCATCGATTTCGATGGTTCCGTTGGCGGCGTAAAGCGCGATGGCATGAAGGGCGAAGATTTCCCGTTGGAACTGGGTTCCAATCGTTTCATCCCGGGCTTTGAAGAACAATTGGTTGGCGTGAAAGCTGGCGATAAGCGCGATGTGAAGGTTACATTCCCTAAGGACTATCACGCAGCTGAACTTGCTGGCGCAGAAGCAGTCTTTGCAATTGATGTGAAGTCGGTTAGCCAACTGCAAGCACCAACCATCGATGATGAATTGGCAAAGGCCGCTGGCTTTGAAACACTTGATGCATTGAAGAAGCACCTTGGCGAACAAATCGCTCAAAACTTTGGCCAAGTAAGCCGTGCCATCATCAAGCGCAAGCTGATGGACAAATTGGCCGATGGTCATAGCTTTGAAGTGCCTCCAACTCTGGCAAACCGCGAGTTTGAACAGCTTTGGGCACAAGTATCCCAAGCCAAGCAAGCTGGCCAATTGGATGCTGAAGACAAGGGTAAGTCAGACGAACAGCTGAAGACCGATTATCAAAATATTGCCAACCGCCGCGTGCGTTTGGGCTTGCTGCTTTCCGAAGTGGCACGCAAAAACAAAATCGAAATCAACCGCGAAGATGTGCGTAAAGCCATTATCCAAGAAGCGATGCGTTTCCCCGGCCAAGAAAAGAAGGTCGTGGATTATTACACGAAGGACGCATCTGCTCGTGAACAGCTCACCGCGCCAATGCTGGAAGAAAAGGTTGTTGACCTTATTCTTTCCAAAGCAAAGACCACTGATAAAAAAGTGACCCGCGATGAATTGCAAAAAGCTGCTGAGTAATTAGCGTTACATAGAATAAGAAAAACCCCGCGAAAGCGGGGTTTTTTATTGCAGCGTTACTCAAAATTTATAGGTTCGCTCGTAGTGTATTCTACTCTGAAGTGAGGCGGGCACTTGCCTGCTGACTCTCTCATGGCAGAGCATTCGGCCCATCCCCATATATTTATTCTCACTTTGTATGGGCCTTTTATATTTCCAACCCAATAGCCGCTAACAGATGTTTCACGCCCAACTAAAAAAGTATGACTGCCATTATATATTGCTTGTTTGTTGAGTTCTGAAACAACCCTCACATCCAAGAACCCTTCCTTTGCCCTTAGTCGTTCTAATGTAATTTGTCCTTGAATGTTTTGGTAAGCATCTTTGTGTTTCATATCAAAGTGCCACGTGATGGGATAACTGTTGCCTTTCAGATATGTTTCACCACCAATAGGCGTGGTGATTGAAATGGTTGGCTTATCTGTGATTGCTGGTTCAAAATCTAATTCAATGCGCTGAACAATATTCTTAAAAACCTCAATAGGATTATGATACAGCTCTCTGATAGGATTTAAAAATATTTGCAGAAAGATTGCCGTTCCGAATATAGAGCAAAACGCGGCAACAATTATGGGCAACGGTTTTTTTAAATGTGATGGCAGTAAGTAAATAGTCAGAACGAGGACAGCAATAAAGAATAAAATAACGACAAACCAAGGTAATCCCTCTCTAACTTCGGTATATGCAGAGATTGTGTGCACTATATCACTCGCCTAGGTGCCAACTGGTGACTGTATAATACCAAGCGTCAGGCTTTACTGGCTTTTCGAACTTATTGCGTTTGGCTTGGGCTGCGGCGGTCTTGCCGAAATCATAACCCTTGGGTTCTTCCGCCAGCACGTTCACGTTTTTTACATTACCGTTTTTATCAATCTGGTATTCGTAACTCACGCAGCCGTTCTTTTGCGCGATTTGTGCTTTTTCAGGAATGTCGGTTTTGCCGGATGCGCGTTCAACGAGCGCGGGAGGTTCCGTAATATATTTGCCCTGCGATGAAATCTCGCATGGTTCCGTCAGGTTTTTTCTGGAGTGCGTAGTATCCGTCACGCAGGCAGTGGTAAGTAGGGCTAGGCCTACCATCAGAAGTTTTGTCATGGGGTTCTTTCTTTAATGATATTTTATAGTGACGGGCGATTGGGTTATCGCTTGTGCTTCAAACAACGGGCCACATTTTGCGTTTGGGCCGCAATCATAAACACCTTTGATGTAGATCCACACCTTATATTGGCCTTCGGTTGCTGCCGTATGGCCATAGGCCATTTCTTTCTGCGATCCCGGCAGGAATTGGTAGGTTCCTTTGGCAAGTTCTTGCTCACTTAAAAAAGCGATGCGTAAATCTTTTTTATTCGGGCCTTGGTCAATCAGGCGCAACTCGCCCATCAATTTATAGCCGCGTTGCTTATAGGCATCTGGAACTTCCGGAATATTCGCATGCCATGAAATAGGGGTGCGGTTGCCATTGACGAACGTTTCACCGCCAACAGGTGAAACAATCGAGATGTTTGCCTGTAATGGAATTTGCACCTGAGCTTGGGTCGCAAGCGGCTGCAATTGTCCCACAGGCTGTATCTGGGTAGGTGCAATCACGGGTGCGGCAACAGGTTTGACGCCATGCGTGGGTGATGTCGCGATGCTTTGTGCATGTGCATCTGACCCGAATAGGGCAAAACATATGCACGCCACTGACATAAATCTGATTGAAAAAAAGGCAATTGATGGCAACGAATTTTTCATGATTTCAGCCTATTCCTTGGAATTGCCAGAGAAAAGTAAGATAAATATAAGAATAATTCATTACATGTGCTTCCGCACATGACAATTAAAAAAAGAATGCTATGTTTATTCTTATGTTTCGCGGTTTTGATTCTAGTCCCACCCCCTCGCAGGAGCGATAGCGCCTCATGACACATAATATGTCCGATTTTGATAATAACGATGCTCCCCGTATGAATAACCTTGTTCCAATGGTTATTGAGCAGACGGCGCGCGGCGAACGTTCCTTTGATATTTATTCGCGTCTTTTAAAAGAACGCATCATTTTCTTGGTAGGCGAAGTGAATGATCAGGTCGCCAGTCTTATCTGCGCGCAGTTGCTGTTCCTTGAATCTGAAAATCCAGCCAAGGAAATCAGCTTCTATATCAACTCCCCGGGCGGTGTTGTGACCTCCGGCATGTCGATTTATGATACCATGCAATATATTAAGTCGCCCGTTTCAACCATTGTGATGGGCCAAGCTTGCTCCATGGGCTCATTACTGCTTGCTGGCGGCGAAAAGGGTAAGCGGTTCAGCTTGCCAAACAGCCGCGTCATGATTCATCAGCCATCTGGCGGTGCGCGTGGTCAAGCAACGGATATTGAAATTCAGGCACGTGAAATCCTCACGCTGCGTAAGCGCCTCAACGAAATTTATGTCAAACATACGGGCCAAAAACTGGAAGCCATTGAAGCCGCGGTTGAACGCGATAACTTCATGTCCCCAGAAGAAGCCAAGAAGTTTGGCCTGATCGACGAAGTTATCTTGGAGCGCCCAACACCTTCCGTTAACGAAAAGAAGGCGGCATAAGGGCTTACCGCGGTGCAAACCGCGGGTCTAAGTTTGTTTAGAAAGCCTTAAGGACTAGCGTTCTAATCTTAAGGTGTGCTTGGTTAGTTTAGTAATCTGTTATTTTGAAACTCAGGAGTTTTCATGTCTAAAGCGGGTAGCGATACCAAAAATACGCTTTATTGCTCATTCTGCGGCAAAAGCCAGCACGAAGTACGCAAGCTCATCGCGGGTCCAACCGTATTCATCTGCGATGAATGCGTTGAACTGTGCATGGACATTATCCGTGAAGAGACGAAGACCAGCATTGCTAAAACCCGCGATGGTGTTCCGACACCAAAAGACATCCGCGGTGTGCTCGATGATTATGTAATTGGCCAAGACCATGCAAAACGTATTTTGTCGGTTGCGGTTCACAATCACTATAAGCGTCTGTCGCACGGCACCAAGAGCGCGAACGAAATCGAACTCGCAAAATCCAACATCTTGCTCATTGGCCCAACGGGTTCGGGTAAGACGTTGCTTGCACAAACGCTTGCGCGCATTCTCGACGTTCCATTCACCATGTCGGATGCAACCACGTTGACCGAAGCAGGTTATGTTGGTGAAGACGTTGAAAACATCATTCTCAAATTGCTCCAAGCATCAGATTACAACGTTGAACGCGCACAACGCGGCATCGTGTACATCGACGAAATCGATAAAATCAGCCGCAAGTCGGATAACCCATCCATCACCCGCGACGTATCGGGCGAAGGCGTGCAGCAAGCGCTGTTGAAGATTATGGAAGGCACAATGGCTTCCGTTCCACCACAAGGTGGTCGTAAGCATCCGCAGCAAGAATTCTTGCAAGTGGACACGACCAATATCTTGTTCATCTGCGGTGGTGCGTTTGCTGGTCTTGAAAAAATCATTTCCGGTCGCGGTCGCGGCACATCCATCGGCTTTGGTGCCGATGTGCGTGGTCCTGATGAACGCCGTGCAGGTGAAATCCTTCACACCGTTGAACCAGATGATTTGCTGAAATTCGGTTTGATTCCTGAATTCGTCGGTCGTTTGCCAGTGATTGCAACGCTGTCAGATTTGGATGAAGCGACCTTGGTCGAAATTCTGTCCAAACCTAAGAACGCATTGGTCAAGCAATACCAACGCCTGTTCGAAATGGAAGATGTGAAGCTGGAATTCAACGACGAAGCATTACATGCAATCGCCAAGAAGGCGATTACACGCAAAACCGGTGCTCGTGGTCTGCGTTCGATTATGGAAACCATCTTGCTCGAACCGATGTACGAATTGCCGGGTATGGGCAC
>CAZMQI010000052.1:0-10401 GCA_964568585.1 uncultured Rhodospirillales bacterium
TGCCGGCAACCAATGCAGGACAAATTTTCAATGACAATAACATCATCGGCACGTTCCACGGGATGATGGCGCCGATGATACCCACCGGTTCACGCATGGTCATGACCAGCATATCTGTTTTGTGGGGAACGGTTTCGCCTTTTATCTCGCTGCCTAAGCCGCCGAACATCTCGAATGCATCGGTCAATACCTTGCTTTCAGGGCGGCATTCGGTGCGTAATGCTTTGCCTGTTTCAAGACAAACGAGACGCGCTAATTCTTCGGCATGCAACTCCAATAATCGTCCGCATTCGGAAACCATGCGGCCACGTTCGCGCGGGGTAAGCTTGGACCATTCTTTTTGTGCAATCTTTGCAGCTTTTACGGCGGCATCAACATCGGCTTTTTCGCCAAACGCAGCTTTGGCAACCACTTGGCGCGTAGCGGGCGATATTACATCAAATGTTTTTCCTGAAGCACTGCCAACCAATTGCCCGTTAATATAATTTTTTCCAGACAGGCTTTGCGCGAGAGCCTGTGCATCCAAATTAACACTCAAACGCTGTTCGGAACGGGGCGCTGCAGAAACCGGCATGAAATGCTCCTTAATATTAGGGTCAGTCATATGACCATAATGCGGGTGGTGTTTTAAATCCATTCGAAACTATGGGCTGAAAGTATAGCGAATTGACAGAACCTGTCCCATCTTGTTTGCTGGATTATCTGATTTTTTAAGGAGGATATTATGCTCATTGGTAACCGCGAAATGGCGCATGCGCCGCTGATTATTCAAAGCTACAAAACCATTCCTGCCAAACAAGTCGCTAAATTAATCGAACGTATTGCCAATGATCCGCGCCGCTTGGATTTAAGCGGTGAAATTGGTGAATACGATGTGCGCGCAGAACATTTCAAAGCAGCGGGTATCACCGCTGATGAATCCACCCGTCAGGATTTATTCAATAAAGCACGGCAACTGGTCGAGGTGGTCGATGAAATCGGCTTGCAGGTTTTTAATCTTTCTAAGCCGGGATTGAACGCCGATGAAGTTAAACTTGCCGCTATTCAAAACGAAGTATTTGAACAACGCGATGCCGCGGCGAATGATGTCACCATCGACCCCGTCAATTATTACACCCATCACCCGCTGGTCGCAGACCCCGCGCATCATGGCTATAAATCACAGCCGCTACCAACCGATTGGGCAATGATTACCGTTGCATTTCCTGCCATTAAAACCGTGCAGCGCGAATGGGGCGAAACGCTTAAGGAAATGGTCACCATTCCTGCCTCCGCGCATCCGAGCGGATTGTTCTTTTCATATGAAGATGCTGGCCATTTGAAAAAACTGGTGAACGATCCCAAAGTGCAAAGCACGTCACTGGTGTTTGGATATGTCGGTGTTGAACCCTTGCGTGAAACACCGCATGGTGAAATACGCCGTGGGCTTGGCGCATTTTATGGGCCTAAAGATCCAAAAGATAAAATCCGCAAAACCGTGCCAACCGCCAGCGCACCGCCCGGTGGCAGTTTATAATCAATCGCACCGCTATCTTGTTGATAGCGCTTGCCACGAAGGTATCACTTGAGCGACATGATTTTGCCTTATAAAATGATAAGCATAAATCGTCATTTCTTTGCATCATAATCATTTATGCCTACTCATATTTATAACGAATCCGAACAATCAACCCCCTTCATCGTCGTATGCGATCACGCCAGTGCGCTTGTGCCAGAAGAGTTTGGCAAAGACGCAATAAGCGCTGAAGATGCCGCGCGCCATATCAGCCATGATATCGGTGCAGCCGAACTCACGCAGTTATTAGGCAAGCACTTGCCTGCCCATACCTTTGTTGCAAAAATCTCCCGCCTTGTGGTCGATTTAAACCGATCGGGCGAGTGCAGCGATGTGATACCGGAGGTTTCCGATGGCACCATCCTGCCATTTAACCAGAATTTATCCGATGTGGAACGTGGCATCCGTTTGATGCGCTATCACCTGCCTTACCACCTTGCGCTTGGCGCAATCGCCAAATCACATGTGGCCAAGCACGCCGAAAAAGCATTAGGTATTTTGGTGCATAGCTTCACGCCGTGCCTTGCATGTGTTGACAATCCGCGCCCCGAAAGCAGACCGTGGCATATCGGCTTGCTATGGCGCGATGATGAATATACCGCGCAGCGGTTGAAGCTGTGGCTTGAACGGCATACCGATTATGTGGTTGGCGATAACGAGCCCTACACCGCATTTTCCGATGCCAGCTATACGATGCGTAAGCATTTCGGCGAATTGAATATTCCGCATATCGCGATTGAAATCCGTCAGGATTTGATTGCGGATAAAGAAGGGCAGGAAAAAATAGCTGCCGTACTTACCGAAGCGTTCAAGGCTGTGCAGTTGCAACAGTGATACGCCCGAGCGGTTGTGGGCAGCACAGAGCGAATGGCGAATATATTCAATAAAAAAACCCCGCTATTACTAGCGGGGCTTTCTGCAATAACGTTTTTGCTTAATCGCTTAAGCAAACGACTTATTGAAATCTTCCAGAAACGCTTTCAACTTGGTTTCGGTTTCCGGCTTAATATCTGAATCGTTGCGGATGGCAGTCAGCACATCCACGCCACGACCACGCATTTCGCGGAGCAGCGCGCCTTCATAGCGAACGACATCGGCAACAGCCACCTTATCGGTATAGCCTTTAACGCCAGCATAAATCACCACAACCTGTTCTTCGATTGGCAGCGGGGAGTATTGCGCTTGCTTCAGCAGTTCGGTCAAACGTGCACCGCGGTTCAGCAAACGCTGGGTGGTTGCATCCAAATCGGATGAGAACTGGGCGAATGCCGCCATTTCGCGGTATTGCGCCAATTCCAATTTAATCGAACCAGCAACTTTCTTCATCGCCTTGGTTTGTGCGGCCGAGCCCACGCGGGATACCGAAATACCCACGTTAATCGCAGGGCGGATGCCTTTATAGAACAAGGTGGTTTCCAAGAAAATCTGACCGTCGGTGATGGAAATCACGTTGGTTGGAATATATGCGGAAACGTCACCAGCTTGGGTTTCAATAATCGGCAATGCGGTCAATGACCCTGCGCCATTCTTATCGTTCAACTTCGCAGCCCGTTCCAGCAAACGGGAATGTAGATAGAATACGTCGCCAGGATACGCTTCACGGCCAGGTGGGCGGCGAAGCAGCAAGGACATTTGGCGATATGCCACAGCTTGCTTTGATAAATCGTCATAAATCATCAAACCGTGCATGCCGTTATCGCGGAAATATTCGCCAGCAGCGCAACCGGTATAGGGTGCCAAGAACTGCATCGGTGCTGGGTCAGAAGCAGATGCTGCAACGATAATGGTGTATTGCAATGCGCCTGCATCTTCCAAAGTCTTTACAATCTGCGCGATGGTGGAACGTTTTTGACCAATCGCCACATAGACGCAGTACAATTTCTTGGATTCATCAGTTCCAGCGTTGATGGTCTTTTGGTTCAAAATAGTATCAATCGCAACTGCAGTCTTACCGGTTTGACGATCGCCAATGATCAATTCGCGTTGACCGCGTCCAACGGGAACCAAGGTGTCAATCGCCTTCAAACCGGTTTGCATTGGTTCGTGAACCGATTTACGTGGCATGATGCCGGGAGCTTTCACTTCCACGCGGGTCATCTTCACGTCTTTAAGGGGGCCTTTACCGTCAATTGGATTGCCCAGCGCGTCAACCACGCGACCAAGCAAGCCTTTACCAGCAGGAACTTCCACAATCGCGCCGGTACGCTTTACTTTATCGCCTTCTTTAATATCTCTATCCGAACCAAAGATAACAACACCAACGTTATCGGCTTCCAAGTTCAAGGCCATGCCTTTGATGCCGCCGGATGCGGTGATGAATTCCACCATTTCGCCGGAGCGTACATTGGCAAGACCATATACACGGGCAACACCGTCACCTACGGAGAGCACTTGGCCAACTTCTGTCCAATCGGCATTTTGCGCTTCCGCGGCAATCTGGTTTTTCAGAACGTTTGAAATTTCTGCAGCATTCAGTTCCATCGTCGTTTTCTTCCTTTAGTTTATAAAATAATTAAGCCGCCCGCCCTTATGCCGCGCGGTTGGCTTTTAATACTTGTGATAATTTTTGTAACTTGCCCTTGATTGTGCCGTCATAAAGACTTGATCCGATTTGCACCATCATGCCGCCAAGCACGCTGGCATCGACCTTGGATGCAATCACAATCTTCTTCACACCCTTTGCTGACAGGCTGTTTTGCAACGCCGCAGCAATCATGTCTTTTTGTTCGTTGGTCAGCGGGTGCGCCGCAGTCACTTCGGCGATCACTTCGCCGCGTGATTGTGCCAGCACATTCAAGAATCCTTGAATGATGGTCGGGATAGCCGCCGCACGGCCATTCTTGACCACCACATGGAAAAACTGTTGGGCAAGCCCGGAGATATTCGCTTTTACAAAGAGCGCATCAAGACCCTTCACGATGACATCGCGGCGAAGCAGCGGGCTGGTGATAAAACGGGTGAGTTCCGCACTGTTGCTGAGTAATGCTTGGAATGCGCGCAGTTCTTTTTCAACCATCGGCAATTGGCTGCGCTCGCTCGCCAGCAAGTATAATGCGTTGGCATAACGGGTCGCCACAACGGGCAATGGTTTTCCTGAAAAAGTAGCGCCGGAAATAGTATCAGTCACTGGCAGAGAACCCTTAGTAAAAACCTGGAAACAGGCAAAAGGTAGGATAAAAGACGGGCGTGGATTTAGCATGGCAAAACCCCGCTTGCAACACGGAAAGTAACCCCAAAACCAGTCCTCATAAAAGACCATTAGCAAATAGGTTTGCCCCCTCTATAATGCTCGTTATTATATAGTGATTCATGCCCCATTTCGCCTTTATCGACATCGCAGCAAATTATACCGGAAGCAGTCCGTTAACGGATGCTATGGGCGGAACGCAGGCGGCCGTCTGCCATCTGGGCACGGCCTTAGTCAAACAGGGCGTTTCGGTTACCCTTATCAACCAAAATCGTAACGCGGGGGTTTTTTCTGGCATCACCTCCGTCCCGCCGGAAAAGCTGGATGACAGCGAAACCTTGAAGCAATTCGATGCGCTCATCATCAATGGCCGCTGGACACAAAAATTGGTGCAGACGCTGAGGAAGCGAACTAGCGCGGGAGCGGTTGCGGGCACCGCAGAGCGACGCGCAACAAAAATAGTTGGCTGGATGCATGAAGCGGCGTTCAACGATCCGTGGATTTTGCCACTGCCGGATTTCGACGGGTTTGTGTTTGTGAGTAATTGGCAAAAAACAATCAACGCACCGTTAATACCACCTGCTGTGAAAGTTGCGGTCATACCTAACGGGATTGAACCAGCCTTTCATACCTTATCACCGCTTGCTCAACCCAAATCGCCCATTGTCGTTTATGCAGGCAGCACCAAGCGTGGCTTGTTGGCATTGCCGGATATCATCCCGGCCTTGAAAAAAGAAATCCCCGAACTGACCTTCGAAGTTTATTCTGATTGCAATGTCGATAATGACCCCACCGCGCAATTGCAATTTCGCTTTCAATTATTGGGCATTCCGGGCGTTACCCATGTCGATGCGGTGCCGCAAAAAGACCTTCCCGCTAAGCTCAACCGCGCCAGCTATTTCATCAGCCCCAACCCCTATCCTGAGACATTCTGCATTTGCTTGGCCGAAGCGATGGCGGCTGGCTGTATTCCCATCATCACCGCGCGGGCGGCATTGCCAGAAACCGCGCATGGGTTTGCTGCGCTGCTTCCTGTTTCAAATCCCGACAGTGTAAATGTCGAGCATGACAGCGTCGATATCAAAGCGTTCATCAATCTTGCGGTAAAGACCATGCGTGCGCCGCGTAATGAAGTGCAATTATCCGAACAAATCGATTTTGTGAATGCGAATTACAATTGGGATAAGCACGCGAATGCGTGGCTGGAATTTTTACGCTGATTTAGTCGCTATATTTTCTTCGCCTGCATCTTGGTGTGCGTCTTCTACTTCGCCCATTTCAAGGTTCTGTAGTGCAACCAGCGCATTTTCAGACGTGCTCTTGGCAAGGCTTTCACCGATGCGGGTGTAGTGGATACCAGCTGCGCGCATATCCGCTGGCTTATATACATTACGCAAATCCACCATCACTTTTTGCTTTAACAACATTGCGATTTTTGCTGGCTGAAGCCCGCGGAATTCATTCCATTCGGTCAGTAACACAGCGGCATCACTACCCTGCATGGCATCATGGGCATCTTTGCACCATGTGATATCCGGCAGCATTTTTGCTGCTTCTTTCATCCCTGCAGGATCGAATGCGCGAAGCTTCGCGCCAGCCGCTTGCAGTAATGGCAGAATATCAAGTGATGGCGCATCGCGCATATCATCGGTGTTGGGTTTAAACGTCACACCCAACACCGCAATGGTTTTACCCTTCACATCGCCGCCGCATGCCGCGATGACGCGCGATGCCATTTGTTTTTTGCGCTTCGTATTAATATCGACCACCATCTCCACAATCCGCATCGGCGAATTGTTTTCTTGGCCTGTACGCATCAATGCAACCGTATCCTTTGGAAAACATGATCCGCCAAACCCGGGGCCAGCATGTAAAAACTTGCGGCCAATACGGCCATCCAACCCAATCGCGCGCGCCACATCTTGCACATCTGCACCGGTCTTTTCGCATAAATCGGCGATCTCGTTGATAAACGTAATCTTGGTCGCAAGGAATGCGTTGGCCGCGTATTTCGCCAATTCTGCTGTTTCCAAATCGCACATCACCACCGGGGTTTCGATAAGGTATAATGGGCGGTACAAGCTCTTCATCACGTCTTCTGCGCGCTTGCTGTGCGTACCGATGACCACACGGTCAGGACGCATGAAATCGGCAATGGCCGAGCCTTCGCGCAGGAATTCGGGATTAGATACAACGTCGAACAATTCATGGGGAACAAGCTTGCCGATAATGCCTTCAACCGCGCGGCCAGTGCCAACAGGCACAGTCGATTTGGTGACAATGACGGTATATTGCGTGATATGCGCGGCAATATCTTTGGCCGCTTCATACACATAGGTTAAATCGGCATGACCATCACCGCGGCGCGATGGTGTTCCAACGGCGATGAAGACAGCCGTTGCGCCAATCATGGCGCTGGCTAAATCGGTGGTGAAGGAAAGGGTCTTGCGCTCGGCGTTCTTCTTAACCAACTCATCAAGGCCGGGCTCATAAATAGGTATCTCGCCATGTTGCAGGCGCGCGATTTTGTCCGCGTCTTTATCGACGCAGACGACGTCCATGCCGAACTCGGCAAAGCAGGTGCCGGAAACCAGCCCTACATACCCTGTGCCTAACATTACAATCCGCATGACTTTTTTATACTCGATTAGCTAGCGTTGTGCTGTGCTTTTTTTGCGCGATTTTTCTATGGTTTTTTTTCGCGATATTGGTTAATTTACCATGCTATTACAACACTTTATTTAGTTTCGCGTTTTTAAGCTACAGTTAAATCATAAGAACAAAAAAGACATTTTGCTTTTGGGATATATACATAATGCGTCCAGCAATGCAGTCCATTTTCTTCATGTACGATATGGTGAGTGCGGTTCGCTCGGCTGGCACAGAAACCGAAATCATCCATAAAAAATCGCCCTTCTCCAAAAAGAAAAAAGCTGAACGTCATACTGCCCCGCAATCCTACGACGAAATTCGCCACGTATTCATGCGCGATTGTTCGGTGTTATCACCAGAACAATATATCGCACGCGGGTTCATCATGGGCGATCGTCCATTATTCTTGGAATTCCAAAGCATGGATAGCGTGCATCAAGGCGAAAGCGTTTTATTGAATCCATCCGATATTATGTCCTTTGGCGGCACCACCAATGAAGGCGGTGTGTACATCACAACCTTCAGCGGTATGATCTTCGTAATGCCTGCTGAATTAAAGGCATTCGCATTCGCCCATGAATGGCACAGAAGCCATGGCCGCGCCCTGCCCACCTTTGAAAAGCCCAACTTTGAAAAGCCGGCCCACGAAAAATCAGCTAGGGTCGCGTAATGAAGCATCTTCAAAACAGCGCCAAAACCATTTCCGTATTCGATGACGAAACAACATTCGGAACATTGACTGCGAATGAAGCCGAACAATATCCAACTGCGCCGGTAATGATAATTGCGGATAATGACATTACCCATCCGCTCCGCGGATTTTTAATGTCCGCTGTTAATCTGATTGCACCTAAAGATGATGACGTGTTAGGTGATGAAACCGACGCATATGATGATCACCTCATTCCGCTTACCGATGATGAAGACGGAGATGAGCTTGAAATAGGTGATGGCCATTTTGCAGCCGCCGTATCCTTCATCGATGGTATCGCGCAAAGCCTGAACAGCGAAACAGGTGAAGCGAAATCGCCCCTGTTGCTGGCTGCATTCAAAAGCCGCTTTCTGGGCTAAACTAAACCAGTTTTTTCAATTTCTTTAAAACATCGGCCTGAAGATCAGGACGGGACAGCGCGAAGGCGACGTTGGCTTCAATAAAACCAACCTTATCGCCGCAATCATAGGTCTTGCCTTCAAAGCGGAAGCCATGGAATGGCTGCTTGCCGAGCAATCCCACCAACGCATCGGTCAATTGGATTTCACCGCCAGCACCGCGTGCATTTTTCTGCACATTATTATCCAGCAATGTCAAAATTTCCGGCTGCAAGATATAACGGCCAATAATGGACAAGGTGGATGGCGCTTTATCGGGCGCTGGTTTTTCAACAAGGCCTTTTACAACGGCCAATTTTCCGTTTTCGCTTGCAACATCCAGGATACCGTACTTGTTCGTGTCTTCGCGCGGCACATCTTCCACCGCGAGGATATTGCCACCCACAGTCTGATACGCATCCACCATCTGTTCAAGGCATGGTGTTTTTGAAAGCACCACAACGTCCGGCAATAATACAGCAAAGGGTTCATTGCCCAATGCAGCACGCGCGCACCACACCGCATGGCCAAGACCAAGTGGTTCGCGTTGACGCGTGAAGAATAACTGGCCGGATGGAATTTCGGTTTTGCGTAATGCTTCAAGTTCTGCGGTTTTGCCGCGTGCTTCCAGCGTTCTGTACAAATCGCTGTGCATATCGAAATGGTCTTCCAGCGGGTCTTTGCCCTTGCTGGTTACGAAGATAAATTCTTCGATACCTGCCGCACGCGCTTCTTCCACCGCATATTGGATAAGCGGCTTATCAACCAGCGTAAGCATTTCTTTGGGCATTGCCTTGGTGGCGGGAAGAAAACGGGTACCAAGCCCCGCGACCGGGAAAACGGCTTTACGTACTTTTTGCATCTAGTTCATCGCGTCCTTAACCGCGTCGCAAATTTCGACAATCGAAAATGGCTTGGCGATAATCCTATGCACCAATGCGTCAATATTATGGGCGCGCATGCGTTCCTGTGCGTAACCGGAAATCATCACGATGCGTAAATCAGGGTGCAGCGATGTGGCCTTTAATGCCAGCGCAATCCCATCCACATTCGGCATCACAATATCGGTGACCAGCACGTCATAAGTTTCTTTGGAAAGCTGGTCGAGTGCCTGCTGGCCATCCGCAGTCACCGTCACTTCATGACCTGCGCCGCCAAGTGCGCGCTGGATGAATTCACGCACGGCAGGATTATCCTCGGCAACGAGAATGCGAAACCCTTTATTTGGTGATACGTCTGCCATAGCGCTTGAAATAACGAGGAAAGATTAAAACCTGATTTAGAATCTCGCTGCGGCTAAAGATTTTCAGTGGGTTCGAGAACCGGAACGCAAATGTACGTTTTAGTACATGCGTACCGGAAGCGCAGAAGACGCTGAAAAGCTAACGCCGCAGTTAGAGATTATGAACAGGTTTTTAGAGGAAATGAAAGGCAATGTCGACAACACCTTGTTCCGAAAACGGCATGGAATAGGAAAAAGGTTGCCGCATGCCCGGGTCCATTTCCTTGGTAACAATAGGAATAATCCATTCCTTAACGACTTTGCCTTTGGCGTTAAGCGCTTGGGCCTGCAAAACCGGCACGGCAAGCGTTTTGGTCGTTTTGTTAATTAAAGCGCCCTCAATGCTCAAAATGGTTCGGCCTTGTTCCTCTTTCAAAAGGGTTGTGGGCGTACCATCAAGGACAATTTCCTTATCTTCCTTTTTTTCACCTGGCTTGGCTTCTTCAGTAGTTTTTTCACTGTTTTTTTCAAGCGGTGCTTTCACGGCATCTTCGTGCGGCGAGCGGTCAGCATGGTTCATCATGAACACCGGAATACTTAACAGGCCCGCCAACACAACCGCCGCGATGACTGCATTGCGTTTTGCAACCGGCTGCACATCGGAATTAAAATCCGGAAGCATGGGTTCGTTGTCAC
>CAZMQI010000053.1:0-9339 GCA_964568585.1 uncultured Rhodospirillales bacterium
CGTGGTGGGTGTAGGCATTTTAATATCCCAGACATAGGGTTCGACCCATTTATTGAGCTTCAGTGCATCAATAATAGCACCGCCCAATATGCCAAGCACAATGCCGGAACCAACATAGGCGATGGTGAATTTAAGCCCCAGCGCATTGCCAAGCAGCACAACCGCAACCTCGTTGACCAGTGGCGATGTGATGAGGAACGCCATGGTGACGCCAAGCGGAATGCCGGCAGACAAAAAAGCAATAAACAGCGGAACGCTGGAGCAAGAACAGAACGGTGTCACCGCGCCCAGCAAAGCCGCCAGCACATAGCCTGTAACCCTTGATTTACCCGTGAGCCATAGACGCACTTTCTCAGGCGAAACATACGACCGCACAAAGCCGATGATATAAATCATCAAAGCCAGCAGGAAAAATATCTTGGTCGTATCTTCAATGAAAAAATGCACCGCATCAGACAACTTGGTGCCTTTAACAAGCGTAAAGACATCATACGTCAGCCAAGTCGCTAGATGGGTGAATAGCTCAAGCATCATCAGTCCTAAATCTTATCGACAGGCAATTTAACATACTGCACGCCACTCGTCGATTGACCGAAGGTTCCACCGCGCAAATTCACTTGAATAGATGGCAAAAGTAATTTGGGTACTTCTTTTCCAACATCATCCTTATTGCGTTTAGCTACATACTGCTCCTTGGTAATTTCATCGCGCACACGAACATTCGTGCGTTTTTGTTCACCAACCGTTGCCATGCATTGTGGCGGGCGTGAATTGTTGGGTGGATAGTCATGACCAACATACATACGATAGTCTTCAGGAAGACTGAGAAGCTTGCGCGAAGATTCATAAGAATGTTCCGCACTGCCGCCCGGAAAATCACATCGTCCCGTACCGACATCTGGCAAAAACATGGAATCTCCCACAAACACCGCGTCGCTAATAATATAACTCGTGTCCGCAGGCGTATGACCAGGGGTATGAATAATCCGCGCCTCAAATGGTCCAACAGAGAATGATTCATCATCCGCAAACGTGTGATCAAACTGATAGCCTGTTAACGGAGTATCCGCTTCGTTATGGAAAATCGCCTCCCACGTCTCCAGCACCTTCAGGATATGCTTGCTGATTGCCGTTTTACCGCCGAGTTTTTCTTTGATATAAGCAGAACCCGTCAAATGGTCAGCATGAATATGGGTTTCAAGAACCCATTGCACCTCTAGGCCTTTCTTTTGAATAAACGCGATAACGCGGTCAGCCGAATGGGTCTTGGTGCGCCCCGAATGGATATCGTAATCCAGAACGGTATCAATTACTGCACAACGTTTATCGGTATGGCCATCTGCATAAACCACATAACTCCACGTCGCAGTGACCGGATCAAAGAAACCACGCACATCCGGCTTTGAATGCATATTTGTCATAAGACGCCTCCTTTATGTAAGAAAAGTTTATCAACCAAAATAAAAATCGCGAGGCCCGCTGTGATTAATGCGAAAGTACGCTTGGCAATGCGTTCTGGAATTTTATTCATAATGGATATGCCCAGTAGCAGACCAAGAAGGCCACCGCCGATAAAGGTAAGGAGCATCGTGGTGTCCGGCAGCACACCTTTGACAACATGTCCAATCAGCGCCGCACTAGAAATAAGTGCAATGCTTGCCAAAGACGTACCAACCGCCTGAGCATAGGGCATGGAAAAAATCAGCGTCAAAAGCGGCACAATGACAAACCCGCCACCAACCCCAAAGAAGCCAGCCAACGCGCCAGCCACACCCCCACCCGCAGCAATCTGTATAAAACTTGGTGGTTGTTTGGGTTCAACCGCATCACTCTGCGCGGGTCGCGGTGATGGCGTTATCATCCGCCACGCAACAACCAGCATCAGCACGGCGAACAGCAAACTGCGCAAGGTCTCATCAACATCATGGGTAATGGCAACCACTACAGGAGAGATAATCATACCCGCCAGTGAGAAAAGAATTGCCGCCCGCCAATTAATTTGACCTGTGGTTGTTTGTTTGAGCGCACCAAAAATGGCAATTGTCGCAACCATCAGAAGCGAAACGGCTAAGGCCTCCTGCATCGGGAATCCCGCACCATATACCAGCAAAGGAATTGCCAGGATTGACCCGCCGCCGCCCGTCAACCCCAAGGACAAACCAACCAACGCACCATAACCAATCAGGGCCAGATCAATAAGCATGAAATTTCCTACCGGCAGCATTGACCTGTGGTTGCATGTGAGCCGGTTGTACCTTCAATCTTATTCCATGGTGCTTTTGTCAAAACCAAAGCCATGCCGCAACGATCCGTCACACCCGCAAAGATAAGGCAGCACCCAACAAACAAGGGAATAATCGCAAAGACAGGATTCACAAATAACCCCAGCGCACCGCCCACCGCAGCAAACAAACCGGCTGCAATACGCACTTGGCGTTCAAGCGATATTGGCCCCTTTACTTTAGCACCCTGCGGTTTAGGGCCCTGAGCAGACGTGCCTTTTATATCATGACCACAATCTTCGCAGGCGACGATGCCCCCTTCTATCACCTTGACGTTGCGATAGCCTTCGGCAACAAATTTTTCTGCTGCTTGCGCGGCACGTTTTCCGCTGCGGCACAGAATATAAACATCCGCATCGTGGTCAAGCCCATGGCGCATCATGAAATCCGTCGGCTTTAATTCGTCGAGCGGCACATGGGCATGGCCAAAGCCAATATGCTTTTCTGCGTGCTCCATCTTGGTGCGCACATCCAGTATAATCCCCTGATTAGGGTCTATATGCCCTAAGGTTTCGGCGCGAATGCTTGAAAATCCAGTCATAATGCTTCCTTCCGGCAGTTATAAAGCGTGTATTGATAAAACTTGTATTCGTCATTATTTATGTTATAATAACATAAATTACGTTTTTATAATATACAGCCATGTATTAAAATTGTCAAGCCCCGTGCATAGGCCTGCGGTAAGGAGTTAAATTGATGCAAAAAAAGCGTGAACGACTTAAAAATGCGATTAGCCTACTAAAGCTGCTTTCGCATCCGGTACGCTTGTCGATTTTATGTAATCTTTTGCATAAGGGAGAAATGAGCGTCACAGAAATTGTCGAAGCAGAGGAAGGCGCCGCCGGGCAGTCACAAATTTCACAATTTCTTGGCAAAATGCGCAGCGAAGGTCTGGTCAACACGCGTAAAGAAGCCCAGACCGTCTATTACAAAATAGACTCCCCGCAAGCAAAAAGCGTGGTACAGGCTCTTTATAAAATTTATTGCGGAAAGTGTTGATACACCAACCCTATCGCTACAAGCGTGTTATGTTAGCGATGTGCGGTTATATATTTTAAAACCTGGCGGTGCACGGAGTCATACTCGCATTCTTCTCTGCTGATTTTCCCTGCTAAACAGGGAAAGTACAGGGAATTTTGCCGAAAAGTGCCTAGCACGAAGGTTTACGCGGAGAAATACTGGTCCATAAACAGAGAGTTAGGCCCCCAGTACCATAAAATTCCCTAGAAAAATAACAGGGAACTTTCTCTCAAGATCAGGGAGTTAGAAAAAATCAGCAGGGAATATTTATGTAACTACTAAGAATCGCAACAGTAAGCGATGTTCATCGTTCGCGCATCGCCTGGCTCGTGCGGGTTTGTAATGGCGATAAAAGATAGTCAATTACATGCCGTGTGCTGGTTTTAATTTCTGCTGTCACCGCCATACCAGGATTTAAATTCACATCCTTGCCGTCAATATTCATTGTGCTTTGATCAAGCGCAATACGGGCCATATAGACATATTCCTGGCCTTTTGGTTCGCTATTGCCATTGGTTTCTGAACCTGTTTCAGCATTCTTATCAACCGCTGTGTTACGCGTAACAGCATCTTGGGAAACCGAAATCACTTTACCATGCAACAAACCATACTTCGTGAAGTTGAATGTATCCACCTTAATGCCAACATCTTGGCCTGCATATACAAAGCCGATATCACGGTTAGAAACCGCCGCTTCAATCTCAAGGCTGCTATCGGCAGGAACAATTGCTAGTAAAGCCTGCGCAGGCGTTACCACGCCCCCTTCCGTATGTACGGCAAGCTGCTGCACCGTGCCATCCACTGGCGCGGTAAGTGTCTGTAAACGGTATTTCTGTTCGGCTTGTTTAAATTGCTCTTGGTATGTTGCGGCCTTCTGCTCGGCATCCGCCAAATCTTTTAGGACAGTTCTATGATATTCAGCTTCTGCTTGCTGACGCTGCGCAGTCAGTGCCTGTACAGATGATCCAGCTTCTACCAATCGCGCCTGTTGTACGCGCAATTCATTCTGATGCTCGCTCAAATCCTGCTGGACAGTTAAATTATCAAGTTTGGAGCTATAGCCCTTCTTGGCTAAATCACCGCGTATTTTAGCGCGTTGAGCCAGAAACGGGATAGCCTCCTTAATCTTACCCACGGTTTGTTCAACTGCATGGAGGTTACCTTCATTCTGTGCAATCTGTTTATCAAGACTGGATAGTTTAGCTTTGATTTCGTCCAATTGATTGCCCAGCATGACGCGCTGCATACTTATTTGCTGTTCGCTAGCCTCTTTGGGCGGTACGAACGCTACTTGCGCATCTTCAATGCGCAGCGCAGCTTTAAGACGTGCAATATCCAACAGTGCACGCATATAATCCTGCTTTAAACGGTCGCGCTCCGACCCATTAATGGTGGGGTCTATTTCGAGTAGCATCTCTCCTGCTTTTACTTTCTGGCCATCATGCACATGGATGGCGCGGATAACACCGGCCTCTAAAGGCTGAATAATCTTAGTGCGGCCCGTTGGTATAATTTTGCCTTGCGCAATGGCAATCACATCTACCGACCCTACGCAGGCCCACAACAACGCAATCACAAAAAAGGCTATGATGGTAAGAGCAATAGCGCGGCTGGCAGGTGATGGCGGTGTTTCGACAAGCTCCAATGCGGCAGGATAGAACGCAGCTTCATGTTCATTAACACCCATAAACGATGCTTTATATTTAGTGAGCTTGCCCCATACGGTTTTCAACATTATGCAGCCCCCGTTTGATGACGCAGCAAATCGGAATAGCGCCCACCTGCATTGGCCAGATTTTCATGCGTGTCATCTTCGACAATCACTCCTTTTTCCAGAGTAATGATACGGTCGCATTGGCGTACTGCCGATAGACGATGCGCAATGATCACAACAGTTCGCCCACGTGCAATCAGCTTCATATTATTTTGAATAATACGTTCGCTTTCATAATCCAGCGCGCTGGTCGCTTCATCAAAAATCAACAAACGAGGGTTGGTAACAAGCGCTCTGGCAATTGCAATACGTTGACGTTGCCCGCCTGACAGGCCAATGCCCTTTTCGCCAACCTGCGTATCGTATCCTTGCGGCAACTCCAGAATGAATTCATGCGCGCCTGCTAATTTGGCGGCCTGTATCACGCGCTCTATCGGCATGCCGGGGTCTGACAGCGCAATATTTTCTCGTACCGTGCGGTTGAACAGCATGTTTTCCTGCAAAACCACGCCTACCTGGCGGCGTAGCCATGATGCATCAATCATCGAGAGATCAATGCCATCTACGGTCACCTTCCCGCTTTGTGGAATATGTAAACGCTGCATCAGTTTAGCGAGTGTTGATTTCCCCGAACCAGACGAACCCACAATCCCAACCATCTGTCCTGCAGGAATGGTGAAATTAATATTATCTAACACGGGACGGCCATCAGGGCGGTAGCGAAACAGCACATGTTCAAATCCAATGGTGCCTTGGAGCGATGCAGGTGTGGTGCGCCCCGATGAAAAACTTGGCTCGGCTGGCGTATTGAGAATATCACCAAGGCGATCAATCGAAATGCGTGTCTGGTGAAACTCCTGCCAGATTTGTGCAAGGCGCAACACGGGCTGTGATACACGCCCAGCGAGCATATTAAAGGCCACAAGTTCACCCACGGTCAGATCTGCATTAATAACTGCTTTTGCGCCAAAGAATAAAATAGCAGCGGTGACAAGCTTATTGACGAGTTGCACTGCTTGGCTTGACCAATTGCCTAAGCTGAGCACCTTAAAACTCGCACCTACATAACCCGCCAGTTGTTCTTCCCAGCGGCGCTGCATTTGTGGCTCTACTGCCATAGCCTTCAGTGTTTCAATGCCGTTGATGCTTTCCACTAGGAAGGACTGGTTTTCAGCGCCGCGGTTGAATTTTTCATCAAGGCGCATGCGGAAAATCGGCGTGACCAAAACTGAAATCCCGATATAGACCGGAAATGATGCAATCACAATTAAGGTAAGCGGCAGTGAATAAATCGCCATCACTGCTAAAAATACAATTGTAAAGAACAAATCAATAACCAGCGTCAGCGCGGAGCTGGTTAGGAAGTTGCGAATATTCTCTAATTCGCGTACCCGCGCTACACTATCGCCCGTACGCCGCGCTTCGAAATAAGCTAATGGCAAAGCCACCAAATGGCGGAACAACCGCGCACCTAATTCAACGTCAATGCGGCTGGTGGTGTGCGAAAACACATAAGTGCGTAGCCCCGTCAGGATGGTTTCAAATATAGCAATTCCCACAAGGCCGATTATCAATACATCCAGCGTGCTAAGTCCGTGATGCACCAGCACTTTATCAATCACTACTTGGAAAAACAGCGGCGAGATAAGTGCAAAGACCTGCAAGAAGAACGAAGCGACTAGCACTTCGGTTAGCAACCCACGGTATTTATGCATCGCCTGCAAAAACCATGTGATATCAAATCGCCGTGCCAGATCGCCAAGCGATGCGCGCCGTGTCATTAAAATAAGTTCGCCTGACCATGCCTCATCAAGTTCAAGACGATTAAGAATAGCCGTTTGGCCTGTTACCGGATTTTGTACAAGAATTTGCGCATTATTATTTCCATCGCCCACGACTTTTCCAAGAATAAAAAAGTTTCCGTTACGATGCTGTGCAATAGCGGGGAAAACGGTTTTCTGTAATCGTTCCCAGTTACTAGAAATTTCTTTTGCCTTCAATTGCATCTGCTTTGAACAGAGCAGCATCTCAGTCACGCCAATAGCATGACCATAGTGATGCGCGATTTGTGCGGGATCTACAGCTTGGCCATGAAACCGTAACATCAAGACCAGCGAGGCAAGCCCGCTATCTTTGGTTTCCGGATACTCGAAAAAGCTTGCCTCGACTGGCATTCAAAATCGCCTCAAAAAATGACAAAAAACGCAATCAAGCCCCAAATAAACAGGCATTTCAGCTGCGTTCTTTTAGCATTCCGAGCACATTTCCACAACAACCTTAGACAACTTATGCAGCATGCCAATTTGCAGCAATCACTGGGTCTAGCGCTGTGTGTTGAGCAGTAGTTAACGTAGTCTGTCCTGCCGCTGGCGGCGTTAATGAGGCCATCGCATTCACAAGGTTGGCAACGCTTGTGTTCAATAATTCCTGCCCACCTGCTTGTATCGACTGCACTTGTTGAGATGATCCAAGGTACCAATCACCTATCGTTACCTTATCGTTTGTGCCAATAACATTAACTTCCAAATTATTGCCAATTTGTTTAAACCACAGCTGATCGTAATTCACCGCAGTCGTAAACTGCAGAATATTGGTATTGGCTCCAGTGCCATCATATTCATAAATGCTATCCGCACCATCCCCTCTCGCAAAGAGATAAGTATCGCTACCTATACCGCCAATAAGCGTATCGTTTCCAAGCCCACCGGTTAGAGTGTCCACACCACTACCCGTATTTAAATAATTATCTAGTGAGTTACCAGTGATGGTCATATTGCCTGAACTTGAATTAGCATCCACATTCTCGAAGTTCTTGGTGTTAGCCGTGTCCCCCGCGACATGATCCGTATTCGCTAAATTGATAGTCAAAGCACTCGTACGGCTGACCACGAGCCAGTCACTGCCCGCACCGCCATCTTCGGTATCATCTGCGGCATCATAGACAATCCGGTCATTGCCATCATTTCCATAAAGAAAATCTAAACCACCAGCACCATCGATCGTGTCATTGCCAGAGCCCATATTTAAATTATTATTATTACTGTCTCCGGTAATAACCACATCAGTTGTCATGGGTACGGCATACACATATTCAAACCCTGTAACTGCATTGGTTCCGCTTACTGGTGTCACTTGATTAGTTGCTGCAAGATTTATGGTGGCAACACCAGAACCAGCACGCAGATACAAAATATCAACGCCTGCACCACCATCCGTTACTGCATCCGATACATCATAGAAAATCGTATCCGTGCCTCCACCGCCATAAACAGAGTCAGCACCTCCAACGCCATCCAATACGTCATTGGCGCTTCCGCCTTTAAGAGTATTAGCACCAGCATCGCCCGTGAGATTGAGAGCAGCTCTACTTGCATTGCCATCAATATTCTCAAAGCCAGTGGTAATGCTCCCACCCGTGGTTTGATCGGTAGCATTGCCCAGATTAGCAGTTACTGATACATCGGATGTCCTGTAAGGGCGTGAGCCAGCCTCATTTATATACAGCATATCATTACCATCGCCGCCATACGTGTGGACATCCGCTACGTCATAACACATCGCGTCATCGCCAGCTCCACCGTCCAGAATGTCAGCCGCAATACCGCCACGTATAAAGTTATTATTTGCATCGCCAGTGAGGTTGAGCGCCGAACTATTGCCAAGGCCATCCACATTTTCAAAGTTCTTAGTTATTTGGCCAGAATCACTTGTCACTTGGTCGGTAGCATTGCTCAGATTGACCGTCGCGCTGCCTTGTTGCACCGCAAGCCAATCATTGCCGCCCTCACCATCATTCATCGTATCGGTGGTTGTATAGATAAAAACATCACCACCATCGCCGCCATACCGTTGATCGCCACCCGCGCTAGCATACAGCGTGTCAGCAGCAGAGCCTCCACGTAGGATGTTTGCGTTCGCATCGCCAAACATCGTCAACGCGCCCGTACTGCCGGTGCCATCCACATTCTCAAAGCCGGCGACTGAAACAACGCCATCCGCCTGATCGGCATTGGCTAGATTAATCATCATCGCCGATCCCACGACGACCTTCAATGTGTCGATGCCATTGCCGCCATTTTCAAGAATATCGGTTGCATCATATGTAATCGTATCATTACCATCATCGCCATACACGTAATCGGCCCCACTGCCGCCATTTAGGGCATCGTTACCGCTGCCGCCATGAAGGGTCTCGGCCGCACTGCCGCCTATAAGTGTATTGTCTCCCGAACTACCCGTTATCGTCAACGCTGCGGTACTACCAGTACCATCCACATTCTCGAAGTTCTTGGTGTTAGCCGTGTCCCCCGCGACATGATCCGT
>CAZMQI010000053.1:9439-9992 GCA_964568585.1 uncultured Rhodospirillales bacterium
ATTCGCTAAATTGATAGTCAAAGCGGAGCTTCTGATAACCCGCAGCGTATCAACGCCATTACCGCCATCAGCTATTGCATCCGCACCATCGTAAACGATGATATCATCGCCATCGTTACCATATAACGAGTCACTGCCGCCAAGACCATCAATCGTATCGTTGCCTATGCCGCCATTGAGGGTATTATTACCCGCGTCGCCAGTAAGAATAAGATCTGGACGAGGAAGAACGGTTACATGTTCAAAACCCGTAACAATCGTACTACCGCTTACCTGATTTGCCGTGTTGGAAAGATTATATGTCGTACCATATGGCAGGATAATTGTGTCATCTCCCAATCCGCCATCAATTGCGGTATCAGATCCATCATACGTAACTGTGTCGTTGCCATCGCCTGCCGAGATTGTTTGAGCAGTAGACCCGCCGACCAGAGTGTCATTACCAGAAGAACCAACTAAATTGATTGTGCCCGTAACCGTCTTGGTTGTCAGGTCATAAGTCCCTGCATCTTGCACAGCCAACGTAGCTGCGCCGCTAGCAGCAATGATTGTA
>CAZMQI010000054.1:0-9354 GCA_964568585.1 uncultured Rhodospirillales bacterium
GGCGCAGCCGCCGCGGATGCTTTGCTTTGTGGCAGGCAGCTTGGTTCGACAAAGGGCGCATCGTGATGTGCGCCATTGCCGTTTGATTTGCCATTCTTCCCATTGTTTTTTTGGGGGGCTTCGTCGTCGCCATCCATCTGTGCGATGGGCGTGTTGACGCGTACGCCCTCTGTTCCTTCCGGAATAAGGATTTTCATCAGCTTGCCTTCATCGACGGCTTCCACTTCCATCGTGGCTTTGTCCGTTTCGATTTCGGCAAGTACCATACCGGCTTTAATATCATCGCCTTCTTTTTTCAGCCAACGTGACAGTTTCCCTTCCGTCATCGTAGGCGATAGGGCGGGCATTAGAATTTCAATCGACATATTACGTCCTTATTAAATATCACGCATCCACAAGCACATCAGTCCAAAGCTCGGACGGATCCGGCTCTGGTGATGTTTGGGCGAATTCAGCGGCTTCGTTCACCAGCTGTTTCACCTCTTTTTCAATTGCTTTAAAATCATCGTCGCTGGCAATCTTCTTATCTGTCAAAAGCGCTTTGAGCGTTTCGATGGGATCATGCTGCGAGCGCATTTTTTCAACTTCTTCCTTGTCGCGGTATTTGGCGGGGTCCGACATCGAATGCCCGCGATAGCGGTAAGTCATCATTTCTAGAATAATCGGGCCTTGGCCGGAACGCGCATGTTCTAATGCTTCAACGGCGGCTTTACGTACTGCCAACACATCCATCCCGTCGATTTGACGGCCAGGAATGCCATAACCTTCACCGCGTTTATAAAGCTCACCCGCAGCGCCGCGTGCTTGCGATGTACCCATCGAGTAGCGGTTATTTTCAATCACATACACAACCGGTAATTTCCACAACGCCGCCATGTTGAAGCTTTCATAAACCTGACCTTGGTTTACCGCGCCATCGCCGAAATAGACGATGTTCACGCCGCCATCACCTTTATATTTGTGGCCGAATGCGAGGCCCGTTCCAATCGGAACCTGCGCGCCAACAATACCGTGGCCGCCATAGAATTTCTTTTCCGCGCTGAACATATGCATGGAACCGCCCTTACCGCGCGAGTAACCGCCGATGCGTCCCGTTAATTCAGCCAGCACGCCTTTGGGTTCCATATCGCAAGCAAGCATATGCCCGTGATCGCGGTAGGATGTGATGACGGTATCCTGCTTTTGTTGAACGGATTGAATGCCGACCACAACTGCTTCCTGTCCGATATATAAATGGCAGAAACCGCCGATAAGGCCCATGCCGTACAATTGGCCGGACTTTTCTTCAAATCTGCGGATCAACAACATGTCGCGGTACATCTTCTTCAATTCAGAAGGTGTGGGTTCTGCGGTGTTGGTGGTGGTAGCTTTGTTGTGGCCTGTAGCAGTGCCGCTTGGAAGAGTGGTGGGCTTACTTGAAGCCATGCCGGAAACTCCTGAATTGTGGATACCGATTCAACTGGTAGAGCGTATTAGCCGTTCAATTAGCGCGTTTGAGTTGTGTTTTCAAGCAAATCACGTTCAGCAATATATAACAGTTTGGCTAACAAAATCATAAGCTTAAAAGCAAATCATCCTATGTTGGGGATAAGTAGACGTGCGCTGCAACAACAGATTTGAGGAAATAGCGTGCATATTTTTGAAATATGGCGATGACGCATTTTTTATTTTTACAAATGAGTAACCTAACTGATTAGCTTAATTGATTATTTTGGCGTGCTTTACGAAAGTAATAAAAGCCCTTTTCTGGTCTCATTCAAATGTGCAATTTATGCCTATGAATATTGATCAACAATATATTTTAGTCGTTGAAGACGAGTGGCTTTTAAAAGCGCTGTACGAAGACGTGCTTGAAGATGTTGGCTTTAAACATGATAAGCCACCCTTTGATTATGAATTAGATGGCTGGGTCGTACATTTTGCTGCAACAAAAGAACAGGCATCTGACCTGATTAAACGTTTCGCGTATGAGTCTGTTTTTTTAGACCATAATCTTGGTGGCGGAAAAACCAGTGAAGCTTTGGTTCCACAAATCTTCCGCGCGTCCCCAGATTGTGAAATATTTTTAACAAGCTCAGACCCACTCAAACAACGTGCGGCCGTTGTCGCAGAATTATCAAAAGACAATATGGCCACGCATAGCGCGGATCTCAAAGAGCATAGAAAAAGTGATATTCTGGGATTGACGAATTATCTGAATTCAAAGATACGTCCAACTGACCGCATGCACGGTGTAGGGCAATCGCCTTCACCAAAAAATTAAGCGGATTGTTTTTTATCCCGTTATTTTTTATCTGGGTACAAAACGATGTAATCGTTTGGTTTGCTATAACCCAGTGTCGCGCGCGCGCGTTCATCCAGCATATCTAAATCAAGACCATCAGGACGCAGTAATTTTGTACGTGCTTCAAGCCGTTGACGCTCGGTCTGGATTTTTTTTAAATCGGATTTTGCATCACTGATTTGATATTCAATCTGGGAGAGGGTGATGAATCCTTTTTCACCCATGATGCCATGGCAGATGAAGTACGCGACAATCCCAACGCAAATCGTCACTACGAAGTAGTGTTTGATTTTATCGCCAGTGATGGGCATGTGGAACGCCATGTTGGGAACCGTTTT
This sequence comes from uncultured Rhodospirillales bacterium, assembly GCA_964568585.1. Classification (GTDB taxonomy): domain Bacteria; phylum Pseudomonadota; class Alphaproteobacteria; order UBA9219; family RGZA01; genus RGZA01. The sequence goes on from CAZMQI010000054.1 coordinate 2,623, forward strand.
GGAATACCGCAGGAAGTTTAGCTAAATCGAATTAAGACCTGAGAATACAGCAGAATCAAACTCTATGAATACGCTAAAAATCATAAATATTTGATTAAAAGCATTACCTCAACACCGCATCCCGTCCGGCAAACCGGGCCGCACCGCCAAGCTGTTCTTCGATGCGAAGCAGCTGGTTGTACTTAGCCAATCTGTCGGAGCGGGAGAGGGAGCCCGTTTTAATCTGACCGCAATTGGTGGCAACGGCCAAATCAGCAATCGTTGAATCCTCAGTCTCGCCGGAACGGTGCGACATCACCGCGCGGTACGATGCCTTATGGGCAATATCCACTGCTTGCAGGGTTTCGGTCAGTGTGCCGATCTGGTTTACCTTGACCAGAATGGCGTTGGCCAAACCATTGGAGATACCATCAGATAAACGCGCTGGGTTGGTCACGAACAAATCATCGCCCACCAGCTGAACTTTGCTGCCCAAACGTTGGGTCAACAATGCCCAACCATCCATATCATCTTCGGCCATGCCGTCTTCAATGGATACAATGGGGTACTTGCCAACCAAGGTTTCGTAATAGCTGACCATTTCGGCGGCTTTTAGTTTTTTTCCTTCGCCTTCAAGGTGATAGACACCGTCCTTAAAGAACTCGGTCGATGCGGCATCAAGGGCCAGCATTACGTCATCCCCGGGTTTATAACCCGCAGCTTCAATTGCCTTCATGATGAAGGTTAAGGCTTCATCGGCTGAAGCAAGGTTTGGCGCAAAGCCGCCTTCATCGCCCACATTGGTGTTTTGCTTGCCGTCTTTCAAAAGCTTCTTCAAGGCATGGAAGATTTCCGCGCCCATACGAAGGCTGTCGGCAAAGCAATCCGCGCCAACTGGCATGATCATGAATTCTTGAATATCAATCGGGTTATCGGCATGCGCGCCGCCATTGATGATGTTCATCATTGGCACTGGTAATACGCTGGCCAATGCGCCGCCAACATAGCGGTACAGGGGCAGGTTTGAATGCTGCGCTGCTGCTTTGGCTGCGGCAAGGCTAACGCCCAAAATCGAATTCGCGCCAAGGCGTGATTTGTTGGGCGTCCCATCCAGATTAATCATAGTGCTATCCAGCGCCACTTGGTCGGTTGCGCTCATGCCGCACACTGCATCGCGAATTTCGCTGTTCACATATTCCACAGCTTTCAGCGTACCCTTGCCAAGATAACGCTTCTTGTCGCCATCGCGAAGTTCAACCGCTTCATGTGCGCCAGTCGATGCGCCAGATGGAACGGCAGCACGACCCATCGCGCCGCACTCCAAGGTTACATCAACTTCAAGGGTAGGATTACCGCGGCTATCAAGGATTTCGCGGGCATGAATATCAATAATGTCTGACATGTGGGGCTGCGCTGGCTATGAGGGTTGATATGAAGCCCGAAACATAGCCGCCAGTTTATCCCATTACAACAGTCTTAATCAGGCTATCGCTGACCTTCATTGCCTGTGGGTTTACTGCCGCCCGGCGTTCTGGCTTGAGCGGGGCGCGTTGCTGCGCCTTGCGGATAGTTTTTGGGCAACAGCATCACTTCGCCATGCTTAATCCATACGCGCATTTCCAACCGTTCGCCGGCTTCTAATGGATTTTCTGCATCAATCCGGTATTCCGGATAGCTGGCAAATATCGCCGCATCGCCTTTTAAATCAACGGGGATGTTAAACTGCAAATAAGGTGCGGGCAGTACGAAACGTAGCCCGTCTTGGAATTCACGGACTTCCATATTCAATAAATAAATTTCTTCATTCGGAATATTATTCGGGATGCTGGCTTTGCCATTGATGGTATGTACCGCCGATGTAATCCATGAACCTTCACGACCTTTGCGTAGATTTGGGATGCGATCAAACGTCACGCGGTCACCGGTTGTGATTACGCGGTCACCCAAAACAGAAAAATGTACCATTACATCCTTACCGCCATCATCAGGCTTGATGAAGCCATAGCCTCTTACATCGTCAAACCACTTCACATGGCCTGGAATATTTATGTGCTGTACGTCTGTTGGAGTTTCTGCCTTAGCACGTTGCGGCTGGTCGCCAGCTGTCTGTGCTGCAACTTCGGGTGCTGCGCCTTGCCAGTTTCTTCTAACTTCGTAATTTATTTGATCATCCAGTTGGATGCTGGTGACACGCAGAACGCCATCGGGCATCGGCCCTACGGTGTATTTCACGCGCAACCCATTTAATAACATCACATCACTTGGAATAGGAAAGCCTTGTCTTTCCAGCATCGGCATATTGAAATATGCATCAGCAATCGGTGCACCATGCGCTTCTACAAAACCAAAGCCGCTACCTTTGTCGCCATCACCTTTTCCAAAATTGACAATTATGCCGTTATAAACTTTTTCGGGTTTGTCAGCCATGGTGGTATCCTAAAAAATGCATAAAAAATCTGGCGCAATTGCCAAGCCATACGTCTTTTTTAGTAGGTTTTAGCGAAAGTAATAACGTTTAAAACGTTAATTTATAGGCCTAAAGTGCGAAACATGGGCCTTTTTCGATCTGGATAGTCACATGTTCCAGATTGAATCTATCCAACAGCAATTTTTGGATATTGCATAAAATGGTGTGGTAGTCGCCCATATCGTCAATCACCACATCAAGCGTAGCAATCGGCTGGTTCTCTGTCAGGCTCCACACATGGATGTGATGCACATCTTTTACGCCTTTAATATTATCAAGTATGGCTGCCTTGATTTTATCAGGCAGGCTGTTATCCGGTGAACCTTCGATAAGAATATGAACCGTTTGTTTGCCAAGCTTCCACGCATAGCCCAAAATCAACAAGCTGACTACAATCGACAGGATAGGATCGGCAAGCTTCCAGTCATAGAATATGATTAGCAGCGCCGCGATGACCGCAACGGCAGAGCCCAACATATCACTAATCACATGGATAAGAGCGCCTTGCACATTCAAGTCATGTGAATGACCTTTTTTATGGCTATGCGCGTGGTCATGCGCGTGGTCATGCGCGTGGTTATGCGTGTGGTTATGGCTGTGACCTTCATGGCTGTGTCCATGCTCCACTAAATCGGCTTTTGCGGAGCCATGACTGTTTAGTACAAACACGCTGACAATGTTGGTTACAAGGCCAATCACAGCGACAATAAGCATCAACTGCCCATCGATGTGTTCGCGTGGTTTAAAAATGCGGTCAATCGCTTCGCTGATGATAATGGCCGAGAGGAAGAACAGCAAAACGGCATTGGTATATGCTGCAAGAATTTTTAGACGCTGATAGCCATAGGTGCGTTGTTCATCGGGTGCCTTGCGTCCAAGACGCATCGCCAGCCATGATAATAAAAGCGCGGCAACATCTGTAAACATATGTCCCGCATCGGCGAGCAGGGCAAGCGAGCCAGAAAAATATCCGCCCAGAACTTCGACAAACATAATTAGCGCGGTCAGACACAGAACGAAGAAAAGCTTTTTTTCTTGAGCTTGGGGAACGACATTATGCTGTGGGCCGTCATTCGGCATGAAGCAGAAAAGAATCCGTTAGAGGAAAAGCCATAAGAAATTGGAGGCACGATCCGGAATCGAACCGGAATACGGGGATTTGCAGTCCCCTACATAACCATTCTGCCATCGCGCCAATTGGTAGTTCTGTTGCGAGAACATAGTGAAAAAGGAGGGGTGGGGTCAAGTGTGCATAATTAAATCATAATGGAGCTTTAAGGTCGTTTCATGTGATGCTATAAAACGTGCAGTCAAGCACCCCCAATTAACGAAGTTTCCCCATGTCTCAGAGTACACCCCAGAATACGCCTATGGCTGCTGCCAAGCCCGCGCCGGATTTCTTTGCTTCTGCCAGATACAATATGGTCGAAAGCCAGCTGCGCCCCAACAAAGTCATCGACGATAAGCTACTTGATATCATCGGACGTTTGCCGCGCGAAGCATTCGTGCCAGCCGATCAAAAAACATTTGCCTACGCTGATTGCGATGTTTCGGTTGGTCATGGCCGCAAATTATTGTCGGTCATGGTATTGGCGCGCATGATTATGGCGCTGAACTTGCAAGATGATGACCGCGTTCTCGATATCGGCCCTGCCACAGGTTACTCCAGCGCGATTTTGAATGATGTTGCGGGTGAAATCATCGCGCTCGAAAGTGATGCCGCACTGACCCGTCAGTTGCAGCAGAACAAGATTGATTTCTTGCTTGAAAACACGCGCTTAGTGCAGGGCAGCTTATCCGACGGACACGCCCCTGCATCACCGTACAACGCCATTATCATTCAAGGCGCCGCGCAGTGGATTCCTGAAAAAATTACCAATCAATTGGCCGATGGTGGCCGCATGGTGTGTGTCGTATATCCGGAAGGTGAAGTGTACGGAAAAATCGGCGAAGCACGCCTTTATACCAAGCAGGCCAAGGGCATCGTCGAACAAAAACTGTTCGATGCATCTGCGCCATTGCTGCCTGGCTTTACCTCTCGTCCTAAATTTGTGTTCTGAGGAATAATATGTCTACTAGCACCGCCAAGGCTCCTCTTGAAATCGATGTTACGACGCTCAAATCCATGTTTGATAACGGCGAAAAATTCATGCTGCTTGATGTGCGTGAAAAAGATGAATATGCGCGCGCGAAAATCGACGGCGCGGATTTAATCCCGATGGGCCAAGTGCCATCACGCATCAATGAAGTGACCAAGGATTATCCATTAGTGGTGCATTGCCATCATGGCGGTCGCAGCGCAAAGGTTGTTGCATGGCTTCGCCAAAATGGCTTTGCCAATGCATCCAATCTCACTGGCGGCATCGATGCTTGGTCGCTGAATATCGATTCCACGGTGCCACGGTATTAAAAGCATGCGTATCCTTCTTGCATTGTTGTTCGGACTGCTTGCGCTTCCCGCGCAGGCCGAAACATTGCAAGCAGCGATGGTGCGTGCCTACCAGACCAATCCTGATTTACGTAAAGAACAAGCCAAACTCCGCGCAATTGATGAAAATGTTCCGCTGGCAAAATCCGGCCAACGTCCATCTATTGATTTCAATTCGGCGATTGGTCAAAGCACATTCAAACAAGGTGCGTTGGAAAATGATTCAACACCACGCAATCTGGGTTTTTCGCTAACGCAGCCGATTTATAAGGGCGGCAGCATTGAATCAAATATTGATTCAGCAGAGAAGGCAGTGCTTGCTGCACGTGCAACCTACAATGATGCCGAACAGTCTCTATTCATCAATGTCGTTACCAGTTATTTTGATGTCTGGCTTTATCAGGCCACACTAAAAATCAATAAGAAGAACGAAGAAGTGTTACGGCAAGAACTCCAGGCCGCCCGCGATCGTTTCGAGGTGGGGGAGGCAACCCGCACCGATGTCGCCCAGGCGGATTCACGTTATGCAGGTGCAACCGCCTCGCGTATTGAATCCGAAGGGCAGTTGGCTAATGCCAAAGCGACTTATGAGAAGGTGATTGGTAATCCGCCATCGGAACTTGCCGCGCCCGATGTGAACTTCCCAATTCCATCCAAACTCGATGAAATGATTGATTTGGCGCAAGCCAATAATCCCAAAGTCATCAATGCCAAATTCGCTTCCGATAGCGCAGAACACGACATCGCCACCGCAGAAGGTGCATTATTGCCGCAAGTGGATGTGCAGGCATCCGCAGATAGAGCATGGGATTCAGGAAGCGCTGCTTCAACCGCCAAAACGGATACCGCCAGCATCATGGCACGATTGACCGTGCCCTTATATCGTAGTGGCGCAGATTATGCTCGCACACGCGCTGCTAAAGAAACCGCCAGCCAACGCCGTGTTGAAATCCGTGCTGCACTGGATACCGCACGTGAAACTGCAGTGCGTGCGTGGGAAAGTTTGAATACGGCACAGGCGACGATTAAATCTCGTCAAAAGCAGGTGCAGGCCGCTGAGCTTGCTTTCCTTGGCGTGAAGGAAGAATCAAAAGTCGGAACGCGTACCATTCTCGACCGCTTGAATGCTGAAGCAGAAGCACTGCAAGCGCGCGTCAATCTGGTGCGGGCGCAGCGTGATAAGGCGGTTGCCCTGTTCCTTGTCAAATCTGCTATCGGCGAGTTGACCGCGCAGCATCTCAAATTGCCTGTCACACCATATGACCCTGTGGCGCACTATAATTCCACCAAAGATAAGTGGATAGGCCTTGGCATAACCGAAGAGCCAGAGTTCAATAACCCCGAAGTAACCCCGGAACCAGGTAGCAGCCCGGCAGTCGAGCCAGCAGCTAATACGACCCCCGAAACGAAGCCTGCCCCTGCGATTCAGCCTTAAATAATCACCCTTGCGATAAAATCCTTTTCTTTGAACCCTTTCAGCCATTAGATTAATGTTCTGAATAACCTTTTTTTGATTCTTCCCGGATATCTATGGCAGAGAACACACAAAACCAAGAACCGTCGATGGAGGAAATCCTTGCCTCAATTCGTCGGATTATTTCCGAAGATGGCGCAACGGTTGAACCAACCCCTGCCGATCCGAATGCGGAACCAGCGCCAGTACTTGAAATGGCCAACGCGGAAGAAGCGCCTGTGCTCGACCTCATCGAAGAAGTCAAAGATGATGGTAGCGTAGAAAATATCGCACCGCCTGCACCTGCGCCTGAACCAGAACCGTTGCGGGCTCCAGCATACACACCGCCGTCAGAACCTGTTCATTTCGACAATAGCCGTCTGATTTCCGAAACTGCTGCTCAGG
>CAZMQI010000055.1:0-8966 GCA_964568585.1 uncultured Rhodospirillales bacterium
CCTGCGGCGTTTGAGCAAATTGAAACCGCAGCCGCACAAATCAAAAAAACGAAGGAAGGCGCAGGACAGATTCCCGTGCTCATCAAACTTGGCCCGACCCATGATAGCTATGCCTTATCGCGCATGGTGAAAGCAGCATTAGACGCTGGTATCAATGGCTTTGTTGCAACCAACACCGTGCCCTATGCAAACAAAAATTTGCTGAAAGAAATAAATTTTGAATGGCCAACGCATGATGGCAAGAGCGACGACCGTCGCTCCGCGAGCTTACGCGAGCGAAGCCCCCATAAAAACAACGGGGCGTCTGAGCAAACAAGAGTCGGCGGATATTCCGGAAAACAACTTCTGGAACTTTCATGCTGGATGGTTTCCGAAATCCGCAAACTCATCCCGCGCTCCATGCCCATCATCGGTGTCGGCGGCGTGCAAAGTGGCGAAGACGCCAAACGCTTGATGGAAAGCGGCGCTAATGCCATTCAGCTTTACACTGGCCTTATTTACAAAGGCCCCGCGCTTATCAACGAAATTGCAGCCTCGCTCGCAGTAGCGAAGTAACCCCCTTTATTTCCTGAACTATTCATTTTACGCTTATTGACGTGTTATTTTAATCATTTTGAATAAGTGCGCCCAAATACAATGTTGTCTGATTTTATTGAACGCGATACCAGTTTTGATAATCGCCACCCAACAGAAATGCCAAAACGCGTGCTGCTGGTCGTCACCACGCTGCATGATGAATGGCGTGTTGCCAGTTACGTGAATGCACTGCGAACCTATTCCAAAGTCGCGGTGGACATCATCCGCCCCACCGAAGAAACGCTCGATGAATTTCCGTTCAACCATAATTTGCGTAATCATCTCACCAACCCGACGGGTTGCGATTTTTCATCTTTGTTCAGACGCTATGATGGCTTCGTGTTTTCAGGTGGCCGCCCCAATGTCATGCCCGAACTTTATCGTGAAAAGCCGGAATTCGATGACAGCACTCATGACGCTGCGCGTGATTACCTGACGCTGGGGATTGTGCACCAAGCACCAGCCGGAACACCGATGCTAGGCATTTGCCTTGGCATGCAACAGATCGCGGTGGCCTATGGTGCAAAATTGAAAGTGGTGGATACGCATGGCCCTGTTTCAAAAGAAAACGTCTATGGCCCAGCGCATGGTTTAAAGATTAGAAGCGCAACCATATTGCACGCCTTGCAATCAACCGCAGGGGAAGTGTTTGGCCGTGATATCAAAGCGGAAATTGTGGCCAGAGCCGCCGCCAAAATCAAACGCCCGCCAAACGTTTCGATTAATTCGGTGCATTGGCGCGCGATTGATGAAACATCCATTCCCGCAAACAGCAACATCACCGTCATGGCGCATGCGCCCGATGATACGATTGAAGCCATTCACATCAACCGCACCAATATCATCGGCGTCCAGAACCACCCCGAAAAAGATGTGGCGACCAATTCGCATAGCCGCCGTTTATTCGCTGCGTTCGGAATGATTGTTTATGAGAAACTGGATTTACGTGATCCAAAACAATTCGCATCCTTCCCCCAACGCTTCATCCTGCGTCAGAAGATTGCCGTGCGTAGTGCGTGGAGTAGGCTGACGGCGGAGAGGTAGTAATTTTATAAATTATCAAAAAAACGAGCTTCAATTTAACGGCCAATTTTTTCGTGTCTTTAAAAAATCATCTCCAACTCTATAAGTATCAAAAAATTCGCTGTGCCCAAAAAATATATCTATGCCATGCTTATAACATGCGTCACTTGATAATTGTTCAAATATGCAAGAAAGCCAGCGCACCATCCTTAGGCTATAAATCCTACCCCATTGCTGAACCAGCTCGGTTTGCCCACTGTGTATAGAGGCAGCTCCAGCATCATTTATGGAATCGCCTGTCTCACTTTGAAATCTTACTAAGGCAATTCCCGCCATCAATTTTGCTACATCGGCTGCATTCGTGTGAATTTTTATTTCTTTTTTTGTGCCCGCCAAATGTTTTTGCATAATTTTTTCAGCAACGCTTTTCCACCACTGGGAGATTGGTTCAAACTCCTCATCAAAATTTGGGTCTCCCAGTTCTTGAAAATTTCCATAACGACCGCGACGTGCATCGGCAAATGAATCCAGGCAATCAATTATAGAGTCTGATATATCATCACTTGGCCGCGTGTATTTCAAAGTCATTTGACGCTTTTGAACAATCCCATCAACTGTATTAAAAATATTTTTGATGTTATGACCATATTTTATTATTTCGCCGGCTGTAGGTAGTTTTCCAGAATTTTCAATTGCATGATTGGTTACAATAATTAGCTTGCCAAATCGTTCTAACCCTATTGAAAGTCCAAAAAATGCCTCATAGTATTTTCCGAGGCCATCTGCATAGCTTGCTTTTCCAAGCGCAGTGGCACCAGACCCTAAAAGCTGTCGGATTAAAATGCTTTCTCGTTTTAATGCTTTCCAATGAGCTTTAATTATGGGATTTGAGGAATTCATTTTTTACCTGAAGATTTTTTCTATTAGACAGATACTTTGATTAGATATACGTCAAACAAAATCACTTTTAAAACCAATTTTCAACTTCTGGTTGTCTAGACTATAGTCATTACATACTATTGCATGTGTTTCACGTGAAACATTTTTGATAAGCTATTGTTATATAATATCATTTTAAAAAGTGCTGTGTTTTTACGCAGGCCTTGTCTCACAGCCCTAAAAAATATATGTTCCGCGCATCATGAAATCGGATTTGAAATTCCCAAATAGATTTGACGTCGTCGTTGTGGGCGGGGGTCATGCGGGCTGTGATGCTGCGGCTGCCGCTGCGCGCGCGGGTGCCAAAACCTTGCTCGCCACGCATAAGGTCGACACGATTGGGGAGATGTCCTGCAACCCTGCCATCGGCGGTTTGGGGAAGGGGCATCTGGTCCGCGAGATTGATGCGCTGGACGGGGTGATGGGCCGGGTGGCTGATGCTGCCTCCATCCAGTTCCGTTTGCTGAACCGTTCCAAGGGGCCCGCCGTGCGGGGCCCCCGTGCCCAAGCCGACCGGAAGCTTTACCGCCAGCATATGCAGGCTACATTAAATGCCCAAGAAAACCTGACCATTTTGCCGTATGCGATTGAAGATATGCTGCTGGATGATGCTGGCAACATACGGGCGGTTGTAACCGCGGATGGCACTGAAATAGCCTGCGGCGCGGTTGTTTTAACAACGGGCACTTTCCTTCGCGGCCTTATCCATCAGGGGGAAACCAAGACCCCCGCGGGGCGGGTGGGCGAAGCGCCATCCATGGGTCTATCCGATACCTTGGAACGTTTCGGCTTTCCGCTGGGCCGTTTGAAGACTGGCACGCCAGCACGCCTCGATTCCAAGACCATTGATTGGTCTGGATTGGAGATGCAGCCAGCTGATGACCAGCCATATTATTTCAGCACCCTGACCACCAAAACCGCGAACCAGCAGATTGCCTGCGGCATTACCTATACGTCTCCTGAGGCGCATAAGATTATCACCGATAACATCCACCGCGCGCCGATGTATTCCGGCCAGATTCAGGGAACGGGGCCGCGCTATTGCCCATCCATCGAAGACAAAGTCGTGCGCTTTGCGGAGAAGGATCGCCACCAGATTTTCCTCGAACCAGAAGGGCTCGATGACGATACCATCTACCCCAATGGCATCTCCACCTCCTTGCCAATTGATGTGCAAGATGGGTTCGTTCGGGCGATTGCTGGCCTTAAAAACGTGCGCTTTATCCGTTATGGCTATGCGATTGAATATGACTTTGTCGATCCGCGCGAACTGAAGCAAACCTTGGAAACCAAGCGGGTTCCGGGGCTGTTTTTGGCAGGCCAAATCAACGGCACGACAGGGTATGAAGAAGCCGCAGCGCAGGGCGTGGTTGCAGGTCTGAACGCCGCCATGAAGACCAGCGGCTCCGCGCCCGTTATCTTGGATAGAAGCCAAGCCTATATCGGGGTGATGATCGATGATCTAATCACCCGTGGCACCAACGAACCTTACCGCATGTTCACCAGCCGGGCAGAATACCGCCTGAGCTTGCGGGCGGATAATGCCGACCAACGCCTGACGGCTTTGGGCATGCAAATCGGCTGTATCAGCGAAGAACGTTCTACGGCATTCACCCAAAAGGCAGCAGCATTGGAGGAGGCGAGAGCTTTGGCCAAATCCTTATCCGCCACCCCCCATGAACTAGTCAAGATGGGTCTGACCGTCAACCAAGATGGCGTGCGCCGGAATGCTTATGACCTGTTATCATCCGGCGTGGAGTTCACCCAGCTATGCGAGTTATGGCCGCAGCTGAAAGCCCTGTCGCCCGAGATTGCGGAGCAGGTGGAAATTGACGGCAAATATGCCGGATACATGGAACGCCAAGATGCCGACATCAAAGCCTTCCTGCGGGATGAGGCGATGCAACTGCCGGGAGATCTGGATATCGATGCGGTGGGAAGTCTATCCGCTGAAACCCGCCAGAAGTTGAAAACCGTAAAGCCAACCACCATCGGTGCGGCGGCACGTATTCCGGGCATTACCCCAGCTGCTATTATATCACTTCTGCGTCACGTAAAGCGTTCTAAAAAGGCCGCTTAATTACAACCTTGGGTTGTTTTGATGCACTTCAATACATACTATTGTATGTGTTTCACGTGAAACATTTTTGATAAACAATTGATTTATAATATTATTTTATAAAATGGCTCTGCAAGTAAATACCAAATAGCTGTGTCAATTCGCCGAATGATACTTTCGCGCCAATGACCAAAACAATTTTCCAACCATTCGAGAAGCCCGAAGTCTGGTCCATCACCAATTACCCTGCCGGTGGCGGCGGGGCCAATGCCTTGAACGGAGTTGCCCGACTTTTTGCCACGCGCACTGGCTTGGAACTCAAATCTATCGAAATACGAAAAGTAATCGCAGATTTCAGGGCATGTGTAGAAGCCGTGCTGGCCGAATTACCACCGGAATTGCGACCTGAACCTGCAATAAGCCATGTCCATGCGCGGTCGATACTCCAACGCGCATTTCAGGCAGTGGTCAGCGAGGTGTTTTTTAAAACCTATGGCCAACCACAAGCCTTGCTAATGTCACTTAGCCATGACTTCATTGCGACCCATCAATCATCCACCTGCGGGGATGTTCGGCTCGAAATTCCCCAGCAAGTATTTCTTGCGGGGGATTTGGATATCATGAACTGGTGTCGCTATTTGCCGGAAGAGTTCGATAGCCTGGCACCGCACAATCTAACCATCGAGGATTTGACAGCTGAAGCTGCTCGGTTTTATGACACCCTGAAAGGGGATGGCAAACCGTTGATTGCCATCGTGCTAGGCCATGATTTGGTTTCGGCTAAACACATGGAAGCGCTTGGCAAAGTCGCAAAACAGATACTAGATGCACGCTTTGTCATTAGCTCCAGCCCGCGCTCCATTCAGGATATGCTTGCCGATATATGCGATTAATTCAAAGCACTGCTAAATCCAGAACAACAAAAGCATCTACAGGTTTATGATTTCCATAAGGATGATAAGCACGCTAATCCCTATAAGGCGCTTTTGACGCTGGCCGACCATATGATCATCATCGGGCGAAGCGAGTCCATGGTATCGGAATGTTTGTTCGCAGGGCGCAGCGTACATTATGGCTATGGCTATGGCCCGGAAGTGACCAAGAATATCTACGGCGCGAAATTGACCCGGAGCGGTAAAGTCAAATATTTCCCGAATAAAGGCGCATTGAGGAGCGCACGTTTTCCGTCGATTGATTCAACAGACATGATTGTTGGCAATATTGTCAGTCTTTATAAAGCGCATCAGCTTGCAGAGAGCCGCGACCCATGGCCGGAACTGGAAGCGGTTAAACTTACTGTGCGTAGTGCATTGCCAGCCGCGATGCTAGGTTAGTTATTAGCCAAAATTCGGCCGCTGCACCTGAATGTGCTTCAAGCCTCCCAGCAAACGGCGCGCTTCAAGAATATCTTCCACGCGGTGACTTGCAAGGCCATGGTCATCATCGACAACAGATACGCGCAATATTTCAACTTCACTTCATCGTCTTTTGAAAACAGGGAGAGCACGCCCGCATAGCGATGCCATGCTTAGCCCTGCGGTGCGGGTTTGGGGTGTGCCGCGCGGCGGTGCGGATAGACAACGTCATAGGAGATGTCACGATATTGATCGATGTCTTTGATAATCGATGCAACGTGTTCTTGTAACGTGTCACAGCGGTCACAGGCTTCTTCAAATGCCGCAGAAGTTTCGGCGGTGCGGTTCGCACCCCAAACGCGCAAGGCTTTTTGCTTGGCACGGCGGGCTTCTTTCTGCTCGATACGCAATCGCTTGGCTTCATCAAGCAGTTCACGCACACGCTCCACGCGCTCATGATAGAAATCCGGAGACAACATGATTTGCACCGCTTCACTGGCGGTGAATGCGGGTGTTGCCAGCGGCTGCGTTGAGCTTCCAGGACGGGTTGGTTTACGGGGTAGACTAGCCATTTGTAATATGCATAAAAATTATCTAAAAATATGCGCCGACCTTAGCCTTCCAAACCCGCTAAGAATAGTTTCGTTTGGCCCCAATTCCTGTTAAACTTTCCTAATGAGCAAACCCTTCACCGAGAGCGATTTCTTAACGGCCACCGAGGTAGAACCCGAGGTCATGGATAAATTGCGCCATTACCATGCAAAGCTGCATGAATGGAACCCAAAGATTAATCTGGTATCAGCCAGTACGCTGGATGATGCGTGGCAGCGGCATTTTATGGATAGCGCGCAGCTTTATCCCGTCTACCGCCATTCTGGCGATGAGAACACCACCTTGGCCGATATGGGCAGCGGGGCTGGGTTTCCCGGGATGGTACTTGCCATCATGGGTGCCCCCAATGTCACCCTGATTGAACGGGATGTTCGAAAGGCCGCTTTCTTAAGAACGATTGCTGCCGAAACCAAAACCAAAATCGACTTGTTAAACCTTGATATTGATGACGTTAAAAACCGCCAGTTCGATGTCATTACCAGCCGCGCGTTAGCCGACCTTTCCGAGCTTTTAGAGCTATCGGAACGCCTTCGGAAACCATCCACACATTGCTTGTTTTTGAAGGGGAAAAACCTTGACGCTGAACTCGTAAAAGCGCACAAAGATTGGGCAATGGAGGTACGCAAAATGGAAAGCGTGACCGACAACGAAGCCTATATCATCAGGCTGACGAATATTAAACGAAACTCACCCTAACGCCCTGTTCTATATGGGCTCTTTAGGGGGCTTATGGAAATTGGGGGGCGCGCCTTTGGCTGATACATTCTCGCACAGTAAGCTTACAACGGGCCGCATTATCGCATTAGCAAACCAAAAAGGCGGCGTTGGCAAAACCACGACCGCTGTCAATCTTGCAACTGCATTAGCCGCTGTTGGCAAGAAAGTTCTCGTCGTGGATGCCGACCCACAGGGTAACGCATCGACCGGTTTTGGCATCATGCGTTCCAAACGCGGCATGGGCACTTATGAATTATTGGCCGCCGAAGCCCGCGTGAGCGAAGTTGCCCAAGCAACCATCATCCCGAATTTATCCATCGTCACATCATCCACCGCATTAGCTGGCGCGGAAATCGAATTGGTGTCTGCTGAACAGCGCGAATACCGTTTGCGAAACGGGCTTGAAGAAGCGCGGGATACGTATGACTTCGTGCTCATCGACTGCCCGCCATCTTTGAACATGTTGACGCTGAACGCGCTGGTGGCAGCGGATGATGTGCTGGTGCCGTTGCAATGTGAATTCTATGCGTTGGAAGGCGTATCGCAATTGGTACGTACGATTGAACGCGTGAAACAGGCCTTCAATCCAGATCTGGAAATCGAAGGCGTAGTGCTCACCATGTATGACAAACGCAATGGGCTTTCCGCCACCGTGGAACATGATGTGCGCGAATTCTTTGGCGAGAAAGTGTTTGAAACCGTCATCCCGCGCAATGTTCGCGTATCCGAAGCGCCATCGCATGGCAAACCTGTTCTGGTGTATGATTTGAAATGCCCCGGCAGCCAGGCCTACATGCATCTGGCGCGCGAAGTTTTATTGCGTGACCGCGTCATTGGCGCGCAGCGTAAAGCCGACCACGAACAACGCGTAGCATAACTTTTTTTAAATGATAAAACCCGTAGAAAAAACATGACCAATCTTTTGAGGAATACCATGAACGCTCCCATCTCGCAGCAGAATCCCCCAATAAGACCAGCACGTTTAGGCAAAGGGTTATCAGCCATTTTCGCTGACGAAGATCCCTCAGCGCCTGATCAAACCGGCAATCCGCGTACACTTCCGGTTGGGCAAATTTATCCGAATGCCAAGCAACCACGTAAACATTTTGATAAACAAGCCTTGGATGATTTAACCGCAAGCATCAAAGAAAAGGGAATCCTGCAGCCTATTCTGGTGCGCCCGCATCCTGATAAATCGAATGCGTATGAAATTGTTGCCGGTGAACGCCGTTGGCGCGCATCGCAAGCAGCGCAGCTGCATGAAATTCCGGTCATCATCCGCGATATCAAAGACCGCGATGCATTGGAATTCGCGCTGATTGAAAATATGCAGCGCGATGATTTGACCCCGATGGAAGAAGCAGAAACCTTCCACCGCCTCGGCGCATTATACGGTCACAGCCAAGAAGATATCGGCCAGGCATTAGGTAAAAGCCGCGCGTATGTTGCAAATACCCTGCGTTTACTGCAATTGCCGGAAGCCGTACAGCAATTGATGCGTGATCATAAAACGCTGACCGGAAGCCATGCGCGCGCATTGCTCTCTGCCAAAAATCCACTCGCATTAGCAAATGAGGTTGTGCAAGGCGGGTTGTCGGTTCGCCAAACCGAAAACCTTGCCAAGACCAGCCATGACGAAAAAGGCTTGAGCGCAGGCGAGGGTGGCAAGCGTATTCCCCAAGTGC
>CAZMQI010000056.1:0-8616 GCA_964568585.1 uncultured Rhodospirillales bacterium
GATGCCGTCGGTCACGGTGATGGTGGTGAATTCACGCGGCGTACCAAATCCGGCCTTCACGCCCTTTTTAACGGACTGTGCCTGACGCGATAGCGAGATATTGCACGGAGCAGCTTCATTCCAGCAGGTCGCGACGCCAACGAAAGGTTGGTTGATTTCCTCCTCGGTCATGCCCATGGCATAATAATAGGAGCGATGCGGCGCACGTTCGGGCCCAACGCTAACATGACGACTTGGTAATTTGCTTTTATCCCACTTCACCTGATAGTCTCCTCAAAGGAACATAGAGTCTTTATATAGGGTTCTTTTAATGGAAAACGACGCTAAACAGCAAGTACTAGTCTTAGGTGGCGGTAGCCTTGTTGGAAACTATCTTTTGCCGTTATTGGCGGAGCAAGGCTACAGAGGGTATGTCGTAAGCCGCAAAAAGACCGATACAGGCCTGAATTTCGCATGGCTTCCTACCAACGAAGTACAGGATGCCTCATGGCACTTACATGACCGCGCCGTCATCATCAGCCTATGGCCAATCTGGCTGCTGGGTCCCGTCATGCCACAATTTTTGGGCGCATCGCAGCTCATCACCCTTAGTTCAACAAGTTTGTTCGGAAAAGCCAAAAGTCTGGACGCGCAGGAAAAGGAACTGGTACGCAAGATTGGCAATGCCGAAGAAGTCGTGCGCGTGAACAGCGAAACGTTCCGCATCCCCTACACTATCCTGCGCCCTACTTTGATTTACGACTGCATCAATGATGGCAACATCACCTTTATCGCAAAAATGATTAAACGTTTTGGCTTCTTCATGGTATCGGGCGAAGCGATGGGGCTTCGTCAACCCATTCACGCACAAGATGTGGCGCAGGCTGTCGTGAACAGTATTGGCAATAAGGCCGCCTACAATAAATCCATCAACGTCACGGGCGGCGAAACCATCACCTACTTCACGATGATACGCCGTGTGGCAGAAGCATTGGGACGCCCTATCCGCATTTTCTCATTTCCAACTTTTTTCCTTAAAAACTTGTTGCGGGTAGTACGCGCGATGGGGCTCACCAATCTAAGCCCCAGCCTGTTTGAGCGCATGAACCATGATTTGGCATATGACAGCACCGATGCGCTAAGCATATTGAAGTTGAATGCACGTGATTTTAAGCCAGAATTTCCAAAAGATATTTCTTAGGCCAATTTGCTACGTAATACGTTGCTTACAACAAAGACATAATAACGTGCCCATACGGCAAAAAAGAGCACCCACAAAAGTGGCAATGGCGTTGTACCCGAAAAATTCTTTTTGAAATAGCGCACCATGCTGATGGCTTTATGACGTTCAACAACCTCGGACGGAGCGTCGCTGGTAGCACCAATATGCTTCACAGCCAGCTGTGGAATAAAGAAAATTTTAGCGCCTGCTTTTTGCAAATTCAGGCAGAAATCGACATCCTCGACATGTAGGAAATAGCCTTCATCAAGACCGCCAACCAGCCAGAAATCAGCCTTGGGTAAAAACATCGCCGCGCCACTCACTGCAGGCACTTCAGTAATGTTGGATGGTAATGGCTCTTCATGCCATTTCCAGCGCTTAAATTTAGGGTTATTTGGAAAAAGTTTGTAAAGACCTAATGTTTCAACAAAAGCATTCCACGGCGTCAAAATGTCGCGCCGACTTCCGCTTTGTTCCTTTCCATCTGCATCAAGAATACGTGGGCCAATCAAATGCGGGCGCGGTAAATCCTTGGATTGGTCCATCAACATTTTTAAATCGCCGGGCTGCAGTACTGAATCTGGATTAAGCAGGAATACATAATCGCCAGTTGCCGCTTTCACGCCAAGATTATTACCTTTGGCAAAGCCGACATTCCCGTGGCCCGTGATGAGTTTCAGTTGGCGATTTTCTAATGCCATTTCATGTAATTTTTCCACGACATAATGGGGATTACCATTATTGACGATGACGAGCTCGGCCAAGCCGTCTTGAGCCAAGACAGATGCGATCATTTCAAAAAGCACGCCACCAGTATGATAAGACACCGATATAACGCTTGTTTTTTGACCAGGTTGACTGGTTTCATCCGAATTACTCATGCATCAAATCCCTAAACAGGTAACCAACGCCTGTCAATTGAGTTTCATAATTACATATGTAATATGTGCCCATGTTTATACTCGTTCTTATCATTACGCTTACAGCAATGCTTAGCTGGTTCATATGTGGCAAGGTGCGGGACCGCTTATTGGCCGCCTCTATCCTCGATAACCCCAATGAACGCAGCATGCACGCAACGCCCGTGCCGCGTGGCGGGGGCATCGCCTTGTGGCTTAGTGTGTTACCCGTATGGATTGCGTATGACCTATATGTCGGCCAATTCGCTGAGCATTTCTTTCTATTGCTAGCAGTCATCGCGCTCATCATCGTTTCATGGCTGGATGATAAAAAATCATTGCCGGCCCGTGAACGTTTCATGGTGCATTTGCTGGCGGTTGCGCTGGGTCTCGCATCACTGCCCATCACACAATACGTATTTCAAGGCGCATTGCCATTATGGCTGGACCGCGTGGTTGCAGGATTTGCATGGTTGTGGTTTATCAACCTTACCAATTTTATGGACGGAATTGACGGCATCACTGGTGCACAGACAACGCATGTCAGCATTGGCTTTGTCGTCATCGCATTGCTGATTGGCAGTATCCCTGAATTCAATTTCGTTATCGCCGCAGCAATTGCTGGCGCTTCAATCGGCTTTTTATTCTGGAACTGGCACCCCGCCAAATTATTCATGGGTGATGTGGGAAGTATTCCGCTTGGATTTCTGCTCGGCTATCTGATGATGGTGTTAGCGATTAACGGTTATCTTGGTATCGCGTTGTGCCTACCGCTTTATTATGTATGCGATGCGAGCATCACGCTCATCCGCCGCATACTGGAAAAGAAGAAGTTCTGGGAAGCGCACCGCGAACATTTTTATCAAAAAGCGGCCTTGGGCACAGGCAGCCCTGTTCCGGTCGTTAAAGCGATTATCGCTGCAAATATTGGGTTTTTGCTGATTTGTATTGGCGCTGCGGCATATAATGTATGGCTGCTTTTATTGGCCCCTTTGCTTGTGGCAGGACAAATGTGGTATTTAAAACGTCTGAGCGTTAATGGAAGAATTTAAATAATGGCACTGCCACGTTTTAACCGCGTTATATTTTCGTTTATGCATGATGTAATCATGGCCGCACTGACATTTGCAGTGGCGATGTATCTGCGACTTGGCGATGAATTATTCCAGATACCAGCCGAACCATGGCTCATTCAAATGCTACTATTTGTTTCCAGCAGCATTTTAGCATTCGTTTCAACGGGCGTGTATCGCGGCGTATGGCGTTATACATCGGTGCGAGATTTGGGAAGCATCCTGCAAGCAGTGACACTGGCAGTTGCCATTTTTCTCACCGTTTCGTTCATCTTCACCCGTCTTGATGGGATGCCGCGTTCGGTTGCTGGCATCGTATGGTTCGTACTTGTCGCGTTTATGAGCGGTTCGCGCCTGTTTGTAAGGCTGTTACGCGAAGGCCGGTTAGACCGTTTTTGGAATGCTAACCACCAAGATCGCACCAATGTATTAGTGGTCGGCGCAAGTGATGAAGCGGTATTGTTTATTCAAAGCGTCATTTCTGACCGTGCATCCCCCTATCACGTCGTGGGTGTGTTGGATGAAAAAGGCACACGCACAGGCCGCGAAATCCATTCGGTTTCCATTCTTGGCAATATGTCGGATTTGAAACAGGTGGTAACTGATCTAAAAGCAAAAAATCTTGCCCCTGCACGTTTGATTATTAGCAAGGTTGCAGGCCGTTCGGCTGGCTTTGAAAATTTCTTGAGCGAAGCGCAGGCACTTGGCCTCACCCTATCCCGCTTGCCATCCATCACCGAATTACACGAGAACGCAGGCGCACAAAGCACTATGCGCCCCATCGCCTTGGAAGATTTGCTGGGCCGCGCTGAAACGGTTCTGGACAGACAGGCTATGATTTCATTCGTGCAGCATAAACGTGCATTAGTCACGGGTTCCGGCGGCACGATTGGTAGCGAATTGACCCGCCAAATCGCGGCATTAAAGCCAAGCGAGCTGGTATTGGTGGATAGCAGCGAATTCAATTTGTATGCCATCGAACTGGAGTTGCGCGAAGCGTTTCCAAGCTTGGCCATCCACGCGCAAATCGCCGATGTGCGTGATGCAGCACGTATCAATCAGATCTTTGCGACGTTCAAACCGCAAATCGTATTCCATGCCGCCGCACTCAAACATGTGCCGATGGCCGAAGTAAATGTGCGCGAGACCTTATTGACCAATGTCTTGGGCACAAAGAATGTCGCGGATGCTGCCGCACAGTATAGCAGCGATGTAATGGTACTGATTTCAACAGATAAAGCTGTGCGCCCTGCCAATGTCATGGGCGCAAGCAAACGTATCGCTGAACATTATTGCCAAGCATTAGACCACGATAATTCGGGCAAAACCCGCTTCCTAACCGTACGGTTCGGCAATGTGCTGGGCTCCACGGGCTCCGTGGTACCGCGCTTTCAGGCACAATTGGCAAAGGGCGGGCCACTGACCGTTACCCACCCCGATATTACCCGCTATTTCATGACCGTACGCGAAGCGGTTGAGCTGGTGCTTCAAGCATCTGCCCATGCCACCACAGGCATTCAGGAACGCGGTAAGATTATGGTGCTGGATATGGGCAACCCTGTGAAAATCGCCGATCTTGCCAAGCAGATGATACGTCTTGCAGGACTAAAGCCCGATGAAGATATTAAAATTGTCTACACAGGGTTGCGCCCCGGTGAAAAATTATATGAAGAACTATTCTCGGACAGCGAACAGTTAACACCATCGGGCGCAGACGGCGTTCACTTGGCAGCTGCTGCACCAAAATCATTCAATGACGTAAACAGCTTCATCACTTCGCTTGGATCTAAAGCGCAGGATGCGAATATCGATGAACAGGTGTTACGCCGCGCCATCGTTACGCTTGTGCCAGAATTTACTGGCGCACAGCCCGAACCACAAAAGAAAATCGTCAATGGATAAGGATGTCATCCCCCTTCTCGCCCGTATTGCGGATGCGTTGGAACGCTTCAAACCGCCCGCACCCCATGCCAAGGATATCAAGGCGGCGGATGCCTATATCTGGCAAGGCGAAACGCAGCAATTGGAAGCATTATCAAGTGTTTCGCGCGTAAACTTAACGTTGATACAGGGCGTGGATTTACAAAAGGAAATCCTTTTGAATAACACCCTGCAATTTGCCAAAGGCCTTTCGGCCAATAATGCATTGCTGTGGGGCGCACGCGGCATGGGCAAAAGCTCCCTCATCAAGGCAGTGCATGCGGAAGTTTTGAAACAAGTTCCGAATTCCATTGCCCTTGTTGAAATTCACCGTGAAGATATTCCAACGCTTCCGGTATTGCTTCGCATGTTGCGCGGGCAGAAACGTCGCTTTGTTTTGTTCTGCGATGATCTGTCATTCTCCGAAAATGAAAGCAGTTATAAATCATTGAAAGCAGTTCTTGAAGGTGGGCTGGAAGGCCGCCCGGATAACGTGATTATCTATGCGACATCCAACCGCCGTCATCTCATGCCGCGTGATATGATTGAAAACGAACGTTCAACGGCCATCAATCCATATGAGGCAGTTGAAGAAAAAGTATCGCTGTCTGACCGTTTTGGCCTATGGCTTGGCTTTCATACCTGCGACCAGCAGACGTATTTTGCCATCATCGATGGCTATGCAGATTGGCTTAAACTGCCGCAATCAAAGGACGAATTGCATGCAGCAGCCATTGAATGGTCCGTCACACGCGGGGCACGTTCTGGCCGCGTTGCATGGCAATTTATTCAGGATGCTGCGGGCAAAGCTGGAATTAAAATTACTTAGCGCTGGTCATATATTGTTTTGACCAGAAAAAAACCGCCAATCAAAAACGATACGCCGTAGATAATTAATGAAACAATCCCGCCAATCGAAGTGATGGGTTCAGAATGCCCATGAAAATCCATTGAGAATACCGAAAGCGTTTCACCAGTCTTGAACGCATCTATCAATTCCGTACCCGACAAGAACACGATTGCCATGTAAACAAGTATCGCGACGATTTTTGCTGCACGTTTATTGTGTCGCATGGCTATTTATAAAGATATTTGGATGGATCTAACGCTTCTTTATTACGGCGGATTTCGAAATGCAATTGGGGCGTATCCACCCCGCCTGTGGTTCCGACAGACCCTAATAAGTCGCCCTTTGCCACTACAATGTCCTGCTGGACAAACATGCGGTCAAGATGGGCATAGGTGGTCATAAGTCCTGATGGATGACGTACCAGCACAACATTGCCATAGCCTGGAATATCATTGCCAGCATAGGCAACTGTGCCACCATCTGCAGCTACCACGGGCGTGCCACGCGGAACACCGATGTTGATGCCATCATTATTGAGGCCGTTTGATTTTGGACCAAAGGTTGAAATAACCGTACCATTGACTGGCCATATAAAATTTTGTGGCTCTGCGCCCTTCTCGATGCGGCTATGCATGCCACCATCTGCTTGCTTCACTTCCGGCTTTTTTTCTGCTGTGGGTGTTTTGAGTTGGGGCGGAACAACCGCAACAGGCTTTACAGGGGGCAACGGTTCAACATCATCCGCATTCGGGTCGGCTTTTAATTTGCCCTTTTTATCATGTGGCTTGGTTGTGCTAGCGGATATTTTCTCTGGAATTCTTTCAGGAACTTTCTCAGCGACGGGGGGCACTTTTAAAACAGGTGCAGGCTTAGCAGCTTCGACTAAATTCTTGTTTTTTCTGTCAAACACCATGGGCTGTAGATTAAGCGCGGCGGTTGGTGTTGGTTGTGCCATTGGCACTGGCTCAAACTGCTGGTTGGCAGCATCTTGCAAGGCGGAAGGCTGGCGGTTCAATTGTGGCGCATAGGGGTCGATTGCATTGTAATCCTCTGCCCTTGCACTCGTAATAGGTTCTGGCGCTACTTGCGTATAGATGGTTTTGGGTTTGCCGGAATGCTTGCTCTTATATTCTTTTTCATTCTCGGCCGCGATGGGTCCAAGCTCGACCGATGGCAAATCGGCATCGGACGCGGGAAGCTTTAATACGCTTCCGGCACTTAGTTGATACGGTGCTTGCAGACGGTTCAAATCAATAATCTCGCGCATCGAGGCTTTATTACGGCGCGCGAACGCATACAAGGTTTCGCCTTGCTGAACGCTGACGGATTTTCCGGCTTTAATACTGACCGATGGCGTTGTGGAATTGGTGCGCGGCGGCGCAGCGCAAGCCGACAAGCCAAGCAGCATGATTGTTAATAGAAAGGTTAAAACGTTGCGAAGCATCAGGCCTTTTGGATCAAGCAATGGATATCTTATCCACGCCGCCCATGTAAGGTTTCAAGGCAGATGGAATCGAAACACTTCCATCATCTTGCTGATAATTTTCAAGAACTGCAATCAACGCACGGCCCACGGCAACGCCGGAACCGTTTAGTGTATGTAAAAACTGCGTATTTTTATCGCCCTTGGCGCGGAATCGCGCCTTCATGCGGCGTGCTTGGAAATCACCGCAGTTGGAACAGGATGAAATCTCGCGGTACGCATTTTGCCCGGGCAACCATGCTTCGATGTCATAGGTTTTCTTGGCCGAAAAACCCATATCGCCGGTGCATAGCAAAACGGTACGGAACGGGATTTCCAATTTCTTCAAAATCGTTTCTGCCGCATCCGTCATGCGTTCATGTTCTTCATTGGATTTGTCTGGCGTGGTGATGCTGACCAACTCAACCTTATAGAATTGATGCTGGCGGATCATACCGCGCGTATCGCGCCCTGCTGCCCCCGCTTCGGCACGGAAACAGGGTGTGCGTGCGACAAACCTGTATGGCAGCGCTTCTGCTTCCACGATGCTGTCATAGACGATGTTGGTAAGCGGGACTTCGGCTGTAGGAATGAGCCAATGCGACTGCTCCACCTCGTACTTATCGTTAAAGCGAGCAACGATGAATTGGTCGTCCTTGAACTTCGGCAATTGGCCGGTGCCGTACATTATGTGGTCTTGCACCATCAAGGGCGGTGAAATTTCGGTGTATCCAAACTGGGTTGTATTCACATCCAGCATGAAATTGCCAAGGGCACGTTCCAATTGCGCCAATTGGCCCTTTAAGATGGTGAAGCGTGCGCCGGACATTTTGGCGGCATTATCAAAATCCATCAGCTTTAATTTTTCGCCAATGTCGTAATGTTCCTTGGCGGAATTGATTAGGCGCGGCGTTCCGGATTTACGGATTTCCAAATTGGCTTTTTCGTCCTTACCATATGGCACATCATCAGCTGGCACATTGGGCAGTGCGGAAAGTAATGCATCGATTTTTTCTGCAGCCGCCAGTTCTTTTTGTTCCAGTTCCGGCGCGAGTGTTTTCAGTTTGGCGACTTCTTCGGTAATCGCCGTGGCATCACCGCCGCTGCGCTTCAAATCGCCGATTTGCTTCGATAAATCATTGCGTTTGGCAAGCAATTCCTGCAACTGGGTTTGTACGGCGCGGCGTTCTGCATCCAGTTTGATAACTTCA
>CAZMQI010000057.1:0-8531 GCA_964568585.1 uncultured Rhodospirillales bacterium
TGAAGTACCATTTGGACAAGATGGTGATTATTCCAAAACCGCGATGATTCAACGCATCAACTCCGATTTATCAAATAACTTCGGTAATCTGGCACAGCGCACATTGTCCATCATCAACAAAAACTGTGAAGGGAAAGTGCCAGAACATGGTGCATTCACCGCTGTAGACACTGCATTACTGCAGCGTGCGTATAATTTGTTACCACTATGCCGCGCACATCTGGATGTGCAGGCGTTTAATAAAGCGCTGGATGAAATCTGGATGGTATCTGGCGAAGCCAACCGTTATATCGATGAGCAAGTGCCATGGACATTGAAAAAGACTGATCCTGCACGCATGCAAACGGTATTGTATGTATTGGCGGAGACCATTCGCTGCCTTGCACTGATTACGTTGCCGTTCATGCCCACGTCCATGAACAAAATGCTCGACCAGCTTGGCATTGCTGCTGATAAGCGCAATTATACGGAACTAAATGCAGCACATGCATTAAAGACAGGCTCACCGTTACCGGCACCGCAAGGTATCTTCCCGCGCTTTGTCGAGGCACCCGCCGCATGAGCTTGAGCTTAATTGATACGCATTGCCATCTGGATTTTCCTGATTTCAAGGATCAGCGCGATGCCGTGGTGCAACGCGCGCGTGATGCAGGCGTGAAACGCATGATTACCATCTGCACCCATGCCAGCCGGTTTGCAGGCGTGAAGGAAGTTGCCGAAACCTATGATGATGTGTTTTGCAGCCTTGGCGTGCATCCACACCATAGCGGAGAAGACGGCGAATTGGTCGAAACCAAATGGCTGGTCGAACAGAGCAAATATAAGAAGGTCGTCGGGCTTGGCGAAACGGGGTTGGATTATTACTACAACAACAGTCCCAAGGAATTGCAGCAGGAAAGCTTCCGCCGACATATCCACGCATCATTGGAAACGGATTTGCCGTTGATTGTGCATACACGCGATGCAGATGCAGATACTTACGAAATTCTTAAGAGCGAAGGGCAGGGGAGGCTGCGGGGGCTTTTGCATTGCTTCAGCTCTGGCGCGAAGCTGGCGGAACAAGCCGTTGAAATGGGTTTTTATTTGTCGCTGTCGGGTATTGTGACATTCAAGAAGTCACAAGAGCTGCGTGACATCGTAAAGAATATTCCATTGGAAAAGATATTGGTAGAAACCGATGCGCCGTTCTTGGCACCGATGCCACATCGTGGCCGCACCAATGAACCTGCTTATGTTGTGCATACGGCTGCTGCGGTTGCCGAAGTTAAAGGCGTTAGTCTTGAAGAGCTTGGCAACATCACCACGGCAAATGCCTTGCGTGTGTTTAATCTGATGAGCGCGCCGAACTAAGACCTATATTGGGCCAGGGCCGCGCCGCCAGTGGCTACAGCTGGCCACACCACGGTTGGCCGCGTTGTTCTTGGACAATTATGCTGGATGGTTGTGGCGACGACTTCAGCAGTTAGTTCCATACCCAGTGCCTGTGAAATATGCGTCATTGCGCCCGATAGATTGCCGATGGTTTTTGCTTCACGGCCACATAATTCCTGAGCCGACATCCCGCGCATGGATATATCGTTGGCGGTGATGCCATATGGGTTGGATGCAAGTACGCTTTGCGATATAGCGATCTTGCCATCTGTGACTTCCATCATGCCTTTATCAGATACGACCTGATTATAGAGGAATGTCACCATCCGCTGGGCTTGCGCTTTGGATATTTTGTTGCTGGCACGGCTGGCTCTGACATGTCGTTCATGGGCACGAACGATATCGGTTCCATTCGGCATAAAAAAAACCACCAAAGTGTCGTCTTTGGTGGCTACTGCCAGTATCTGGTGGTCTCGATCTGAGGTCAGTGACTGAATCTCTTTTGAGATTTTATTTCGGAGTTTTACATGTGGCGGCACATCGTCATCGCTCATCAATGCTCCTTAGAATAAATAATTTAGTAGCACATAATATGTTTTTTACTATGCAATAGGTGTATTACAAGTCAAGTTAGAATCTAGAATAATCTATTTCATCTCATACTGTACCTATCGGATTTTCTGTAAAACATGACGGCGAATAATCAACAAAGAAAAATGACGGTGACCATCCTTGGTTGCGGATCATCAGGTGGCTTGCCATTAATCGGCAATGATTGGGGCGTATGCGATCCTAAAAATCCGAAAAATCGCCGTACACGTGCATCGGTTCTGATTGAGTATGAAGATACGGTATTGTTGATTGATACCAGCCCAGATTTGCGTGAACAATTGCTGCGCGAGAATGTGCAGAAGTTAACAGCAGTGTTATATACGCATGCCCATGCCGACCATTGCCATGGCATTGATGATTTGCGTTCGATGAATTGGCGCATGAAAGCGCCCATTGATGTGTATGGCGATGCGCCAACCATGCAAAAAATCACCACGCGTTTTGATTATATCTTCAACCACCGCGTGGAAGGTGATGCGTATTATAAACCATCGCTCAACCCAAATGTGCTTGAAACGGGTAAGCCATTACAATTTGGCAAGCTGACAGTCATCCCGTTCGAGCAAGACCATACTTATGTAAAGACGCTGGGTTTCCGTGTTGGCCCATTCGCCTACACAACGGATGCTAAACACCTTAACGAGGAAGCATTCGAAGCGTTAAAGGGCGTGGAGGTCTGGGTAGTGGATTGCGTAAGCAAAAACCCGCATCCGACTCATTCGCATCTGCAGCAAACCGTAGAGTGGGTGGAGCGTGTTAAGCCAAAACACGCCTATTTAACCCATATGGGGCAGGGGTTGGACTATGAAACTATTTCAGGGGAATTGCCAAGCCACATTCGGCCTGCATATGATGGATTGAAGATAGAGTTTTAAAAGCAATTCCAATATTTTAGGGACGTTTGTTGATGTTAGGTTTGCCAGAAGCTGTTACTAGCCGAATTCATGTGCCCGCATTGTTCCGTAGAACCGCGCAAGATATTCAATTCACGCCAGAAATTTTTGATAGCAAGCAAACCCCAAGTGGCACCTTGGTGCGCTTGACCTATGACATGGTGTTAGAATTGGAACAACGCCGCCCGGGTTTTATTGCAAAACTTGTTGATTATGAAGTAGTTGCGCCATATCCGACTAATGGTCATTTACATGATGAATTGAAGCGTCGCTTTGGACATACAAATCCGGACCGCATTGTATTTGCGATTATGGATGACAAGAATGCGCCGCCCGGACACACGCCCGAGCCACTCAGCATTATCTATGGTGCATTTGGCGACAAGCTAGCCGACAGCCTTGATGAAATTACATCTGGTCGTCTTGGTCGCAAAAAAGGCGCCAGCCCATCAGCCATTACATTCTATAGTGCGATTAACATGGCGCATAAGGATACGGACGAGCGCCGGGTAAAATTGAGCGCCGGAATTGGCGGTCGTCAGGTTGAAGAAGCACGTAAATGGCTCAAGGAAAAATGCCCAAGCTTGACAACTGCAGCTACGCTGTCGCCACTTATCGGATTTGAAAAATGGCTTCAAGAAACAGTTGATGATGCTGAAGTTGCCGCGTTAACAAAGACATTAACACAGACGCGTCGTGGCATTACTTTAGATGAACTACGTGAAGCGCGCCGAATTGGTGGCAGCGCATTACTGCACCCTAAGGTCATGGCTGCAACGGCCAGAGCCATAGCCGTATTTGTCATGCGTACCAAGCCAGGGCGTGATGGCAAGCCCGTGCCGCAGGATTTGGCGTTCCGTTTGCATGCTGGCAATGGTGGCAAGGTAGCAGCTGCATTGTTGGCAGACCCAACAGACCCACGCATGCGTTACTATTATCCGATGAATGACGATTTGCTGACAGCCAATGCTACGCGTTTTAAAGAAACCGGAATGCCGACAGTGTTGACCGGATTTAGAAATATTATGGACGATGAAGCTGTAAAACGAGTTTATGAGGCAACGCATCCGGAAGGTCGCCGCAGTTGGCTCGCCAACGGGATACTCAGTCCGACACAAGCTGTGGTCCGACGGCTGTATCTGGGTCTATAGCTGTCCTAGACACCCCTTTATTTAACATAATACATATTATACGACTAAGGTATATGGGAATTGTGCTCAGCTACTCTCGCTTCTATCCTCTGGTTCATGCTTAGTAATCACCGTGCTCATCAAAAGACATAAAAAAACTCCGCCATATTGCTACGGCGGAGTTTATGCAATTCCCGATTGAATATTCCCTATTAGAACAGCTTCAGAATGGCTTGTTGTAGCTGTCCGGAGATGCCCAGTGATGTGATACCCAGCGAGTTACGGGCTTGCAAGGCTTGCAAATTCGCGCCCTCCTCGTTCGTATCGGCCAGCGTGAGATTATCGGAGGCAGTTGTCAGTGTGTTAATCAGATTGTTTGTGAAATCCTGCCGTGTGGTGATAACCGTGGTGTTATTACCAAAGCTGGATGCTGTGGTACGCAATTTTGTCAACGCCGTGGTTAGCTGTGATACGGCGGTATTGATGTTGCTATCTGATACGAAGCCAGCAGCAGCTACCGCGACACTGAGCCCGTTGGTTGTATCAATAGATAAATTGGTATTGGTAATCGTCAATTTGCTGGTGTTGTCTTCATTGAAGTACACAACCAAGCTGAGCGATGTCTGGCCGATAAGGTTGGTACCGTTAAAGCGCGCATCGTTCACGAGCGAGTTTACCTGAACCAGCAAATCGTTGAACTGAACCGCAAGACCTGAACGGGTTGTGGCGTCGGTTGTCTGCAATGCAGATACGGTCAAGCCCTGAGCTTGCTGCACAATCTTGGTAATGCTGTCGATCGCGCCTGAGGCAGCTTTTACAGTTTGTAACGCGTTAGACAGGCCGTCTTTGATGTTTGATAAATCGTTGGCTCTGTTCAAAAACCCGATACTGGCAAAATATGCCGTCGCACCATCAAGCGCGGAAGCCACCTTTTTTCCTGTAGATAGGCGGTTTTGGGTGGTGTTTAAAAGGCTGGCTGTTTGTTGCAGCGATAGCAAATTAGCTCGGGCACCAGCAGTAAGCGAAACACTGGAAATAGCCATTTATAGCCTCATGATTAGCAAGAGTTTGATTGAGTAATGAATCAGACTGAACAGTCAATTCAGGGGTAACATACGTGTATATGCATATTCAATGCCAAATGGGATGAATCGCTGAAATTTGCGTGTTACCCAAATCATAATGGCTTCTTTATCCTGAATTTTTCGGTATGGCGTGCTTGCTTGCCCAGAATCAACTTTCCGTAGACCATGCGCTTAGCAACAGGATGAAACATGAGCGCTTACAAGACCAAACCTCGTTACGTTATCGAGCAGATATCGGCGGTTAAAACCCTGCCCGACCCTGAACGCCCCTTCACATTTGCCGAACTGACCATTGACGGGAAGATTTTGCGTTACTGCATGTCATCGCCGCATTCGCGCTGGCGCGTGAACACATTATTTTTAAAAGAGCCAACCACGATTGAATGGCTGCATAGTTTTGCTGAGAATGACGTGTTTGTCGATATTGGCGCTAATGTTGGTATCTACACGATGTATGCAGGTATGATTGCAGGCGCACGGGTCTATGCATTTGAACCTGAATCCCAAAATTACGGCGAGCTATGCCGCAGTATCTTGTTGAACGCCGCACACAATAAAATAACCGCGTTCTGTGCCGCGATGAGCGATAAGTCGTTGGAAATTTCTAATCTGATTTTAAGTGACCCGATGAAGACCGGATCGTCATTCAATGATTTTGCTGTGCCCAGTCATGACTATTCTGCGGCATCGCGTTTCACCCAAGGATGTATTGCGTTATCGTTGGATCATTTGGTTGAAACCAAGGCTGTGCCAATGCCCAAACACGTTAAAATCGATGTGGATGGCCATGAAAACAAGGTCGTCGCGGGGATGAAGAACGTGCTGCAAAGCCCTGAATTACGGACGCTTTTGCTGGAATGCGACCCCAAAACCCCAAGCTGCTATCATATCGTGAAGCATTTCATCAAATCCGGCTGGGTTTATAATGTGGATCAAGTCCGCCTCTCCCGAAATGGTTTGATGAATGCGGATGCCGCAGTACAAGCGATTGAACAAAATAATTTTGCAGGAAATATTATTTTTGCGCGTGACAAAGCCGATGTTGCATTCGGCACTAAAACACTTGAACGCTTTAGTGTGGCTGATTTAGACGCGATGAAGGTGGCGTGATGAATTTGGATGAGCTGAATCGGGGATTGCAGGACACCCTTTCCCGTTTGAACCGCACACAAGTGAAGCGCGAACCGTTCTCGTATCTTATCTCCGAACAATTTTTTCCAACAGAGATGTATGATTTCATCTTCGCCAACTTACCAACACAGCAGCAATTTGATGACAGTAAAGCAATTGGCCAAGCCGTGGATGAATACGCCAAATCCGGTGCGCTGGCGCGGCGGGAATTTCCATTACAGCCTGCCTTTATTGACCGTTTAAGCCCTGAGCAAAAGCCGATTTGGACAGCATTAGGTGCGTTTTTTTCGCATGAATTGTTTTTATCGGTGATGCTCAAACAGCTATTGTCTCCTGAAGCGCTGGATGCCTTGCAACGTGAAAAATGGAAGCTGGGTCCCAGTGCGAATTTGGTGGAAAGCACCAGCGGATATTTTCTTGGCCCCCATACCGATAGCCCACGAAAAATCCTGACCGGCATTTTGTATTTTGCAGCCGATGATAGGCAGCCGGATTTGGGAACGGAAGTCTATGCCGCCGATGACCCGAACCGCATTTCAACGGACGGTGTGCATCAACCCTTCGAAGGATTTCATAAGGTGGATTATTCACCTTATCTGCCTAATCGGTTTTTTGCATTCGCGCGAAGCGATAAAAGCTTCCACGGCTTTCACCGCTTAAACATTCGTGAAGGCCGCCGCATCATTCTGGATTACAAATTATTCTGCGAGAATTAATTTGGAAATTTCTGTTCCGCAAATTCCGGCACAGTTTTAATCAGCCCGCCTAAATCGCCGGAGGTTAGGAACAGCACCACATCATCGGGTTTGAGGTCTGTGCCAATGCGTTTTAATGCCTCATCTGGCGCGGTGATGGCGACGGCGTTGCAATTCACAGCCTTTAGCCGTGCCATGATGTCCGCATGGCTGGCCTGGTTATGCGTCCCCGCCCCTTGGCTGGCGGGTTGGTAGATATAGGTGCGCGTAGCGCCCGTGAACACATCATCATACCAATGCAGGGTATCGTGGCTGCGCCAGCTGAAGGTATGCGGTTCGAACACCACCACCAGATTGCGTTTGGGAAAGCCACGTTTGACGGCGGCGATAGCGGAGCGCGCCTTGTCATAGGACGATCCAAACCCTTCATAAATAGGGATGGATGTCTTTTCCGATTTTTTATCAAGGCGGCGCATCACGCCTTTAAAACTATCAATCGCTTTTGCAAATGCTTCGGGGAATACCAGTTTGTTTGCGAACACGAATGCTGCACAACCAAGAATATTTTCAATGCTGTGTTCGCCAAGCTGTGTGGTGGCTACCCTACACAGTGATTTGCCAGCATGAATAATATCGAATTTGGTTTTATCGTTTTCGCCATAGGTGATATTGGCGGCGGTATAATCGCCTTCATTCACATCATATGTGATGATGGGGTTTTTGATACTGCCAAGATACTGTTTGCTCAAAGGCCCGCTGGTAGCAGCGATAAGGAGCGTATTTGTAGGCAATAAAGCCGCTAATTGCTGAAACGGGCTGAGATATTGCTCAACGGTCGGGAAGATGTTCACGTGGTCATGCGCCAGTGGCGTCAATAGAATATGCTTTGGCTTCAGATGTAAAAATTTCGAACGGTTATCGGTATTGGAAGATGGGTATTCATCACCTTCAAACACGAACAAATCCCCCTTCCCTATGTGTGCTGGTGTTGCTGGGGTAAGCGGCACTGCACCAATAAAGAATGATGGGTCTAGACCAGCATCTTGCAGAATATGTGCAAGGAGAGCTGAACAGGATGATTTGCCATAACTGCCCGCGACGACAACCGATGCTTTATGTTGTGAGAATTCGCCAAGCACTTCGGGGAATGACGCGATGCGTTTACCGGACGCATAAGCCGCTGCCACTTCGGCATTAGTTTCGGGAACCAGTTTGGCGTTTTTGCCAATCACAATTAAATCGACTTCCGATGGAATATTGCTGGCGGCATAGGGCGTGTGGCATACCAGCTTTTCTTTTTCTAGAACCAATGATATGGGGGGATAAACGGTTTCGTCACTGCCTGTAACTGTCCAGCCCGCATCGCGCAGCAGGGTTGCTGTTGCCGACATCCCCACCCCGCCTAGACCAATAAAATGTGCCTTCATTTCCGTATCATTCTGCTTTAGTTTGTTAAGGACAAGATTATAGGGAAGATTCCATGAATAGAAACGACCAAAAAGGCCCCTTAAAAGGTACCGAAAAGCTGCTTGCAGTTATGGCGCGATTACGCGACACCGAGAAGGGCTGCCCATGGGATGCGGCGCAGGATTTTGCGACCATCACCAAATATAC
>CAZMQI010000058.1:0-8198 GCA_964568585.1 uncultured Rhodospirillales bacterium
TCAGCTTTACGGTAACCTCGCACATCATCATCACCTTCGCACTAGCATTGATTGTATTTCTTGCGGTTACCATAATCGGATTTGCGCGTCATGGCTTGCATTTCTTCACGCTGTTTGTTCCACATGGCACGCCGTTGGTCATGGTACCCTTCATGTTCGTGTTGGAAATCTTTTCCTTCTGCGTGCGCCCGTTCAGCCTATCCATTCGTTTGTTTGCCAACATGATGGCTGGCCACATTATTCTTAAAGTGTTCGCTGGTATGGCGATTACATTGGTTGCAAGCGGCGGCGTCACGATGCTGCTGTTACCGCTTCCTATTCTTTTAAACGTAGGCTTGATTGGCTTTGAATTTTTCGTTGCTGGCCTTCAAGCTTATATTTTCTCAATTCTTGCCGCCGTGTATTTGCATGACGCGTTGGAATTGCATTAATCGGTAATTACACTAGGACTACACTTTTTTTTAAACGCATCACAAAGGAGACTAAAATGGATGCAGCTTCAATGAAACTTCTCGCCGCTGGTATTGCGATGATTGGCACCCTCGGTGCTGGTATCGGCCTTGGCAACATCTTTGCCGCATGGCTTAGCGGTATTGCACGCAACCCAGCTGCTGCAAAACAAATGAGCGGTACTGGCTTCATCGGCTTTGCTGCAACAGAACTCGTTCTGTTGCTCTGCTTCGTTGTAGCGATGCTTTTGATGTCCGCTAAGTAATCAGCTGGTTGAAGGCGTTTGATGTTCAAGCAACTTGCTCCCTTATGTGCGTTAGTGTTGTTGTCGCTTGGTCTGGCATTTGGATTTGCCGGTCCGGTCCATGCGGCTAAACACAAAGCTGCTCCCGTTGTGGAAGCTGCTGTTGAAAAAACAGCAGCGCCTGAACACGCAGCCGATGCTGGCCATGGGGAAGAGTCAGGCGGAATGCCGCAAATGGATGTCAGTCGTTTCCCTGGCCAATTATTCTGGCTCGCGATTACCTTCATCCTGACCTATCTGTTGATGAAGCATGTAGCGTTGCCGGGGGTTGAAAAAACCTTGGAAACCCGTGAAAAGCGAATCTCGGCAGATATTGGTGGTTCAAAAGCCAAGAACGAAGCTGCCAAGCATTTGATGACTGAATATGAAGCACGCCTTTCCAAAGCGCGTTCGGATGCACAAAACGCAACCCGTGTTGTGACCGACGAAAGCGCAAAGAAAGCGGCGGCCGCACTTGATGAGCAAACCACCAAGGTCAACGCCGATATCAAAGCAGCCGATGCACGTATCCTGACTGAAAAGAACAAGGCGATTGCAGCATTGGATAAAGAAGTGGTTAGCGTTGTTGGGGCATTGGTTAAATCCGTTGCTGGCATTACGCCATCACCAAGCGAGATTGAAACTGCTCTGCAAAAAGTAAGGAACGCATAATCATGCAAGAATTACTAAATGACCCAACCGTATGGCTTGCGCTTTCATTCGTTATCTTTCTTGTGGTTGCATGGAAAGCTGGCGGCAAGGCAATTGCCTCCGCACTTGATAATCATGGCATTAAAGTAAAGCAGGAGCTGGACCAAGCTGCTGCGCTTCATGCAGAAGCCGCACAGTTATTGGCCGACACCCAAGCCAAGCACAATAATGCGTTCAAAGAATCCGATGCGATTATTGCCCGTGCTGAAGAGCAAGCCCGCCTTCTCCAAGTTCAGGCTGAAAAAGATCTGGAAACAACATTGAAGCGCCGCGAACAACAAGCCGTTGAACGCATCCAGTTACTCCAAGAACAAGCAGCGACCGAAATCAGAGCACAGGCTGTTGATGTGGCACTGAAGGCTGCAGAAGCATTACTACGCACCAATCTGGGCGCAGAGCACGATAAGAAGCTTATCGAGCAGCAAACTGCCGAAATGGCTAAATCCCTCAAGAACGTTGCATAAACGTTATTTTAGCAAACCTAATGCCCGCTTTTCGGGCATATGGACGTATGCTATGGTGTGCGCCTTATGATACCGCACAAAGTCCTCAAAACATCGCCACATCCCAAGCAGCCCCCATCTGCTGGCATACAGCCGATGGTGATTTCATTCGCAAAGCCGCGTCATAGTTTTGTGTCTTCCAAAATTCTGTTGGTTGCGTTTGGTGCGCTCGCCTCGTTCTTTATCACCAGCTTGTTTGCGTTATTTATACTGGGTGATCAGATAAACCATTTATGGCGCGAAGCCCAAACAGTAAGTCGGTCGGCTAGTGTTCCCGTTGTCAAAATCGAGAAGGAAGCAGATTTTGTTAAGGACATAGAGCCAGAAGCAGCTTTCCCTGCCGCAACCATCGCCCCGCTACCCAGCAAAGCGTTGATTGTTGGCCGCGATTTTCAGCAACCTAAAGCCTCTGCAAAAGAATTAGCACCGATGCTGGCTCAGCTCCCGCTATATGACAAACCGACCAAACCACGCGGCAGCTTTGTTGAGGTTGAAACGGTACGCGCATTGACCAAGTCATCCACCCTGCTGCAGCAAGCAGATGAAGCCATTGCAGATGGCAACACCCAAAAAGCAATCCAGCTCTATATACGTGCCGTGCAACTTAACCCGAACGATGCGGGCCTGCGTAGCAATTGCGTTGCATTGCTATTACAAGAAGCACGCAGTTACGATGAACAAGGTGAAATCGATAAGGCGTTGGGCGCTTATAAAAAAGCGCAAGCCTTGTGGCAAGGTGATAGCCAGACCGCGCAAAGCATCAATGCGCGCATCGCATTTCTGGAAAATAATTAACGGGTTACCGTCTGGGTTGGAACAAGATTCAGTGTCATGCGCTGTTCTGCCTTGCCGTCTTGCCAATGCACCGACACGCTCTGCGGTGATACATCCAGCATCGTCAGATGATTGGTTGGAGCGCCCGGGACATGCTTTTCGCCATTAATCCAAACCACCCAATCCTGCGGGCTGTTATAAATGACGGCATTTAATGTTAGTGCTGGCGGTGTCGCTAATGGCGCTTCGGGTTCCGGCACCACCATGGAGACAGGCTTGGCTGGTTCAATGATTTGTGCTGGCGCGGTGGCGACATGCGCGGAATTACCAACGCCGGTTAAAATCGACATGCCGCTGAAAATTCCTGCACTGCCAAAGGCAAGCAACACCCATACTGCAATTTGCTTTTTCATGCTGCCATCGCGGATCTGACGCAGCCAGCTCGTATCAATTGGCAAGGCAGCGTGTTTTTCTTGCGCCGCGACATGCAACCATGCGATATCCGCCGTCCATTCTGGGGGCACATGCGCGGTCTTGGGTGATACAATCGCTATCACCTGAGCATTCAACGCAGACAAAGCTGTTTCATCGCCCAAATCCTTCAGATAATCGGCGACATACAGCCGCGGCGTGATAGCGGCAAGACCGCTGTCTAAACGCGGCAGATAATCGAGCGTTGATTTGATATGCGCTGCAAGGCGCGTTGCCAATTCATCCTTGGCAAGGCTTGGCACGCAATCTGGATGGCTTCTTGTAAATACCAGCTTACCGTTATTCAATACCAGTTGGCGCAAGCCAAAGCTTTCGCACAGCACGTTCACAAACGCCCAGCCTTTTTGTGGCATCACTGAAATCTGCCCTGCAAAATCGAACCATTCGGTTGCAAAGAATGACAAAGGTTCAATCGGATTGATGATTTGCTGCAAGCGATCGAATATCGGTTGCAGCCATGCTTCTTCCGGCGTTGCCGCATGCAACACATTCCATTTGCCGGATGTCTTGTCATGGAAGCAGAGCGATGCTTCTAATTGCGCCTTAGGAAAATAATGTGCGCGTTGGCGTGAGGTGATGGATTGTCGTGCCCATGGGCTAACGGGCGGCAGCGCTTCTAACCGCACATCAAGCTGTGTGGAATCGACAACTATTTTCAATGGATAAAACGGGTGGCGTTTCAACGTGCCAAGTAGCGTGTCGTAAAATTCGGCACTGTCATATGGAAGGATCCAACTGGTTTCAATTTCTTTCCCGTTGGTCAGCATCAACACTGCTGCACGTGGGCTAAGTAAAAGGGTAAAGCGTGTAACGCCACAAAATATCATGTAGCCACCATATGACTAATGCCACGGTAGAGCGGCCCCATAACGCCGCTCACCATCAAAATGAGTATCAACCCTACCGCAAGAGTGATGAACAGACTACTAATTCTTAATAGCTGGCCAAGCGCCTGCTGGGTCTCTTCCTGATACACCGTGGAAATGTGACGCAGGCTTTCGCTAAGCTTTCCGCTATCTTCGCCGATTTTAAGGATACGGACGACATAGGGGGGGATGAACATTTGTTTGGTTAACACGGTGCTTAACCCCTGCCCGCCATCCACCTGTTTTGCGACATTTTGCAAGGATGCAGCCATGGCACGGTTATGGGTGAGTGTAGGTAATAACAGTAACGCTTCCATCATCGGCACGCCGCTGCCCAGCATCGCCGAAAATACATGGGTAATTTGTGCGAGTTCCACTTTTCTGAATAACGTTCCAATCACGGGAAGCGACAGAAATAGTCGGTCAGCATGCTCCGCAATGTCATGATGCAATGCTTTTATGAGCGGCAATATAAGCGCAAGAGTTACACCAATTATCATCACCGCCATCATCATGATGCCCAGCGCACGCATTGCCCACAATAATATGGTAGATGCCAATGGCAGATGCTCCCCGATCATATCGAGCATTAGAATGATTTGCGGAACCGCCACCGTCATCAACACTGCCACCGCCGTACCAGCCAGTATCATTTGCAGCGCAGGATAGGATAATGCACGGCGCAGTTTTTGATTAAATTCCTGTTTCCAATTCAAACTATCGTAAAGGAACACCAATGCTTCGCTGATTTTTCCGGTGTTCTCGCCCGCACTGAGCAATAAGGGAACAAGCGGGTCAAAGCGCATACGTGATGATGCAAAAGCAGATGACATGCTCTGGCCGCTGGTAATGTCTTGCAAAATAGCAGCAACATTATGCCGCAACGCAGATGGCAACGCAGGCAATACATCTTCCAACGCGGTATGCACGGGGACGCCCGCTTTGGTCAGCATCACCAAATGACGACATAGCAATACCTGCTCTGCCAATTGAACTTTTTTATTAAGGAAATTGCTGATCGTGCCATCGCTGTTACGGCAATCGATTAGATTCAAACCTTGCTGATGCAGTTTGGCGAATAATTCATTCTCGTTCGCGGCGAGCGTTTCGCCCTTATTCATTGCTCCCTGTTCATCAACCGCGCGGTATGCGTAATGGGGCATGCTATGCGCCCCCAGCGTTTTGAATGAGATCAACTTCCGCCATCAGGCTTTCAAGACTGATGAACCCCGCTTCCAGTTTCATCAAGCCATCTTGCGCCATGCTGATGAAGCCTTTGGCTTTCGCACACTTGAATAATTGTGTACGTGATGCGCCATTGACAACCAATTCATCCAGCTCGCCATCAATCGGCAGGATTTCGGAAATGACCATACGCCCTTTAAAGCCGGTATGGTCACAAGCTTGGCAGCCAACCGGATGGCCGATTTTCGCCGGAAGCTTTACCGTGGGCGCCAATAACGCCTTTAAATGGGCATCTGGCGCGTGCATTACCCTGCATTCCTGACACAGCACCCGTACGAGCCGTTGTGCCACAGCAGCAGTGATATTGCCCGACATCAGGCCGGATGATAGTCCAAATTCACGAAGCCGCGGAAATACCCCAAAGCTGTCCTGCGTGTGCAGTGTGGTAAACACTTGGCTGCCCGTCATTGCAGCACGAAGCGCCATTTGCGCCGTATCGGCATCGCGGATTTCGCCGATAAGTAATACGTTGGGGTCTTGGCGTAAGACGGCACGCACACCTTCCGCAAAACTCAGCCCGAAATTCTCACGCACTTGTGTTTGGCGAATGCCATCAAGTTGATATTCGATGGGGTCTTCCAATGTACGTATACTGCGCGTGGCTTTATCCAGCAATTGTAGTAACGCATAAAGCGTGGTGGTTTTACCGGAACCCACCGGCCCCGTTAGCACCAGCATGCCATTTGGCCGCAAGCACAAGCGGCGCAGCAATTGTTCCTGCGGTTCACTGAAGCCCAGTTTTTCAAGCGGCAATAACGCCCGCGCCTGATCCAAAATACGGATAACGATATTCTCGCCATGCTGGGTTGGCAAAATGGAAACGCGGAAATCGATGCTTTTGCCAGCGATTTGTAAATGAAAGCGGCCATCCTGAATATTACGGCTATCAACGATATCCATGCCTGCCAGCACCTTTATACGTTGGGCAAGGCGCGGCCATGAAGCCTTATGCAGCAGCGTGAGCGTCTTCAAAAGCCCATCCACGCGCAAGCGGATGCGTACGGTTTTTTCTTCGGGTTCCAGATGGATATCGGATGCACCAGCAGCAACGCTTTCAGCAAGCAAAGCCTCCACCGTCGCGATGACCGGGTGATTTTCATGGGCATCAGCAGGCTGGATGCTCCCCTGCTCCATCTCGCTTAAGTGATGTTTGAAATTCTCCGCGCCGCCATAAACACGCGCGATGAATTGTTGAACATCGTCTTGGGCTGCGATGAACAAACGCACTTCAAACCCATCTGGTACCATGCGTTTGATAGCATCGGTTGCGCGAATATCCAACGGGTCGGCCATGGCGACGCATAGCACACCTTCATCCAGATCAAAGCCCACGGCCTTGTGACGCAACGCTGTTTCCTTATCCCAAAAGCTGCATGCCTCTTCATGTGGTAATTGCTGTTGTAAATGAACGCAGGGGAAGCCTGTTTGCTGGCCAAGCGCCGCCAAAAGCTGGTTTTCCTGAACAAAACGCAGCTTGAGCAATACGCGGCCTAGTAAATCCGGATGTTGTTTTTGTTCATGCAGTGCAAGGCGCAACTGGTCTTCATTTAACATCCCGTGCGCGCATAACCATTCACCCAGCATCATGCGTTTGGTATTTTGAGTTTCAGGAAAATTCAGAATATTCATGCCTACCATGGTGTACTGCACCCCTGATTGCCAAGATATGTGACCAGCGAATTGCGATCTAAATATAAAAATACATCGTCGAATGGGTCGGTACCTTGTGCCGGAAGACCAGCGACAAAGCCCAAATCATCATCAGCATTGCAACGCTCCCCGCCAGCACTGGCAGAACATGGAGTTGCTGGCAAATTGACCCTGTCTGTATTGGACTCCGGTAAATTTCTGTATATACCCCGACCATTCGCACCATGGCTGAGCAGCATAACAGCTATGTTATTTTGTGAGGTGCTGGTGTTTTCGATACGCACATTTAAGGCACTACTTGCAGAATGGGGCATACTGCACAACCCATGCATACCTGATACAGGTAATGCAGTATCAGGCAACGTTGGTACATAATTAGCCAGCCGCTCATCAATAGCGTAGGTCAACCAATGCCCATAAGCATCCTTGGCAAAACTTTGCGGAAGACCTAACTCTTGAAACGGGACAAGACCAACCGCGATATTACAATTGCCGCGCGATGCGCTTGCCGCCAGTACATTTTCCGGAGGTATGGGGCATGGGACGTAACCAGAAGATTGCACAAACCCAGCAATCGAACGCATCACGGTTTGCAAGTTTTGCGATGTTGTACGCGCTTGCTCAGCAACCCGTACCGATAAAAGCGCGGGAACCAATGATCCAATCACAATCGCGATAACCGCAATGGCGATTGCCACTTCGGCCAATGAAAATCCCTGCTGATTGATGATCAGAGCGCGCGGGTGCATAGAATATAGGTATTAGGTTCTACGTATGTGGTGGCCGTGGATGCAGCAGATATGTCTGTGCCTGCAACACCGTGGATACTTCCTGTGCTTGGATTTCCATCATCTTGGCGCTGGTCAATAATCACCGCAGCTGCTGCTGGAATGTTATTAATGCAAACCACATTGCCAGTAATTGCACCCACACCTGTGAACGCCCCATTTTGAACACCAAAAATACCGCCGAATGAATTACCGGGAAAATTTACATCTCCACTTTGACCTTTAATTAAACCCGCCGCACGGAGATGTCCCCATGCTGTACGGCTTTCAGCCGCGCCATCACCATTTGCAAGCGCCGCAGCTGTATTGAAGCTGGTGGTAGTGCCAATAATGCCATTACCGCCACCACTATTCCCGCTGCCAAACCGAGCATTTGCCTGCACGTCATCGCCCGGCAATGCGCCATAGTTTTGATTATAGGTGGACATAGCCGATT
>CAZMQI010000059.1:0-6346 GCA_964568585.1 uncultured Rhodospirillales bacterium
CAGCGCCATGGCTTCGGCTAAATCTTCATCCACGTTTAATAAACGGGCAATGGTGCGCGCGATTTGTGCGACTTCCATGGAATGGGTTAAACGTGTTCTAAAAAAATCCCCTTCGCTTTCGATAAAAACCTGCGTTTTATTACGCAGACGGCGAAACGCGCTAGAATGGATAATGCGGTCGCGG
Organism: uncultured Rhodospirillales bacterium; assembly: GCA_964568585.1. GTDB lineage: Bacteria > Pseudomonadota > Alphaproteobacteria > UBA9219 > RGZA01 > RGZA01. The sequence continues at coordinate 185 of CAZMQI010000059.1, forward strand.
TCACGCTGGAACGGCCCACGGGTAGGGCTTGGGCTTTCGGCTATCAGGCGTCCACGGCTTTTCGAAGGAAGGGTGGCAAAAGGGGCTAAATCAGGCATGTGAAATGTTTACTCTAACCGCCGGAAAAATCACCAAAAAACGTTATGTTGCCAATAAAAATTAAACTGGTATTTTGCTTGCTAAAGAAGCACTTCGTTTCACCCTCATCCCTTAATAAAGGTTATTCCATGTCCGCTGTTGCCGCTTCCACAATAAATGCATCCGTCCGCTCTGAAACCGATAGCTTCGGTCCGATTGATGTAGCTTCCGACAAATATTGGGGCGCGCAAACACAACGCAGTTTGCAGAATTTTAAAATCGGCGGACAACGTATGCCAGAAGCACTTATCCGCGCATTCGGCATTTTGAAAAAAGCCGCAGCAGAAACCAACATGGAATTGGGCGTGCTGGACAAAGCATTATGCGATGGCATCTGCAAAGCAGCCGATGAAGTCATTAGCGGCAAATTGGAAGGTCACTTCCCATTGGTGGTGTGGCAAACAGGTTCAGGCACCCAAACCAATATGAATGTGAACGAAGTGATTTCCAACCGCGCCATTGAAATTATGGGCGGCGTGGTGGGCAGCAAAAAGCCGGTTCACCCAAACGACCATGTGAATATGGGCCAATCATCGAATGATAGCTTCCCAACCGCGATGCACATTGCTGCAGTCCAAGAAATCGTGAATTCACTCATCCCTGCCCTTACCCATATGCATGGCGCTTTGGACAAAAAAGCCAAGCAATTCGCCAATATCGTAAAAATTGGTCGTACCCATTTACAGGATGCTACGCCGGTAACACTTGGTCAGGAATTCTCCGGCTATGCAATGCAGGTACAGCTTGCCATTCAACGCGCGAAGGAATGTCTGGTACGTATTTATCCATTAGCCCAAGGGGGCACCGCCGTAGGCACGGGATTGAATTGCAAAAAAGGTTTTGCTGAATTATTTGCAAAAAAAGTTGCCGCGATGACTGGCCAGCCTTTCATCACTGCCGCCAATAAATTCGAAGCGATGGCCGCGCATGATGCGATGGTCGAAGCATCCGGCGTCATGAACACCATCGCCGTATCCTTCATGAAAATCGCCAACGACATACGTTTGCTGGGTTCGGGCCCACGTTGCGGTATTGGTGAAATCTCGTTGCCGGAAAACGAACCTGGCTCATCCATCATGCCGGGTAAAGTGAACCCGACCCAATCGGAAGCGATGACCATGGTCTGCGCGCAAGTCATGGGCAACCATGTGGCAGTCAGCATTGGCGGTTCCAACGGCCATTTTGAATTGAACGTATTTAAGCCGGTTATCATTCACAATTTGCTGCAATCCATTCGCTTATTGGCGGACAGCGCGAACAGCTTCACCGATAATTGTGTTGTTGGCATCACCGCGAACGAAGAACGCATCAAGAAGATTGTGAATGAAAGCTTGATGCTGGTTACCGCACTTAACCCACATATCGGTTACGATAACGCCGCCAAGATTGCCAAGAAGGCCCATGCCGAAGGCAAGACATTGAAGGAAGTTACGTTGGAACTTGGCCTGCTCACTTCAGAAAAGTTTGATGAAGTAGTTCGTCCGGAACAAATGGTTGGCGAAAAGTAATTATTCACGAACATTCCGGCGAAAGCCGGAATCCCATTTGGTAATAGCCATAATGACAACCAAGCAGGTATTTGTGTATATCGTTACAGATAAGCCATATGGAACACTATATATTGGCCAAACAAACAATCTGGCCAGACGGATGCATGAGCACAAACAAGGCTTGATTGAAGGGTTTACAAAAAAATATGGCCTCAAAAATCTTGTATATTATGAAACATACGATAATCCATCAGAAGGATTCACGAGAGAACGCCAAATGAAAGAATGGAAGCGTCAATGGAAGATTGACCTAATCCATCACATGAACCGTGATTGGAAAGATTTAAGTGAAGCCCTCAATAATTAAATCAAATGGGATACCGGCTTGCGCCGGTATGTTCGTGTTCTGATGCGCCTTAAAAAACATTCCCTTACGCTGCGCGGTCACCGAACCAGCATCAGCTTGGAGGAAATTTTCTGGGCGCAATTGCAATCAATTGCCAGGAAGCAAAACCGTTCTGTTCAGGAACTCATTGAAAGCATCGATAAAACCCGTGCTGGAAATCTATCAAGCGCGATACGCGTGTTTATTGTTACCGAGCTAATGAAGTAATCAGGACTTGAAGAACGCACTCGCGGCAGATTTATGCGATTGTTTGCGCGCGATTTCTTCACGCACCCGCGCGATTTCGCTTTCCAGCATAGCGATGTATTCTTCCAAATCTCCGACCGAAATGGATGACAGATCCTTTGGTTTTGGCTTTTGTTTACGGGGCTCGAAGTCTTCTAAATCCATATTTAACCTATATTTGTTAGGAGTTAGCACCTTAACCGCAAGGGATTTGCTTGTAAATGAAGCTGGATAATCTAAGCCCAGAACAGCAAAAAGAATGGCAGGCGCTGCAGCGTGAGAACGATGCGTTGAAAGAAAAACTGCGCCAATTGGAAATCGCCAACGCAGGCGGCGCGACCAATATCCTCCCCCGCCCTGAATTCATCCGTGAAATCGCGCGCCTTGTTGCCCATGACGAACGTTATGGCGGCATCTCCAGCCTTTTGGTGCTCAGTTTTAACGGCTTGCTCGAACAAAAACAAAATCTTGGTGATAAAACTTATAGTGCAATCATGATTGCCGTTTCGGACTGTATCCTTGGCCATGTTCGCGCCTGCGATCTGGTCGGACGTACAGGCAGCAATGATTTCAGCATCATGTTGACGCGCTGTAACATCGTTGATGCGGAGAAGAAAGCACAAACGCTTGCAAATGCCATCAAGACGAAACTGGACCCCCTGCTCCAAGGCAAGGTCGCAATTGATATGAGTTATACGGTGAGTATTTTGAACAGCCGCGATGACGCGAAAAAAACTTAAGCGATAATATCGGGAATAAGCATTCCTTCAATTTTCACAATATCGTCCTTCAATTGCAGCTTGCGCTTTTTCAAGCGGCGCATTTGTAACTCGTCACGCGGATAAGCTTCTTCGAGCCGCGTAAGAATATCGTCGAGATCGCGATGCTCCTGCTTTAAAGCTGAAAGCTTGTCACGCAATTGGTGTAAGTGGTCCATAAGCAAAGAACTAGCCTTAATCCTCAGCAAAGAGGGGGTGAAGGGAGGGCAATATAACGCTTTAGGCCGTCAAAATACATAAAATTCTTAAAGATTTGGTAAGGGCTGGCATGGCTAAATTATTGGCTAAATTCCTACCGTTTTTGCAGCGTATACCCCCAGAGTATCTCACATGGCTGATGCACCCAAACAAACAACCAAGAAACTGGGCCTTTTAACCAGTGGCGGCGATTGCGCTGGCTTAAACGCCGTTATCCGCGCGGTTGTTACCCATGCCATCCGCCATTACGGGTGGGAAGTTATTGGCATCGCCGAAGGCACACATGGCCTTATCTACAGCCCGCCGCATACCGTTCCCCTAACGCTTGATAAGATGGATTCTGAACTGCTGCGTCGTGGCGGAACGATTCTGGGCACCACGAATAAGGGCGACCCGTTCGCCTTCCCTACCCCATCCGGTGGCAAAGTGGATTTATCCAACGACATTCTGAAGGGTTTTAAAAACCTTGGCCTTGATATGCTGATTGGCGTTGGTGGCGATGGCAGTCTTAGCATTCTTAAGCGTCTAGCAGATAAGGGCGGCATCAAACTGATTGGCATTCCTAAAACGATTGATAACGATGTCGGCGCAACGGAAATGTCGGTCGGGTTTTCAACTGCTGTTGATATTGCAACCGAAGCCTTGGATCGCTTACAGCCAACTGCCGCAAGCCATAACCGCGTGATGGTGTTGGAAGTCATGGGACGCGACGCCGGACATATCGCGCTTAATTCCGGAATTGCCGGCGGTGCCGACGTGATTTTGATGCCAGAAATTCCATACGACATCGACAAGGTCGTGGAGCATATCAACACTATTCGCAAGAATGGCCGCAACTTCTCCCTCGTCATCGTATCTGAAGCCGTGACTACCAAAGCAGGTAAGAAAATCAGCAAGGTTTACTCTGACCAGCAGAAACGTTTGGGCGGTATCGGCGATTATATCGGCCAACAAATCGCCGAAAAATGCCAAGCAGAAGTGCGTGTTACCGTACTTGGCCACGTACAGCGTGGCGGGCAGCCCAGCGCGCAAGACCGCGTCGTTGCATCCGCCATGGGCGTTCATGCTGTTGAATGTTTGGCGCAAGGCAAACATGACCGCATGGTGTGTTGGCGTTATCGCCGCGTGGAAGATGTGCCCCTCGCCGAAGCGATTGCAACATACCGCGATGTTGAATTGGATGGCCCGCTGGTTGCAACCGCGCGCGCACTAGGCATCTGCCTCGGTGATTAAGCGGTGGATTAGTTGCGGCGATTAAATTTGCTGAAAAATATACGACTCAGTTTGTATGATTAATCGGTTCCTAATTATGGAAAAAATTTCGCGCAACTAAATTAAGATTGTATTTACTGCACTGCGTCATGATGTTCATTCCGTGATTGAGTACATACGTGTAATCAATTGAAAAATATGGGAACAAACTACTGATTGCTTCGAAAATCGCACGAATTTTAGAAGTGAATTTTTAGTAAACATTGACTTATAAAGCGAGCCAGAATCGGCTATAGTAGATTCTAGTTACCGACAAGTTCTTTTCTTGTCTGTTGCCGAAAAGTCCAAGGAAGCAATCCAACAAAGGAGGAAATCATGGCATTAGGTCAGCGTATAGTAGCTCTTCACAAACGGCACGAATGGTTAGACGAAGTCTTGGTAGAGGAAATGCATCACCCTCACCCGGATGAAATCAGAATGGCCCAAATCAAAAAGTCGAAACTGCGCGTCAAAGACGAAATTCAACAACTGGAAAAAATGGAAGGCCGCTATCTTCGTGCAATAAGCAACGAAGAACATCAGAAAAAAGCGGTGCGGCACTAGCAGCAAATAATGCACGCGCACCGCCCGTAAGCGCCTCTTGACTTAACCTTCAACAAAACCCCGCTCACATCTGCGAGCGGGGTTTTTATTTGGCTAATCGTTATGCCTCAATGAAGATAGATAAAATGCCATCTATTAAATAGATAAAATGCAATCAATGATTAATTAAGCATTGAATATCGCATTGTATATTTTTGGATATGGAAACAGATGCACCTGCAATGTCGGTGATGCCAGGCAGATCAACGCCCTTTCGGCGCTTTGGTTTATTGCCCGGCGCTGTAGAACCGCCACCCATGTCAAGGCGACCAGTCGTTACGCCGCCACCCGTAGCGGCAGTCGAACCAGAAGCAGCGCCAGTTGCTTTGCCGCCTGCTGCGCCTGCGGTTGCGGCACCACCTGCTGCGCCTGCGGCGCGCCCAACCGCACGCATTCCAAATAGACAAGCCGCCCCACAAGGCGTGGACAAATGGCAACATAATAATGCGCTTGCACTTGGCGTGCTGACCGGCAGTGAAAATGCAGAAGACCGTGCCAAAAAAATTGCTGAGTATATGAAAAAAGCTGGCGCAACTGGTACAGATGAAGCGGCCTTTACAGCGCAGCTTCATAAAGACGCGATTGCCGCACAGCGGCTGATGAAATCCCAAGGATTACCCGTTGGCACGATTGACGGAAAGCTTGGAGATATCAGTGCGGCTGCAATCGAAGCAGGACGCCAGCGCTTACCTGAAGCTGCAAGAGACACTCCACCAATCGATTTATTGCGTCAGGCACAAGCCGCCTCACCTGTAAGAGTGGCTGTTCGACCCACCCCGCCAGCTGGCCCACGTTAGCGTTACATATTATTTTATGCTTATAAACCCATCCCAACCCCGCTGGTTTGCGGGGTTTTTTATTGCTCTTTTATTTGAGCATGCGCCTGATAATGTCTATAAAGAAGCATCACAGGAAGGAAACCACATGACCCAACCACAGTTTAATATTACCCGCACTTTTGATGCGCCGCGCGAATTGGTATGGAACGCATGGACTGACCCCAAGAAATTTGGTCAATGGTTTGGTCCACGTGGGTTTAGTGCCACCTGCAAAACTTTCGATTTGCGCCCGG
>CAZMQI010000060.1:0-6146 GCA_964568585.1 uncultured Rhodospirillales bacterium
GCGGGCGCGCTTGGCGGCACGCAATCACTGCACACCAACAGCTTCGACGAAACCATTGCCCGTTTATTAAACGTGGATGAAGATTTAGCCGAAGCCATGGCGCTGGCGCATGATTTGGGGCACACCTGTTTTGGTCATGCGGGTGAGAAAGCCTTGAATGAATCCATGAAATCGTATGGCGGTTTTTACCACAACGATCAGACCTTCCGCTTGGTCACGATTTTAGAAAGAAAATATGCGGCGTTCGATGGATTGAATCTGACATGGGAGATGTTGGAAGGTGTGGCCAAACATAACGGCCCATTGATTGGCGAAAAAATTCCTCCGACGATTAAAGCATTCCAAAGCCAATTTGATTTGGAACTGGGAAGCTATGCAGGCATTGAAGCGCAAATCGCTGCGTTGTCAGACGACATTGCATACAACACACATGATTTCGATGATGGCTTTAACGCTGGGCTATTCGCGATAGATGAATTGGAAGCATTGCCTATTTTTGATAAAATTGTAAAAGACGCCCGCATCCGTTATCCCAAGATTGAAGAGCGCCGTATTATCAACGAAATTGTTCGGGAAGCCATTGGTGTGATGGTAGCAGATTTGCTAACCGAAACAAAATCACGGCTGGCAAAACTGAAACCACAATCCGCTGAAGATGTGCGTGGAGCAAATCAACCCGTGGTTGCGTTCAGCGAAAGCGTGGAAACCAGTTTGGGTGATTTGCGACATTTCTTGCATGAGCACATGTACCGCGCCGAAAAAGTGAAAATGATGACGGAGCGGGCAGGGCGGTTGGTGAGCGTTCTGTTTGATTCTTTTTTCAAAAACCCAGCTTTATTACCTGTTACATGGGTTGAACGTTTTGCCAATAAAACAACACTTGAAGAATTGCCAAGCAGAGCCAGAATGGTTGCGGATTATATTGCAGGGATGACCGACCGCTTCGCCGAACAAGAATACAAGCGGTTATTCCCCGGCGAAGAATTGAAATAAGTGAAGAACTGAAATAAGCGAAATTTGAAATGACGATTTACGAGCATATTAAAGCCCTATTGAAAGCCAAATTGGCAGAAGTTGCTGTGGCGCAAGGCTGGGCATTGCCAGCAGAATTGCCAGACTTCACTATCGAAGCACCACGTGACCCAAAGCACGGGGATATCGCAACCAATTTAGCGATGACCTTGACCAAGGTGATTGGCAAGCCACCACGTGTGATTGCTGATGCGATGGTTGCGGCTTTAAAAAATGATCTGTCCTATACCAGTGTTGAAGTCGCAGGCCCCGGATTCATCAATCTGCGTTTGGCATCTTCCATCTGGCAGGAACAACTCAAAACCATTTTGAAAGATGGAACGCATTACGGCGACCTTTCAATCGGCAACGGTGAGAAAGTTTGCATCGAATATGTGTCTGCAAACCCAACCGGCCCCATGCATGCCGGCCATGTACGCGGCGCGGTGTTTGGTGACGCACTTTCCAACTTGATGCAAAAAGCAGGTTACGATGTAACGCGCGAATACTATTTCAATGACGCAGGAACGCAGGTTGATGTATTGGCCAGAACCGTGCATTTGCGCTACCGCGAAGCATTAGGTGAAAGCATCGGTGAAATCCCGCAAGGCCTGTATCCAGGTGATTATTTAAAGCCCGTCGCTGAAAAACTGGTGACACGTGACGGCAAGAAATGGCAAGGCCAGCCGGAAGAAGTATGGCTGCAACCCATCCGTGAATTCGCGGTTGCAGAAATGATGCAAGCCATACGCGATGATTTGAAGATGATTGGCATCAAGCACGACGTGTTCAGCAATGAGCGTGATGTCATTGAAAATGGCACGCTCGATAAAGTGTTCAAGTCATTGGAAGACAAAGGCCTGATTTATGTCGGAACTTTGCCGCCACCACGCGGCAAGGAAATGGAAGATTGGAAGCCGGAACCGCTGACGCTCTTCCGTTCATCGCAATTCGGAGACAGCAGCGATCGTTCTTTAAAAAAACGCGATGGCACATGGTCATACATCATGCCGGATATCGCGTATCATTATACGAAAATCCAGCGCGGGTTTAAGTTGATGATTAATGTTCTGGGTGCTGACCATGGCGGATATCTGGAACGCATGCGTCCTGCGATTGCTGCCATTTCTGATGGTTCAGCCAAGCTGGATGTTTTGTTTTGCCAGATGGTGAAGGTGTTCAATAATGGTGAAGCCGTTAAACTTTCCAAGCGTTCGGGGAATATCATTACCCTTCGCGAAATGGTGGAGGAAGTTGGTGCGGATAGCGTGCGCTTCACCATTCTAACCCGCAGTTTTGACAGCCAGTTCGAATTCGATTTTGCCAAAACCAAAGAACAGTCCCGCGATAATCCCGTATTCTATATTCAATATGCACATGCACGGTGTTATTCGGTGTTCCGCAAGGCCGCTGAATTATTCCCAAAAGCAGATTTAAGTGTGAAGGCGCTCAGTTCAATTGATTTGAGCTTGTTAACCAGTGAAGACGATATTGCCTTAATCCGTTTCTTATGCAATTGGCCGAAAATGGTCGAAGCTGCGGCGCAAACGCGTGAGCCACACCGCATCAGTTTTTACCTTTATGAACTTGCTGGCCATTTCCATTCATTCTGGAATAAAGGCAAGGAAGACGCGCAATTACGATTCATCATCGAAGATAATCTGCCGCTGACCATGGCAAGACTTGCATTGCTAAACGGAATAACTACTGTAATTGCCAGCGGCCTTGCCGTGATTGGCGTTAAGCCATTAGAGGAGATGCGTTGATGCGTGATTTTGATGAACATAATCCGCGTATCCGGATTATTTTCGGCCTTGTGACCTTGCTGATTGTGATTGGTGGCGTGTGGCTTGCGGCTGGGTTCATCTGGCCGGAAGACAATGGGCAAATCGCGATTTTGAAAGCAGATAATACGCCATATAAAGTGAAGCCGGATCAACCAGGCGGCATGCAAATACCGCATCAAGATAAACTGATTTTCAACACCGTTTCATCCGAAGGCAAGATGGTGACTGTCGAACGTATCTTGCCAGGGCCAGAAGCACCATTAAATGCACAGCCATCTGTGCCAGAAATTCCAGTACCTGTTCCGGTAACGCCAGCAGCTCCAAACGCCGCAAAGCCTGCCGATAAGGTTACAGAAAAACCAAGTGATAAGCCTGCGGAAAAAACCGCAGAGAAAACACCAGATAAAGCCGCGCCGCTGCCAACCACATCACCAAAAATTGATGCCCCAGTAGCAGCAATGGGCCGCGTGATTGAAGCAACCCCCGATGCAAAGCCAGCAGCGGCGCAGCCAGCAAAACCGCCCGCAGCCTTTGATATGTCAAAAGGTGAGCCTCAGCCATTGGTAAAACCAACCCCCATCCCTGAAGAAGAGCCTGCGCCTGCAAATGAGACAATGGCAAAAGAGCCGACTGTGAAAGAGCCATTCGTTAAGGAAACAGTGAATGAGGAAGAGCCCGTCGTCGATACATCAGGACCTAAATCAAAAGCGCGTGTGAAGGATGCTGCGGCCAAAGAACCTGTTGAAGAACAGCAGGATGATAATGAACCGGAGCCGCCCAAAGCTGCAGCATCATCCGGTAAAGCACATTTCCAGCTCGCAAGTTTTTTCGATAGGCCATCTGCTGATAAGGGACTTGCCCAATTCAAATCCAAATATGCGAATGAGTTGCAAGGCGCATCACTCAGCATCGCAACCGCAACCATCAATGGTGGCAAGCAAGTATTCCGTATTCAAGGAAGTGCATCATCTGCAGCAACAGCATCCGATATTTGTTCCGATATAAAGGCCAAGGGCGGCAGCTGTGTTACAATCCGATAATAAAAACGAAACGCGCGAGTTAAACCGCGATAAGCCGCCCAAGGCAATGATATTGGGTGTTTCCGGTATTTCTCTTACTGATGCCGAGAAAAGTTTTTTTCGTTATGCCAATCCGCTGGGGTTCATTTTATTCCAGCGTAATTGTGTAAACCCGCAGCAAACGAAAAATCTTATCAAAGAATTGCGCGATGCCGTGGGGCGTCCGCATGCCCCTGTGTTGATTGATCAGGAAGGTGGACGTGTTGCGCGGTTAAAGCCACCGCATTGGCCGGAATTTCCCCCAGCACGCATGATGGGCAAAATGGCGGAACAATCTCCGGATTTGGGATTGGAAGCGGCCAAGATAAATTCGCAACTTATCGGCTTGGAGTTGAATGAGCTTGGCATCAGCGTGAATTGCGCGCCATTGGCCGATGTGCTGTTTGATACAACCGATAACGCAATTGGTGACCGCGCTTACTCATCCGACACGCATGTGGTGGCGGAGTGTGCCAGAGCATGCGCCGAGGGCCTGCTATGGGCAGGGGTGTTGCCTGTCATCAAACATATTCCGGGGCATGGCAGGACTATTGTCGATCCGCACCACACGCAGTCAGTTGTAAAAGCCAGCAAGCAGGAATTGCATGATATTGATTTTGCGCCATTTCGTGCGTTGCGTGATATGCCGCTGGGCATGACATGCCATATCATTTTCGAAGCCTATGATAAATTGCCATGCAGCCTGTCGCCTGTGATGCATGACATCATCCGCAAGGAAATCGGCTTTGATGGTTTGCTCATGTCCGATGATTTGAACATGAAGGGCGTGTATGGCCGCATTGAAGATTTGGTGACGAACTGTTTGAAAGCAGGAAGTGACATCGCGCTTCACTGCAATGGCAATATGTCGGAGATGGTGCTGGTATCTGGCGCATGCCCTGCTATGACTGCCCAAGCGATGGATAGATGGGATAGGGCACAATTACGCCTTGGCGCGCCGCCCATGTTTGTGGATAAGGGCGGTCTTTTAGACCGTTTAGACATGCTTTTAGGTGTTGCGGCCATCACCACTTAACGTCTAAAATCCCAGTCTCTTTGCGAGGCTTGTTACTGAATCGGAATGTTTAAAGTATGGAAGAAGCCCTTAATATTGATGAAATAACGGCTGAAGCACGCGGCAATGCCGCTGGTGCTGCCGGTGACCTGTTTCTTAAGCTGACCACGTTTGAAGGCCCGATAGACCTGTTGTTGATGCTCGCGCGTGAGCAAAAAGTGGATTTGGCGCAGATTTCGGTTCTGGCTCTTGCCGAGCAATATCTTTCTTTCGTGAATGAAGCACGCAAATTGCGCCTTGAAATCGCCGCCGATTATCTGGTGATGGCCGCATGGCTTGCTTACCTTAAATCACGTTTGCTGTTACCCGCAGCGCCAAAGGCCGAAGAGCCAACCGCAATTGAACTCGCCGAAGCGTTGGCATTCCAATTGAAACGTTTGGAAGCAATGCAAAAAGCATCATCATGGTTACAAGATTTGCCGCAGGAAGGTCGTGGCTTTGTATTCCGTGGCATGCGCGAACCCGATATCAAACACATCGTTCCCGTATACACACTTGGCCTTTATGATTTATTGAAGGCGGTGAAGGCGCCGTTGCAACGAAACAATCAGGCGGAATATAGAATTGCGCCGACCAAGCTGTTCAGCATGGATGAAGCACGCGAACGCATGAAAAAAATGCTCGGCTTCATGCCGCAATGGTCGGAACTGAGCCTGTTCATGCCTGAAGAATGGGAAGACATCAATCTGGCCAATGATAACGGCACCGGCGAAGTGGTATTACGCTCTGCACTTGCCTCTACCTTTGCTGCTAGCTTGGAGCTTGCCAAACAAGGGTTGATCGAGCTTCGCCAAGATGGAAGTTTCGGATCGATTTATGTGCGTCCAGTATCACAAAATGGCGGCGCGTCCCAAGTAACAGAACCAACACATGATGATTTAGGTGAATAATATGAGCAAGGTCCAAGCAAAAGAAACCGTACAAAAAGGCAATTCGCCGGAATACACGTTCGATGAAGCGAAGCGTTTATGCGAGGCGATTATTTTTGCATCCACCATGCCGGTAACCAATGAATTGCTGCAGCAAAAAGTGGGCGACAGCCAACCAGTGGCCCCCATCATGGAAAAACTGTTGGAAGAATTTAAAGGCAGAGGCGTTGAGCTGGTTGAAATCGCAGGTGGCTGGATGTTCCGTACCGCGCCAGATTTATCAGCGCAGCTTAATATCACCATTCAGGTGCGCCGCAAATAGCCGCGCGTTGCTGCAGAAACTCTT
>CAZMQI010000061.1:0-5953 GCA_964568585.1 uncultured Rhodospirillales bacterium
CATCCAGAAATTCATCTAATAACCCCATCGCATTTGTACCGCCTCCAATGAATGCAAACAGGCTATATGGTAAACTGCCTTCGGCCTTCATCATTTGCTGGCGCAGTTCCTTGCCAATCACTGATTGAAAATCGCGCACCATCGCGGGGTAAGGGTGGGGGCCAGCGACTGTACCAATGATATAAAATGTATCTTCCACATTGGTTACCCAATCACGCAATGCTTCGTTCATCGCGTCTTTTAATGTGTGGGAACCTGATTTCACCGGAACAACTGTCGCGCCCAACAATTTCATGCGGAACACATTTGGCTTTTGGCGTTCAATATCCACTGCGCCCATATATACGGTGCATGGCAAATCAAACAATGCTGCAACGGTGGCTGTGGCCACGCCATGCTGGCCTGCGCCAGTTTCGGCAATGATGCGTTTCTTGCCCATGCGGCGCGCTAATAAAATCTGCCCCATGCAATTATTGATTTTGTGCGAGCCCGTATGGTTCAGCTCGTCACGTTTGAAATATACTTTTGCGCCGCCTAAATGTTCTGTCAGGCGTTTTGCGAAATAGAGCGGCGAGGGACGACCCGCATAATGCTCCATATAATAGTCGAGTTCTTTTTGAAATTCGGGGTCGGCCTTGGCAGCAGTGTAGGCTTTTTCAACTTCCAGAATGAGCGGCATGAGTGTTTCAGCCACAAAGCGACCACCAAACAAGCCAAAGTGCCCGCGTTCATCGGGGCCTTGTTTGAAAGAGTTTGTGGCAGCTTTGGTCATACCTTATATCCTTTGAAAGAGGCGGCAGTTTGGCTTTTTTCTGAGCACCTTGCAAGCCATGGCTGATTTGCCTAAATAAATACGAATTAGTGAATAAAATATCGATATTAATGTTAAAAGCTTAACATGAGCACGATTTCAAAAATGAACGAACGGAGCAGGGAAATCCTGCGCCAAATTGTCGACAGCTTTCTCGAAACGGGAGAGCCGATTGGCTCGCGCACCCTTTCACGCAGACTTACTAATTCAAGCGTGGGCAATCTGTCACCCGCCAGTATCCGTAATGTGATGGCTGATCTGGAAGAGCTGGGGCTGCTTGCAGCGCCTCATACATCGGCTGGCCGTTTGCCAACCGAAGCAGGCATGCGCTTATTCGTCGATGGTATTCTAGAAGTCGGCGCAATCAGCGATGATGAACGCCGCGAATTGGAAAGCCTCACCGCGCCGATGGGCAAGAACATCAATCAGGCGCTTGATGAAATGACGCGCACGCTGTCTGGGCTATCATCTTGCGCTGGCATGGTAGTTGTGCCGCAAGCAGAAGAACGCGCGCTGAAACAAATCGAATTCGTTAGCCTTGCGCCTGACCGTGTACTTGTTGTGCTGGTGAGCGAAGGCGGGCTTGTTGAAAACCGCGTGATTGATTTGCCGTATACCTTGCCGCCACATTCGTTGACGATGGCGGCGAATTTTATCAACGCGCATCTGGCTGGCAGAGGGCTAAGCGATGCACGCACCGTTATCCGTAATGAAATTCTAAAACAGAAAAACGAATTGGATAGTTTAACGGCAAAAGTTGTTGAAGCTGGCCTTGCCATCTGGTCGGGCGAAGCAGCAGGCGGGCATTTAATTGTGCGTGGCCAGTCAAAATTGCTGGATGATGTGAATGCGGTGGAAGATTTAGAGCGTATCCGTGGCCTGTTCGAAGTACTGGAAACGCGTGAAACCATGCTAAAGCTATTGGATGCGACGCATGTGGCCGAAGGCGTGCAGATTTACATCGGCGCAGAAAATCGCTTGTTTAAGGGTAGCGGTTGCAGCATGATTATCTCGCCCTATATGAACAGCAAAGAAAAGATTATCGGTGCAATCGGTGTCATTGGCCCGATGCGTATGAATTATGCGCGAATTATTCCAATGGTGGATTATACCGCAAAGCTAATTGGTAAAATGGTAAGTTAATTTAAGGTGAGCACGATGAGTGATAGCAACGCAGCAGAACAATTTCCCGAAGACGCAAAGCAAGAAGCAACCGCAACTCCGGAAGCATCGCCTGCATCAGTTGCAAATCCAGCGGCGCGCATTGCCGAATTGGAAAAGCAACTGGCCGATATGAAGAACGAAGCGCTTCGCTATCTGGCAGATGCCGAAAATACGCGCCGCCGTGCCGCCAAGGAAAAAGACGATACTGCGAAATACGCCGTGTCCAAATTCTCCCGTGATTTATTAGATGTGGCGGATAACATGCAGCGTGCCTTGCAATCGGTAACACCTGATATGCAAAGTAATGCCAGCGTGAAGAATCTATGCGTGGGTATTGAAGCAACCGCACAGCAGCTATCCTCGGTGTTCGAACGCTACGGCATTCAAAAGAACGACCCGATGGGCCAGATGTTCGACCCCAATTTGCATCAGGTGGTCAGTGAAATCGACGCACCGGATAAAACCCCTGGCACCGTCGTACAAGTTTTGCAGACCGGTTATATGATTCAAGGCAGACTGTTGCGCGAAGCGATGGTGGCCGTAGCCAAGGGTGGAGCAGCAGCGCCAGTACAACACGTAGATCAAAAAATCTAACCCATAAAAATATAATACGTACACATCATGCAATACCGTCCGCTTGGAACTTCGGGTTTGAATGTCAGTGTCATTTGTTTGGGTACAATGACATGGGGCCAGCAAAACACAGAAAAAGAAGCGCATGAACAAATGGATGTTGCGCTATCGCAGGGCGTAAATTTTTTCGATACGGCGGAGATGTATCCCGTCCCGCCGATGAAGGAAACCTACGGCAAAACGGAACAGATCATCGGCACATGGTTTGCGGCGCGTAAAAACCGCGATAAAGTCATTCTGGCAAGCAAGGTTGTTGGTCGTTCCGACCGCTTTGATTATATGCGTGGCGAACAAACGCGCCTTAACCGCAAGCACATCACTGCCGCGCTGGAAGCCAGCTTAAAGCGTCTGCAAACCGATTACATCGATGTGTATCAGTTGCATTTTCCTGACCGTAACGTGAATTCCTTGGGTCAATTGGGCTATACCCATGTGGAGAACGAAGACAGCATCCCTTTGGAAGAAACATTGGGCGTTTTGCAAGATTTGGTGAAGGCGGGCAAAATTCGCCATATCGGCGTATCCAATGAAACGCCCTATGGCGTCACGAGCTATCTGCATCTGGCAGAAACCAAAAAATATCCGCGTATTCAATCGGTGCAAAATCCATACAGTCTTTTAAACCGTACGTATGAAATTGGTTTGGCCGAGATTTCCATTCGTTCCAATTGCGGGCTGCTTGCGTACTCACCACTTGCCATGGGCGTGCTATCCGGAAAATATATCGGCGGCAAAAAACCCGAAGGCTCACGCCTGCAGCAATTTCCGTATTTCAAGCGTTACAGCAAACCGAATGCTGAAATTGTGACCGAAACCTATGTTAAAATCGCGCGTGCCGCCGGGCTAGATCCCGCGCAAATGGCATTGGCTTTTGTAAACCAGCAACGCTTTGTGACCAGCAATATCATCGGTGCGACCACGCTTGAACAGTTAAAAAGTAACATCGAAAGCATCAATATAAAACTATCCGCAGATGTTCTTGCCGCGATTGATGTTGTGCATCACGACACCCCCAATCCGTGCCCGTAACGCAACGTTAAAAAATCCCACAAAAAAACCTTTATTTCCAAGCAAATAGACCCGTTGCGGCGCGATGTCACATGGCCTATATATACACCCATCGGGCACTGGCAAAATGGTTCAGGTCGCTCTAAATTATTCAATGAAAAGGAACTGGTCTGGATGCTGCATGTGCGGGTCTGGATTTTGAGTTTGCTTATAAACAGGAGAGAAGAAAAATGGGTAAAGTTATTGGTATCGATCTTGGAACCACCAATTCATGCATCGCCGTTATGGAAGGCAGCACTGCGAAGGTGATTGAAAACTCCGAAGGTGCGCGCACAACGCCATCCATCGTCGCGTTTTCATCCAGCAATGAACGTCTTGTGGGTCAGCCTGCAAAACGCCAAGCGGTAACAAATCCTGAAAACACATTCTACGCCATCAAGCGCCTTGTGGGCCGCAACTTCGAAGATCCGATGGTGAAGAAGGATATTGGCCTCGTTCCATACAAGATTATCAAGAATGATAACGGCGATGCATGGGTTGAATCCAACGGCAAGAAATACAGCCCGTCGGAAATCTCCGCATTCATTTTGACCAAAATGAAAGAAACCGCTGAAAATTATCTCGGCGAAAAAGTAACGCAGGCTGTTATCACCGTTCCTGCGTACTTCAACGACGCACAACGCCAAGCCACTAAAGATGCTGGCCGTGTTGCTGGTCTTGAAGTCTTACGTATCATCAATGAACCAACCGCAGCTGCGCTTGCTTACGGTATGGAAAAGAAGGGCGCAGGCGTTGTCGCCGTATACGATCTTGGCGGCGGTACCTTCGACGTTTCCATTTTGGAAATCGGCGATGGTGTATTCGAAGTTAAATCCACCAACGGCGATACATTCCTTGGCGGTGAAGATTTCGACAGCCGCATCATCGATTTCTTGGCAGATGAATTCAAACGCGAACAAGGTATTGATTTGCGTAAAGACAAACTTGCCCTGCAACGTTTGAAGGAAGCAGCTGAAAAAGCGAAAATCGAACTCTCATCCACCATGCAAACCGATGTGAACTTGCCGTTCATCACCGCTGACGCATCGGGTCCAAAACATTTAAACGTGAAGCTGACCCGCGCGAAGCTGGAAGCATTGGTTGATGATCTCATTAAAAAGACCGTTGAGCCATGCAAAGCTGCATTGAAAGATGCTGGCCTGAAACCTTCCGACATTCAGGAAGTGATTTTGGTGGGCGGTATGACCCGTATGCCGAAGATCATGGAAACCGTGAAGGAATTCTTCGGTCGTGATCCCCATCGCGGCGTGAACCCTGATGAAGTGGTTGCCATTGGCGCTGCTATTCAAGCCGGCGTTCTAAAGGGCGAAGTGAAGGATGTGTTGTTGCTTGACGTAACGCCATTGTCACTTGGTATTGAAACCTTGGGCGGTGTGTTCACACGGTTGATTGATCGTAACACCACCATCCCAACCCGTAAGAGCCAAGTGTTCTCCACGGCAGAAGATAATCAAAACGCAGTGACCATCCGTGTTTCACAAGGTGAACGCGAAATGGCTGCTGATAATAAATTGTTGGGGCAATTCGACTTGGTTGGCATTGCGCCAGCCCCACGCGGCATGCCGCAAGTGGAAGTGACGTTCGATATCGATGCGAACGGTATCGTCAGCGTGACCGCCAAAGACAAAGCGACTAACAAAGAACATCAAATCCGTATTCAGGCATCAGGCGGATTATCGGAAACCGATATCCAACGCATGGTGAAGGAAGCCGAAGTTCATGCAGGCGATGATAAGAAACGCCGTGAATTGGTGGATGCCCGTAACCAAGCTGATTTGCTTGCCCATTCGACCGAGAAAACTCTCAAGGAAAACGAAGGCAAGATTCCAGCAGCCGATAAAGAAGCGATTTTGGCAGCAGTTGCCGAACTTCGTGGCGCAACCGGCGGCGATGATGCAGCAGCTATCAAGACCAAGATTGATGCATTGAACCAAGTTGCCATGAAGATGGGCGAAGCATTGTACAGCCAGCAACAAGCAGGCGGCCCGGCACCCGGCGCAACGGAACAGCAACCTGCTGATCCAGGCGTGGTCGATGCCGAATTCACGGAAGTGAAAGACAAAGACGGTAAGAAATCTGCGTAATGCATAATGCGGTGGGGGCGTTTTAAAAGCGCTTCCCCGCATCGTTCAATTCCTACCGTTCTTTTGATATGGCGACGAAAACCGATTACTACGAATTGCTCAGTGTCACCCGAAACGCAAACGGGGATGAGGTAAAGCGCGCCTATCGCAAGCTGGCGATGCAATATCACCCCGATAAAAATCCGGGCGATAA
>CAZMQI010000062.1:0-5921 GCA_964568585.1 uncultured Rhodospirillales bacterium
GCTGGAAGAAGTGTATGAGGTAGTTGAAGCCATTGAACGTCAGGATATGACGGGGTTGAAGGAAGAACTGGGGGATTTGTTATTCCAGATTGTGTTCTATGCCCAAATTGGTACCGATAAAAACCTATTCACCTTTGATGAAATCGCAGGTGCCGCCGCGGATAAGATGATTGAACGCCACCCGCATGTGTTCGAAGACAAAAAGCTGGAAGACCACGCAGCGTTAATGAAGATGTGGGAAGGCGATAAACAAGCCAAACGCGATGCAAAAACGAAAGCACAAGGCGGTGTTCCAAGCGCATTGGATGATGTGGCGCATGCCCTTCCCGCTGTGACACGCGCCGTTAAATTGCAAAGCCGTGCAGCACGCGTTGGCTTTGAATGGACGGATATCAACGACATCTTTGCAAAATTAGACGAAGAAATTGCCGAATTGAAGGAAGTGGTCGCTGAACGTGCGACCAAAAAAGAACCGTTGGATCTGGAATTGGTTGACCGTTTGAGCGAAGAATTGGGCGATGTGATGTTTGTAGTTACCAATCTTGGTCGCAAATTGCGCGTTGATCCGGAATATGCTTTGCGTACTACCAACCGAAAATTCGAAAAACGTTTTCAAAGCATCGAAGGTACCTTGGCCAGCCAAGGCAAAAAGCCACAAGATGTTGGTATTGATGAGTTGGTATCCATGTGGAATACCGCACGCAAAGCTGGCGTTAAGTAACACCTGTAAGCATTAGTTTGCCATCACAATGGCGCGAATTTCGCCTAGTGCTTTCTGGTTTGGGGCGATGATTAGCCCGCCTGTGACATCGCCGGGCACATAGGGGCTGCCATCATGTTTACAATACACGAACCCAAGGCATGATAGCATCGTTAGACCGGGGAGATGATCCCATGGCATGCATTTGCCATAGACGGCGAATTGCGCTTCGCCGCGCAGCAACATCGCATAATCGTGCCCTGCGCTGATGGATGAATGAATTTTCTTGAATCTGGGCTCTTGGGATTTCACAAAATCACGGTGTTCTTTTGAAAGCAGTTTGTTACCCAAAATGCCCGTGTAGTCTTTAAGTGCATTGAGTGTTGGCGCAGATAGTTTTTGTGTGGCACCTTTCTTATGGATACGCATCGCGCCGTGTTCGGGTGTTCCGATATATAAATCATCTTCGACGGGTGAATAAATCCAACCAGCGAGCAGTGTGTTGTTTTGTGCCAGCGCCAGCATGACATCATATTCTGGCTTGCCATTGGCAAAGGCCATCGTGCCATCAATGGGGTCGATGACCCAAATGGGCTGGTTTTGCTTGAATAAATCCATCTTTGTGGGGTCGGCTTCCACGCCTTCCTCCCCCACTACGACGGTGGCGGGATGCAATGCGAGCAATTTAGCCGACAGCGCTTTTTCAGCAGCTTGGTCGGCAACGGTGACCAAATCCTGCGGGCCGGTTTTTTCCTGAATATCGCCTGCTGCCAAATTGCGCCATCGCGGAAGGATTTCGGTTGCTGCCACGTCGCGGATGGCGTCGGCGATTTTGTATATATCCAAGTTCATTTCTTTTTTCCGAATTGTGATTGATAGCGACCCCAGTTCGACGGGCTGAGTTCAACATCAAGTATAATATGCTTGGCGTTATCCTTGCGGGTGACAATGGTACCGTTTTCGTAAAGCCATGCTAACGGTGCGCCTTCGCTATAACTCAGCTTAATCTCGTAGGTCTTGTGGCCAAGCTTTAACCGTTCATCAATCCGGTTCAGTAATTCATCAATGCCTTCACCGCTTAATGCCGATATGGCAACGCTGGCACCCTTTACCACATCTCCCTGAAAAGACCATGCGCTCATGGTTTCACGGCCAGAACGGCGCGATTGCTGGATGATGGTTTGTTTATCTTCTGGCAGGATTGCATCGATTTTATTCAAGGCTTCAATCACGCGCGGGTCGTCATGATTAATCGCTAGGGTTTCAAGCACATGTTCGACATCTTCTTTTTGCGCTCTTGTATCTTCATGCGATATGTCGCGTACATGTAAAATGATGTCGGCATTCTCGACTTCTTCCAAAGTTGCATGGAACGCTTCAACCAAATGCGTTGGCAAATCGGAAATGAAACCCACTGTGTCGGATAGAATGGCTTGCTTGCCAGATGGCAGCGCGATTTGGCGCATGGTGGGGTCAAGCGTTGCAAATAAAAGGTTTTCTGCCATAACGCCAGCGCCCGTTAAGCGATTAAACAGCGTGGATTTTCCAGCGTTGGTATAGCCAACCAAAGCGATGACGGGTTGTTCGGCACGTTCGCGTTGCTTGCGGTGCAGGCCGCGCATGCGGCGTACATCATCCAGTTCTTCTTTTATTTTGATAATGCGGTTGGAAATCAAACGCCGATCAAGTTCGAGCTGGGATTCACCGGGGCCGCCAAGAAAGCCGAAGCCGCCGCGTTGCCGTTCCAAGTGGGTCCATGACCGTACAAGGCGGGAGCGTTGATAGCTGAGCGCGGCAAGTTCAACCTGCAACTGGCCTTCCTTCGTGCGCGCGCGTGCACCGAAGATTTCCAAAATCAGACCAGTGCGGTCGATGACCTTAGCATTCCATTCGCGTTCCAAGTTGCGTTGCTGCGGCGGGGTGATGTTGTGATTGACGAAGACCAGTTCAATCTTGTTTTCCTTGCAAAACGCGCCGATATCAGCCATTTGCCCCTTCCCCATCAGGGTTGCGGGGGACGGGCTGGCGATATTGATGATTTTCGTATCAACGACATTTAGCTGGATGGCTTCGGCCAGCCCCACAGCTTCTTCCAGCAACGCTTCGCTGGAACGTTTGGCGGGCGTGAAGCGGAACATGGGCTGAACGATAAAGGTTCGCGCCGGATCTACGGTTGTGAGGTGTTCTTTTTCTATCACTAGCTTTGTTCAGCTTCTTGAGCTTCGAACAACGATACAGGCCCTGCGGGCATGATGGTTGAAATAGCGTGTTTATAGACAAGCTGGATATGGCTGTCGCGGCGCAGCAGTAAGGAGAAATTATCAAACCATGTGATGATGCCTTGCAGTTTGACACCGTTCACCAAAAAAACGGTGACGGGAACTTTGGCTTTGCGAACGGAATTCAGGAATACGTCTTGCACATTTTGTTTTTCTGACATGGTGGCTTCTTTTTTTATTATCGTTGTTGAGACGTTACGGACGTTATTTCGAGGATAGAAGAAGCCTCAATTCTGTCAAGAGCTCCCCTAGGTCATAAACCCATACGGATGGCTGGAATTCAGGGTTTTCGAGACTTGCCTCGCCTATTCCCACGGTCAGGCAGCCAGATTTGGTGCCACATATTATATCGGTTGCGGTATCGCCGATGAACCAGACGGTTTCATGGCGTTTGATATTGTTGTTTTTGAGGATGAGTTCTGCCGGCGCTGGATCCGGTTTATCCTTTTCCGCGTCAGTTGCGCCGATGATACTCGTGAAATAGTGGTTCCAGTTCAGATGCGCGACTTCCCTGCGAAGCAAGTCGCCGTTCTTATTACTACAAATGGTCAGCTTGACTCCATGCTCACGCAGCAAATTCAAAATATCTTCTGCGTGATCGAGTTTATGAAGACCGTTTAGATGATTGGAACGGAAATGGTCATAGAATATATCGCGCGCACGGTGCCAGTCATCACCGAAAATCTTCGGAAAGCTATCGCGCATACTGTATTTGGAATTTTCCATCATGCGCTGCGTATCCCACAGCGGCAGATTGAATGCTTTAAGCGCAGCGTTCACACTGTCAGTCAGTGTTTGCCAGTTTTCAATGAGCGTATTGTCCCAGTCAAATAATACGGCCTGCGGCAGGCTTTGAAGTGTTTGCTGGGACATAAGGCATTTGTGGTTGAAAGCCAGGCTTTTGGTTGCCTTTATTTACGCGTTTAATTTACGTGGGTAGCCGCAAGCATTTCAGGTTCTGGAACACCATGGCCAGAGCCATGAACGCCAAGCATCTTGAGTTTGCGATGCAGTGCAGAGCGTTCCATGCCGATGAAGTTTGCAGTGCGCGAGATGTTACCGCCAAAGCGCGTGACTTGCGCCAAGAGGTATTCACGTTCGAACATTTCCCGTGCATCGCGCAGTGGCAGCATCATGATTTCTCCGCCCTTTTCCCACTTCAACACGTTTGGTGTGCTGGATGTGATTTCGGGTGGAAGCATGTCGGCGCGGATGGGTTCGTCTTTGCTGTTGTTATGGATGATTAAAATCCATTCCATCGCATTGCGAAGCTGGCGAATATTGCCCGGCCATTCATACGCTTGAAGTGCAGCAAGCGCATCTTCACCAAGGGTGCGAACAGCAAGACCAGCATTTTCAGCAGCGCGGTTCAAGAAATGTTGGGCAAGTAATGGAATGTCATCGCGGCGTTCGCGCAGTGCGCTTACCTTGATAGGTACTACATTCAAGCGGTAATAAAGGTCTTGGCGCAAGGAACCTTCGGCCATCAGTAAATCAAGGTTCTTGTTGCTGGATGCAATCACGCGGACATCCACCTGTACCTTGGTGTTGCCGCCCACGCGTGTGAAGGATTGTTCCTGCAAGGCACGTAAAATCTTGCCTTGAGTTTCGAGTGGCATATCAGCGACTTCATCTAATAATAATGTGCCGTTATGTGCTTGCTCCAGAAAACCGATTTTGCGGGATGTGCCATTGGCACCCAGTTCGGTTCCAAAAAGTTCAACTTCCAAACGATCGGGCTGCATGGTCGCGCAATTTACGACCACGAATGGGCCTTCTTCACGGCGTGACATCTTGTGAAGTTGGCGTGCGATGATTTCTTTTCCTGCACCTGCGGGGCCTGTAATCATCACGCGGCTTCCCGTTGGAGCAACTTTTTCAAGTGTCTTGCGGATTTCTTGAACGGATGGTGATTTACCAATCAGCTCCGAATCGCCCAATTTCAGCTTTAATTCTTCATTTTCGCGTTTCAGCCGAAAGGCCTGTAGTGCTTTGTCGACCACCAATAATAAGCGGTCTGACTTGAATGGTTTTTCAATAAAATCAAATGCGCCCTTTTTCACGGCGGCAACAGCGGTTTCAATATTGCCATGACCCGAAATCATAATGACCGGAAGTGTCGGGTACGTTTTGGCGATGTGTTCTAAGAGTTGCAAACCATCCAGCTTGCTGCCTTGGAGCCAGATATCTAAAATCACGAGGCTTGGAAGACGTTGTGCAATTTCATGAATAGCAAGTTCGGAAGAAGACGCTTCGCGCGTCTTATAACCTTCATCACTCAAGATGCCAGCTACCTGCAACCGGATGTCCGCTTCATCATCTACAATCAGAATATCGTGCGTCATTGCTATCCTCGTTTAAAATGTCCTCATCAGCGCCTTATACGCAGAATCAAAACTTATGTCCTATTGTGCGCGACCCTTGGGGTTTCTTCAACTGCTTCGGCAGAGTCTTTTTGAGCATCTGCATTATGCAATATCGGGAAGCGAAGCGTGACTCGTGCGCCGCCTTCGATTCTATCTTCAAGGGTCAGTGACCCGTGATGATCTTCCATAATCTTTTTCACAATCGCAAGACCAAGGCCTGTTCCCTTCGCCCGCGTTGTAACATATGGCTCGGTCAGACGATGGCGTTGTTCTTTTGGCAGCCCCTTGCCGTTATCTTCAATTGTAATCACCGCTTCGTCGCCGATGTGCTTGAGTGATACAACGACAAGGCCGCGAGGTAAGTTTGCGGACTCTTCCGGTGTTGCCCGTCCTTCAATGGATTCCATCGCGTTCTTAATAAGATTAGAAATCGATTGGCTGAGCAAACGGCCATCGCATGTTGCCATCATAATCTCTTGCGGCAAATCTGTCTTCACATCGATATCGCTGCGGCCTGCACTGCGTAGTAAGACTGCTTGACGGCATACATCGTTTAAATTGGTTTGCTGCATGACG
>CAZMQI010000063.1:0-5895 GCA_964568585.1 uncultured Rhodospirillales bacterium
TTAATACAGCGCCTGGGGCAATGAATGCAGAATGGCGAACAATAGCATTCGGTACTGCGCGGAAACCGGATTTAGCGAATGTATCTTCGCTCCAGTGTTGGAATTTACTGGGCACCTTGTCATACCATGACGCACCGCCGGGTCCGCCAGCGATACGCACGCTTTCGTGAACACGGAACGATAAAAGGATAGCTTTCTTAATCCACTGGTGGGTAATCCATGTGCCGTCCACTTTTTCGCAGACGCGGCGCATGCCTTTATCAAGATCATTCATTACATGAATGACGGCGTAGCGGAATTTTGTGTCTTCGCGCGGTTTGATTGTGTCGCGTTTCTCCCACGCTTCTTCAATGAGGCCTTGGAGTTCTTCGGGTTTAATGCTGTCCATAATCTCTATGTTCCGGTTATTTGCTCAAGAAAAACAGTTAAATCATTTATCACATGATGGCAATGCGGATAGTGTTCGGGCGATTGGGGCTTGTTTCGCAGCCATTCCGCTTCATGACGCATCCACACCGTGGTCATGCCCAAATCGGATGCTGCCTTTAAATTCACCTGCATGTCGTCAATCATGCAGCATTCGGATGCATTCAGGTTGTAGCGTTTCAGCAAGGTTTCGTAGGGCCCTGTCTCAGGCTTGCATACAAAATCACCATCAGCGATGTCAAAAATGGCTTCGAAATTGTCGCGCAGTTGCAGGTGATTCAAAATTCGGTTCGCATGGCGATGGTCGGCATTGGTGAAGATAAATTTGCGACCGGGAAGTTTTTTGAACAGTGCAGAGATTTTGGGGCAGGGGCCAATATCCGTCAGTTCTACATTGTGTACATATTCCATGAAATCATGCGGGTCGATGTTGTGTTCGGTCATCATGCCGCGCATCGTCGTGCCGTATTTCTTGAAATAGTGGAAGCGCATATTGTGTGCCGCTTCCCTGTCAATCTTGAAATAATCCATGAGGTATAACCCCATGCGTTCATGGATTTGCGGAAACAGATTGCTATCCGCCGAATACAGCGTGTTATCGAGGTCAAAGATCCAAGCGGATATGTCGCGTAATGCTGTTGGCATATTAGCTGATTAGCGTTCCGTTACCTTTTGGTGTCAGCAATTCCAGTAATACGCTATGCGGGTCTTTGCCGTTCAAAATAACCGCGCCCTTAACGCCACTACGTACGGCATTGATGCAGGTTTGCAGTTTGGGAATCATGCCGCCCTTGGCAACGCCATCGGTAATCGCTTTTTCGGTTTGTGCCACGGTCATTTCCGGAACCAGCTGGCCATTCTTATCAAGAAAACCGGCAACGTCGGTCAGCAACATGAAACGCACGGCTTGTAATGCCGATGCTATTGCTCCTGCCAAGGTATCGGCATTGATATTCAAGGTCTGGCCGTTTTCATCCACACCAATCGGCGCGATGACCGGAATGCCATCTTCTTCCAGAATCTTTTTAAGGATATGTGTGTTGACCTTTACCGGTTCGCCGACAAATCCTAAATCCACACCATCCGGCGTGATTTTACGTGCACGCACCAGATTGCCGTCTTTACCGGTAAGGCCAAACGCTACGCCGCCAGCATTGCTGATGGATTGTACCAATTCCTTATTAACCTTGCCGGCTAATACCATTTCAACCACTTCCATGGTGGCGGCATCGGTCACGCGCAGGCCGTTTTTAAACGTGCTCTGGATATTCAGTTTTTTAAGGAACGCATCAATCTGCGGGCCGCCGCCATGCACGATGACGGGATTGATGCCGACTTGCTTAAGCAGCACGATGTCGCGCGCAAAGCGCAAGGCGGTTGCGTTATCATCCATCGCATGGCCACCATATTTGATGACAAAGCATTGGCCGCGATATTGTTGCAGGAATGGTAGCGCCTCAGCCAAAATACGGGCGATGCTACCCCATTCTTCTTTGCTAGGATTTTCAGTGTTAATCATTTGTTCTTCCTTTTCGAATGTGATTATAACATCCGATTTCTGCGCTTAAAGGAGAATTTTATATCACTTGCCCGAGCGGTTGTTCCGCGAAGCGGAACAGAGCGAATGGCGAATTAATCAACATATTGGGCAAGAAACAGGCGCAGTTCTTCAATGCCAATGCCTTTTTCCGAGCTGGTGAGGAAGGCTTTGGGCCATGCAGGGCCAATTTTTTTGATTTCAGATTCAACGCTGGCTTTCACTTCTTCCAGCTCCGCCTTTTTGATTTTATCGGTCTTGGTGATGATGGTCACGAACGGCACAGCATACACATGCAGCTTGTGCATGAATTCGCGGTCGTTTTCTTTGATGCCATGGCGTGCATCAATCAGCAGGCAAAGACGTTTAAGATTTCCTCTGTCTTTTAAATACGCATCAATCAGAATGTTCCAATCATAAATCGCATCTTTGGATGCTTTGGCATATCCATACCCCGGCATATCCACCAGCATCATCCGGTCACCCAGACGAAAGAAGTTCAATTGCTGCGTGCGCCCCGGTGTATTGGAAACACGTGCCAGCATGTTTTTGCCAGTCAGTGCATTGACCAGACTTGATTTGCCGACATTCGAACGGCCAATGAATGCGATTTCTGGAAAGCTTTCATTGGGCAATGATTCAGGCGTTGGTGCGCCCGCAGCAAACACACAGTTCCCTGTAAAAAACGCTTCGGCTTTTTTGGGTGTGGTGATGCTAGCCATTAGGGTTTAACAACGGAGGATTTATCGCTGCGATGCTTGATGAGCACCTGCTGTGCAATCGCCAGAACGTTGCTGATGGTCCAATAAATCACCAAGCCTGCAGACATACCTGCGAACAGGAAGGTGAACATGATGGGCATCAACGTGAATATTTGCTGCGTAGTCTTGTCGGCTTGCGGTGGTGTCAGCTTTTGCTGGATGTACATCGTTGCGCCCATCAGCAATGGCCAAACACCTAAATGCAGGAACGATAGGAACGGCGGCAATGCAAACAATCCGAACAGCGTGAAGATGTTGGATGGATCGGGAGCCGATAAGTCGTGAACCCAGCCGTAAAAGGGCGCGTGACGCATTTCAATGCTAATCAACAACACCTTATATAGTGCAAAGAACACAGGAATTTGAATTAATATCGGCAAACAACCGGATAGCGGGTTAATTTTTTCTTTTTGATAAAGTTTGGCAACTTCCTCGTTCATCTTAACGGGGTCAGCGCTATAGCGTTCTTTCAAACGGGTCATCTCCGGCTGCAATTCCTTCATGCGCGCCATGGAACGATAAGAGGCTTCAGATAACGGGAAGAACAGAATACGCAAAATCACAGTGAATGCGATAATCGCCAGACCATAATTGCCGAATATTTTTCCAAAATAGTCAATAACATGGAAAAACGGTTTAGCGATAAGATAGAACCAGCCGAAATCCACTGCCTTGTCGAACATTGGTAACTTTAATTGTTCTGCATAATTTTCAAGCGCGGCAACTTCTTTTGCGCCAGCAAATACGTGATAGGTTTTTGACGCATTACCGCCAGCTTTCACAACCACCGCATCGCTCTTCACATCTGTTTGATAACGGTTCTGGCCATTCACGCTGCTGTAAAGAAAACGCGCGGTCAGATTATCGTTCTGGTCAGGAATAATCCCTGTGAACCAATACACATCCGCCATGCCAATCCAGCCACCTTTGCTGGTATAGGTAGTGAGTGGTTCATCCTTTAATTTCTTGTAATCTATTTCGCGCAATTGGCCATCCAGAACGCCGGTCAGGCCTTCATGCGATGTACCCGCGCCGACATGCTGCGGTGGCAGGCCGTGGCGCGATACCAATCCGAAGGGAACCAGCGTTACATCTGCACCAGATGTGTTAGTCACTTTTTCGGTGATGGTGAGCATGTACCGATCATCAAGCGCAATCGTGCGTTCGAACTTCAGTCCTTGGCCATTATCCCAATGCAACACAACCGGCTTGGCCGGAAGCAGTTTGGTCGTATCGGCTTGCCATTCGCTATCAGCTGCAGGAAGTTTTGTTTTTTCATCCGTCGCCAGCCAGCCAAGTTCTGCGTAATAGGCAGGATGTTGTTCGTTGCTGCCCGCGGGGGAGAGGAGCACGATTTCCGGACTGCTCTTATCCACGGTTTCGCGATAGCGTATCAGTGTTAAATCATCAAAGCGTGCGCCTTTTAAATTAATCGAACCATGAATGTGTTCATTGCCAAGGCTGATACGTTTGCTTGCGGCGATAACTTCACTGCGTTGTTTGGGCGTGGCCACTGTTTCAACAACCGGTTGTTCCTTGGTGATGATTTGTGTTGCCTGCGCTTGGCTTTGCGCGGCGCGTTGTTTGGGCACTTCATAGAACCAGTGAAAGCCCATCAAAATCATGATGGAAATTCCGATGGCGAGGAAGAAATTCGTATTATCGTTCATGGGTTCGTTACTTCTCTTGTTTTGGGAACTTGTTCTTATCATGCGGGGGCACAGGGTCAAACCCAAAACCGCCAGCAGGATGGCAACGGCAGATACGTTTTGCACCTAAAAGCCCGCCCTTCCAGGGTCCGTAGACTTTAATGGCTTCAAGGGTATAGACGGAGCAGGTAGGCTGAAAACGACAAAATCGCCCGATGAAGGGCGACAGCGTCCAGCGGTAAAGCTGAATGGCACCAATCATTACTGTGGCGATGACATAATTGATGGTGGTTAGGATTTTTGCTTTTGGCACTTCAAAACCTTAAGGGCTTTTTCAAGATCGCTGACCAGTGTCGAGAATTCGCGTGTCACAATGCCTTCTCGTGCTACTAGGACATAATCACATGGCGCAGCATTAGGTAATAGATGTCCTTCTGCTAATGCACGAAGGCGGCGACGTGCTCTGTTTCTAACTACAGCATTGCCCAGCTTTTTTGTAGCGGTCAGCCCGTAACGGACCGTGGGTGATTCTTCTTTTGCTTTTTGTAAGACGAAGCCCGGGGCAACAAAGCGAACAGCGCTTGCGGCAACACGCAAAAAATCACTGCGAACCAGCAGGCGGTTTTTTTTTGGATTGGACTTTTGTGGCGAGTTTTTTGTGCTCAACTAATCTTTAAGCAGAAAGACGCTTACGACCTTGTGCGCGGCGACGCGTAATAACACGGCGGCCATTTTTGGTAGCCATGCGGGCGCGGAAGCCGTGGCGGCGCTTGCGAACCAAGCGGCTAGGTTGATATGTGCGTTTCATTCCGCGAACTCCTGAACTTTAAACAATTAATGCTAACAAACGGGGACGCCGAAATATCATGAAACATGAAACCTCTCAGGGTCACCAAAGCGAGGATTTTTATAGGAAAACACGTTGCAGAGTCAACAACTTATCTTTCCTGTTATATGTGTCATCGTAAAGCCTTGCCGGATAAGGCCTTTTACGGCATAAATCGGGTCTTAAAAACCCACCCAATTCTTAAGAGGCTCCATATGTTACAGGGATTAGTTAACTGGCTACTTGGCGGACTGTTATGCATCGTTTCCTTGGCTGGCCTGTTTCTGGCGGCTAAAGGCGGCACCCAAGATGCCTATGTGTTTGGTTTAGTTCTTTTTGGTTTGTCATTGCTGTGCCTCTTCGTGTTGGTTCGCAATGCGCTTGATAAAGACGAACAGCATTAATTTTTAATCAAAAAAATAATAAGGATAAACACATGAGCGGGGAATTTCTCACTCTGGATGACGTTGACGTCTCCAATAAAGTTGTACTGCTGCGCGGCGATTTAAATGTGCCCGTACAAAACGGTGTAGTGGGCGATATGACCCGCTTGCAGCGTTTGCTCAAAACCATTCAGGAATTAAAATCCAAAAAAGCGAAGATTGTAGTGCTCTCCCATTTTGGTCGCCCTAAGGGCAAGGTGGATGCCGCCATGTCATTGGGGCAAATCGTGCCAGTGCTTTCAGGGCTTTTGAA
>CAZMQI010000064.1:0-5741 GCA_964568585.1 uncultured Rhodospirillales bacterium
GGTATGGGCACCGTCGACAAGGTTCTGGTGAACAAAGACAACGTTGAAAACGCTACCAAGCCGATTTACAGCCTTTCCGAAGGCAAGAAAGAAAAAGAACCCAAAAGCGCGTAATAAGAGCGCGTAAGCGTTAGGGTTCTGGTTTCTGTCCTTTTGCGGCGAGTGCTTGTTGTTCAAGCCGTTCAAGAACTTCTGGCAATTTCTGTTTAATCATTTCCTGTACTGCCTTCATGCCTTGTGCATCAAGATATGAGACATTTTCTGTTACCTTTGACAGACGCGTCAGGAAATCATCACTCAGTAATCTGCTTTGATCAATCTTGCGTGTTGCTGTTCCCAGTTTAAGCCCTTGCTGCACATATCCATCTACGTACATTTTCAAGTACACAGGATTTTTCAGCTCGGTGTAGATGAAGCCGGCAAAGCAGTCTTGGGTTGCGCGTTGCAAACGGTGTGAGGGTGACAGACTACCGTATAAAGGCTTGTTAAAATATCTGGCCAGGTCATCCGCCGCTGATGCATAGGTGCCCACAGGCAAATTTTTATTACGCAGCGACCATGCAACTTTCCGATAAACGGATTGCGCGTCTGCTTCATCAAGTAACATCGCGATGATCTGATCTTGGAGTTCTAATCCTTTGTATTCATCGCTTTTAAATAAGGACTTGAAACGGAAATGACGCAATTCATGGGCAATGGTGATGGCATGAACCGATGCCTCGCTAATGATGTTTTTGAATGCAGTGATAAAATAAAATGTTTCGCCCTTTGGATATTCGGGTGATGCAAAATAACCCATGCCGTATTTGCCGCGAGAAGCCCTTATGGTCGCTTCATCCAAGTCATATAAGGCAAATATAATCGGCAAATGTTCGGATTTGGCATGGCGCAACAGCATGCTGGATGTTGTATCGACTTCTAATGCTTCCTCAATCTGCGCTAATAATTCAGGGTCGTAATGTGTAGTAAAGCGCGCGCCGCGCGAATATCGTCCATCGCGTCCATATTCATTTGCGATGCGGATTGCGGTTTCAATTTTTGCTCGTGTTGCTTGTGTAGCATCTGTTAGGATACGAACATCGATTGCATCAAAGGTTTTATTTTTAATAGATTCATATTCTTTAGGCGTAAGCCAGATATGCGATGTTGTCAGTTTTTCTAATTCGGCTTTTATTGCGGCAGCTTTTGGGATTGCCGGATTTGGCTCCATTACTGTTTGTTTGGAAACAATATCAAACGCTTTTTTTGCAGCTTGGAATTGTGCTTCTAATTCGGCGGTTCGTTTCGTGTATCTTTGTGCATCCAATGCGCCGCTTGCTTCCTTGACGATATCTTCAGTCGTAAAATAGCGTGGGCTGTGATCTTCATTTCTGTAAGGGTAGGACTCCAGCGACCTGAATGCCGCCAGCATATCTTGCGGCGATATGGCGCGGCTTGCCGCGATGTAACCATCAATATCAGCAGATAGTGCTGCATGGCTGTATTGTTTAAGCGTTGTTTCAGACATGATAGTATTCTACCATCTTGGTATGGTTAAAATACTTTCAAGTGGTCACGTTTCATGCGCGCTGCTACTACATAATCTGTATTTTAGTTATTTTTAAGGGAGATGAAGGTCATGCTACATTACGCAAATGCTGAAGAAATTGCAGCGCGTATGAAAGAGGCTCAAACCATAGTTTTGGTTCGTACACTGCATGGCGGCTTGCAGGTTATTGTGGATGGTCAGCCTGCTAAAAATGACATGCGTAATAATCGGTTTGCACAAGTCATTGCAAATCTGGTGGTGCCTGGTATTTATCCACGAGAAGTTGGCCGCGTTGAACTTCGCGCCGTTGCGCCGCAAATTGAATTTAATTCAGATCCTATGCCACGCTATTTCAATATTGCGCTTTATACACCCAATAATGCTCGCCTTGGGGAGCATGATAGTCTCAGACCTCGAGACGAGGTTGCGTCATCTTTGGCGATAAAATTGTCGCTAGGATAGTAACATTTTTCTATCCCCAGCTTATTTAATGTAGGCAGGCCAAATCGGTCGTTGCTAAACCGCCACGTTGCCCGAATATGCGGCAAATCACCTGATTTTCCTTGCCAAACAGGGTTGAGCGGGGGGGATTGAAGCTGATAGCCTACATAACCATATAATTAAGAAAGGATTCTGGATTTTATGGGCATTCTACAGTTAACGGATGCCAATTCCGGGTTCTGGTAAAAGGCTTAGTTCTCTCCGAGCAGCCTAGTCATTTTGAAAGGTTTTTATTCCATGCAGGTTCCTCCACGTAACGCACCCGACCAACTTTATCCGGTGCTTCCATTGCGTGATATCGTTGTCTTCCCGCACATGATTGTGCCGTTGTTTGTGGGCCGTGAAAAATCGGTTCGCGCGCTTGAAGATGTTATGCAAGACGACAAGCAAATTATGCTGCTGACGCAAAAGAATGCATCGCAAGACGAACCCGGCGTGGAAGATTTATACACCATGGGCACCGTGGGTACCGTTCTGCAATTGCTGAAACTCCCTGATGGCACTGTAAAAGTGTTGGTTGAAGGGAACTTCCGCGCCAATGTAACAAAGTATGTTGAACGCGTGGATTTCTTTCAGGCCTTTGCGCGCCCGATGAACGAAAAACCATCGGACAAAACCGAAATCGAAGCATTGATGCGCGCAGTGGTCACGCAGTTTGAACAATACATCAAGCTGAATAAAAAAATTCCACCTGAAGTATTGGTTTCGGTTGGTCAGATTGATGACAGTAGCAAATTGGCTGATACCATCGCATCGCATTTAGCACTGAAAATCCCTGAAAAGCAGGCGTTGCTGGAATTAGACAGCGTGAATGATCGCCTTGAAAAAATCTTCGGCTACATGGAAGGGGAGATTGGCGTTCTGCAAGTTGAAAAACGCATTCGTACCCGCGTGAAACGCCAAATGGAAAAGACGCAGCGCGAGTATTATTTGAACGAGCAGATGAAGGCCATTCAGAAAGAACTCGGCGAAGGTGAGGATGGCAAGGACGAAGCCACCGAGCTTGAAGAAAAAATCAAAGCATTGAAGATGTCGAAAGACGCGGAAGAAAAAGCACTGGGTGAAGTAAAAAAACTTCGCACCATGTCGCCAATGTCTGCGGAAGCGACCGTTGTACGTAATTACCTGGATTGGATTACCAATATTCCATGGAGCAAGCGCACCAAGGTCAAGAAAGACATCAAGCTTGCTGAAAAAGTTTTGAATGAAGATCATCATTCACTTGAAAAGGTGAAGGAGCGTATCCTTGAATATTTGGCGGTGCAGCAACGCTCGTCAAAACTCAAGGGACCCATTCTGTGCCTTGTCGGACCCCCAGGTGTTGGTAAGACGTCATTGGGTAAATCGATTGCAAAGGCAACGGGCCGTAACTTCGTGCGTATCTCCCTTGGCGGCGTGCGCGATGAAGCTGAAATCCGCGGTCATCGTCGTACCTATATCGGTTCGATGCCTGGCAAGATTATTCAGGCGATGAAGAAAGCCAAATCATCC
The DNA here is from genome assembly GCA_964568585.1 of uncultured Rhodospirillales bacterium. Lineage (GTDB taxonomy): Bacteria > Pseudomonadota > Alphaproteobacteria > UBA9219 > RGZA01 > RGZA01. Next base: position 3,521 of record CAZMQI010000064.1, read on the forward strand.
AACCCGCTATTCTTGCTCGATGAAATCGACAAGCTGGGCTCCGATTGGCGCGGCGATCCATCATCGGCTTTGCTTGAAGTGTTAGATCCCGAACAAAACTCCAACTTCAACGATCATTATCTGGAAGTGGATTATGATTTGTCGGATGTGATGTTCGTATGTACCGCCAACAGCATGCGTATGCCCCAACCGCTGCTTGATCGTTTAGAAGTTATCCGTTTATCCGGATACACCGAAGACGAAAAGGTGACGATTGCCCAAGAGCATTTGATTGACCGTCAGATTAAAGCAAACGGTTTGAAAAAAACCGAATTTGCGATTTCCGAAGATGCCTTGCGCGACCTTATCCGCAACTACACGCGGGAAGCTGGCGTACGTAACCTCGAACGCGAACTTGCAAATCTGTGCCGTAAAGCGGTGAAGGACATTTTGATGAAGAGCCTTGATAAGGTTCACATCAGCCGCCGCAATCTGGAGAAATATGCAGGCGTGAAGCGTTTCATCTACGGCGAGAACGAAAAGGAAGATCTGGTTGGCGTGACCAACGGTCTGGCTTGGACGGAAGTCGGCGGCGAAATGCTGATGATCGAAGCATTGCTATTGCCGGGTAAGGGCAGGGTGCAAACCACAGGTAAGCTCGGAGATGTGATGAAGGAATCCGTCCAAGCTGCTGAAAGCTATGTGAAATCACGCGCTTTATCCTTCGGTATTAAGCCGAATGTGTTCCAAAGCCGCGATATCCACGTTCACGTGCCCGAAGGCGCTACGCCTAAGGATGGTCCATCCGCGGGCGTTGCTATGGTGACCTCCATCGTTTCCGTGCTCACGGGCATTCCTGTGCGTAAGGATGTGGCAATGACAGGTGAAATCACCCTGCGTGGCCGCGTGCTGCCCATTGGCGGATTAAAGGAAAAACTACTCGCTGCCCTGCGTACCGGCATCAAGACCGTGCTGATACCCAAGGAGAACGAGAAGGATCTGCCTGAAATCCCCGATAACGTGAAGAAAGGAATGACCATCATTCCTGTAACCACGGCGGATGAAGTGCTGCACCACGCATTGGCGTCAGCTCTTGTTCCGATCGAATGGAAAGAGGAAGAGCAAGCCATCAAAGCCACCCCCGTTGCGGGCGGCGAAGATGACGAAATCATGCGCCATTAAGGGCATATAAGAATTCAGGCCATACCTTTGCTGAAAGCATGGGTATGGCCGTTTTTTTATCTAATCTGATGAGTGCCTTATTTCGATAAGGTAAAGTAACAGGCAAACGCTCGTCCGAATCCCTTGAACCAATGGTCAATTCGGCCATAAAGTCACCGCTTCAAATCAAAACATAACAGACCCAAGCTGTTTTCCACGAAAAAGGATATTCCAAATGAATAAGAGCGAATTTGTTGCCGCCGTTGCTGAATCCTCCAGCCTATCAAAGGCCGATGCGGAGCGCGCGGTTGATGCATTCATCAATACCGTTTCGAACCAGTTGAAAACCGGCGGTGAAGTACGCCTTGTAGGCTTTGGTACATTCGAAGTACGCGCACGTGGTGCATCCGAAGGTCGCAATCCACGCACCGGCGAAACAATCAAGATCAAAGCTAGCAAACTCCCACGCTTCAAAGCAGGTAAAGCATTGAAGGACGAAGTGAACGGGGTTGTTACGAAGAAATAAGCGACTGCTTTAATTAAACAAAAAGGCCGCCCCCAGAATATGCGGGCGGCCTTTTTTTATGTTCGTAACGCAGACGTTTTAGGAATTGGATTGCAGCGTGGTTTTGTCTTCCACGACAGCGTCATTCACCTTCTTCAGATAATGGGTGGTGGTTTGACCGCCGTTATTATCCGTGCGGGCTTCAGTTGTTTCAACCGTTCGGGTCTGCGTTCCGTCCTTATGGGTTTTGGTCGTGGTCTTGTGCGTGGTTTTGGTCAGGTTGCCATCGAAATCACGGTCATCGGACGTCAAGATCTCTTCCTTCACGCGTGTGCCATCCTTCTCTTTCCAGTGGCGATTATGCGTGGTTACCCAGTTGGAGATGGTTTGCGTGCTGCTATACGTCGTGGTGACTGGCCAGCTTTGCGGCTGCGTCGTTACGACATAACTGGTGGGTGGATAGTAATACGTCGTGCTGGCCGGAACATATGCCTGTTCGGTGTAATAATAGACAGGTCCAGGCGGCGCAATATAGGTGGTCTGTGCCATATAGGCAGTGGGGGCTGGTGCTGGCGC
>CAZMQI010000065.1:0-5670 GCA_964568585.1 uncultured Rhodospirillales bacterium
GTTCATCATCCATGGCAACCGTATGCGGTTCGTCATTAGCATTGATGGATGCAGGCGTTCCACTTGCCCGCCCTGTTGCTGGTATCGCAATGGGTCTTATTAAGGAAGCAAAGGGTTATGCCGTGCTCTCCGACATCTTGGGCGATGAAGATCACCTTGGCGATATGGATTTCAAGGTTGCAGGTACCGATAAAGGTATCACTGCCTTGCAAATGGATATCAAAATCACCTCCATCACCGAAGAAATCATGCAGGTTGCGTTGGCGCAAGCCCAACAAGGCCGCATGCACATCTTGGGTGAAATGGCAAAAGCACTCACTGGCGCACGCGCTGAATTGAATGCAACCGCACCACGCATCACCACCATCCAGATTCCAGTGGACAAAATCCGCGAAGTGATTGGTTCAGGCGGTAAGGTTATTCGTGAAATCACCGAAAAGACCGGCGTGAAGATTGACATCGAAGATGATGGCCGCGTGATGATTGCCTCCAACGATGAAGCGAAGGCCAAAGCCGCGCTTGATTGGATCAAGGGCATCGTTGCCGTTCCAGAAGCTGGCGTAATCTACGAAGGTAAAGTCGTCAAGATTATGGATTTCGGCGCATTCGTGAACTTCCTTGGCGGCAAGGATGGCCTCGTGCACATCTCTGAACTTGCCAACCAACGCGTGGGTAAAGTGACCGACGTTGTGAAGGAAGGCGATACCGTGAAGGTTAAGTGCCTTGGCACTGACGATCGCGGCAAGGTTCGCCTGTCCATGAAGGCTGTAAACCAACAAACCGGCGAAGATTTGACCAAGCAGCAAGCTGCAGGTTAATCAAACGCCTATATCCTAATAAAACGCCCAGATGTGAATCTGGGCGTTTTTGTTTGTGCCCTGCGAAGCAGGTGCTTTTTGTTTGTCTGTGCATTTCTTATCTGTTACTCCAAACTATGACTGCACTCCTTGTTGCCATCATTGTTGGGCTTTCTTACGCCGTTCAATCCACATTCGGGTTTGGCGCAGGGCTTATCTCGCTGCCCTTCCTCACCTTACTGATTGGCGCGAAAGCTAGTATCAGCATGAATTTGATTTTCCAGACGCTGACCGGCTTCTTGCTGTTCCAAGTATGGAAAGATATTTCGTTCAACAAACTGCCATTGTTTTTATTTTGCGTATTCGTGGGTATCGTGCTGGGCGTGTTGTTCTTGACGCATGTCGATGACAGCACGCTGGAAGTCCTGCTCGGCTTCTATCTGGTGTTCTATGCTGGCAAACAAATGCTAGGTCACCATTTACCCAAACACGCCATCGTTTCCGGATTTAAAGCGAGCCCGCTTTATGCCATCGCATGCGGTATTCCTGGCGGGCTGATTAGCGGTGCATTCGGCACCGGCGGCCCCATGCTGGTATCCTTTGTTAAAAGCATGAACTTGCCAAAAATCAATATGCGCGCCACCATTTTACTGGTGATGTTCTTTTGCAATGTGTTCCGCGTAGGTATGGCGTGGAAAACGGGGCAATTCGATGAAACCGCTGTTAAATATGCGTTATATGCCTTCCCGCTATTCGTTGGCGGCATTTTCTGCGGTAGCATCATCTCCCGCATCCTGACGGAGCAACAATTCCGCAGCTCCATCAACGTCATCATCCTGCTCGCAGGAAGTTCCTTGCTGGTGAAACACTTTATTTTCACATAAAAATCCAAAGTCGCTGCAGCTAAAGATTTTTGTTGATTTCGAGAACCGGAGCGCAGCGTACATTTAAGTACGTGAGCACCGGAAGCGCAGAAAGCGGCAAAAAGCTGACGCTGCAGTTAGGCTTTGTATTATTGAAACGCGCTTTCGCAGAAACTGCGGAGCTTGCGGCTATGCAGGCTTTCTAGACCCTGCTCGCGCAATAATTCCATCGCCAACAGCCCTATCTTCAAATGCTGATCTACCTGGTCCTTATAGAATTTATTGGCCATGCCGGGCAGCTTAATCTCGCCATGCAATGGTTTATCGGAAACGCATAGCAACGTTCCGTATGGCACTCGGAAGCGGAACCCGTTAGCGGCAATCGTCGCGCTTTCCATATCCAATGCAATCGCGCGTGATTTGCTGAACCGTTCCATCAGTTTGGCATATCCGGTGATTTCCCAATTGCGGTTATCCACCGTCACTACGGTTCCGGTACGCATCACCGATTTAACATCATACCCATCGGCTTTACCGGTCACTTTGGCCACAGCATGCTCCATCGCCTTTTGCATTTCAGCCAAGGCTGGCACGGGCACCCATTGCGGTAAATCGCGGTTTAATACGTTATCGTCACGCACATAAGCATGCGCCAGCACATAATCGCCAAGACGTTGTGTTTCGTGAAGGCCAGCGCAATGGCCGAGCATCATCCATGCATGGGGGCGCAGCACAGCGATATGGTCGCTGATGTTCTTTGCGTTACTTGGCCCGATGCCGATATTCACAACCGTAATCCCGTTGCTATCTTCGCGCATCAAGTGATAAGCAGGCATTTGCGGCATACGCGTCAGCCGTTCAATCGCCGATTCCTTATTCTCTAGGTTGGCATTCACGGTGATACGGCCACCCGGCTCCACAAGGCCGATATACTGGCTGCGATATTTCGCGATTTCAGGATCATTCGTCTTGCTCAGGATTTCCTGCGCCATACGCACAAATTCATCCATATAGAATTGGTAATTGGTGAAGATAACAAAATTCTGGAAATGCGCGGGGTTGGTCGCCGTGTAATGGCGCAAGCGATGCAATGAATAATCCACACGCGGCGCGGTAAACAATGCCAGCGGGCGCGACCCATCGCTGAACGCACCAAATGTGCCATTCACAATGCTGTCATCCATATCGGCCAAATTTGGCATATCAAAATGATTGCGGATTTGTGTAACAACCTCAGGCGTTAAGCCTTCTTCCAAATGCATGCCTTCAGCAAAAGCAAAATGCACCGGAATGCGTTCCTGTGCCACGCCAACTTCCAACGGAACCTTGTGGTTATCAAGCAGCAACTTGAACTGCTTTTTGAAATATTGTTCGAAAATATCCGGACGGGTCAGTGAAATACGAAATGTTCCCGCGCCTTGCACAAAACCGAATGATAAACGGCTATCCACTTTTTCGGCGCGCGCTGTGGTGATGGAAATATAAGGATAGTTCGCGGTGACGCGGCCATCGGGAACCTTGCCTTTGGTGAACGCATTGAATGCTTCGCGCAGATAACCGGAATTGGTATCGTAGATTTCTTTGACGTATTGATATGCTTTTTCTGCATTATCAAACAGGCGACGATTTTCAGGCGTAGGGCGAAAAGGTTTGATAACGGTCATAAGGGCTACTCAACTCCACATAAGGCTTTAGCGAACGCATCAGCGGTAAAGGGCCGCAAATCATCAATCCCTTCCCCGACGCCAATGGCAACAACAGGAAGCTTAAACACATCGGCGAGCGCTACCAATACCCCCCCGCGTGCAGACCCATCCAGCTTCGTCAAAACAAGCCCGGAAACCGCCGTCAAACTCTTGAAAACATCAACCTGTGCATGTGCATTTTGCCCTGTGGTGGCATCCAGAACCAGCAGCGTGGCATGGGGGGCTGATTCGTCCATTTTTTGCATGACGCGGATGATTTTTTGTAATTCGGCCATCAACCCAGCCTTGTTCTGCAACCGCCCTGCCGTATCAATCATCACCACATCGGTGCCATTGGCCTTGGCTTGCTCCAATGCTTTATACGCCAGACTGGCAGGGTCGGCATTTTCTGCGCCCGTCAATAATTCGCAATTCGCGCGCTGCGCCCAAACCTCCAATTGCGAGACCGCTGCTGCGCGGAATGTATCCCCCGCAACCATCAATACTTTTTTGTTTTGCTGCGTGAGTTGTTTTGCAAGCTTGCCCATCGTCGTAGTTTTGCCAACGCCGTTCACGCCCACCATCAATACCACAAACGGTTTATGCGTGGAGAAATCCAGCGTCGCAGCTACCGGATTTAACAGCGTGGTGATCTCATCGGCCAGCGCTTCCCTAATCTCGTTATCGCTAATATCTTTACCAAATCTTGTTTTGCGTAATTGCGACGTCAGCTTTTGCGCGGTGGCAACACCCATATCGGCCTTAATCAGCAATTCTTCAAGGCTTTCCAGCGTTTCATCATCCAGCCTTTTCTTGGTGAAGATGCCTGTAATGCCATCACTTAGTTGTGATGTGGATTTACTTAAGCCCCCTTTCAGCTTTTCCCATAAGCTTTGTTTTTCCTGCTCAACAACAGGTTCAACAGCTTGTGCTTCAACCTTATCTGGTTCTTTTTTCTTGAAAAATCCGAACATCCTATTTGCCGCTCAATAACGCTTCGGACAATTCGCCGGTGAAGCTGGTTGCTACTGGGCCCGTCATCAACACATGACCGTTCTCCAGCCATTCCATATTCAACACGCCACCATCCAATTGAATGTCAGCCTTGCGTTCGGTTAACCCACGGCGCACGGCTGCGACCATCGCCGCACACGCGCCCGAACCGCACGCAAGCGTGATGCCTGCACCACGTTCCCATACGCGCATCCGCATATGGGTTCTGTCTTTGACTTCGATGAATTCGACATTGGTGCGTGCGGGGAACAGGGAATGCGTTTCAACCTGTCTGCCCAACGTTGTGATATCGGTTTTTTCAACATCCTTCACGAAAAACACAGCGTGCGGGTTACCCATGTTCACGGCAACCGCTGGTGGCAAAGCTGCAATACCCATATCGACATTCAATGTATCCATATGCTTGGATAGTGGAATGGCGTTCCATTCTAGCAATGCCGCACCCATATCCACGGTGATGAGCGCGCCGCTGCGGCGCGCCTTCAACACATCATACGGGCTTTCGATATTAAGGGTGTTCACACCTCTCGCATTCATCTCAAGTTCAGCCACACAGCGCGTTGCGTTACCGCACGCGGCTGCTTCCGACCCATCGGCATTATAAATACCCATATATAGGTCTGCGGATTTAGGAGAGTTTTTTAAAACAATGACTTGGTCACAGCCGACGCCGCGATTGCGGTCAGCAATGCGTTTAATTTGTTCAGGGGTTGGTTGAAACCCGCTTTTGCGGGAATCCAGAATAACAAAGTCATTCCCCAAACCGTGCATTTTGATAAAGGTGATAGGCATAAAGATAATATAGTGGTTTTTTTGGTTTTGCACACCCTTCAAAAGCGTATGCAAATCACACTATTTATTATCTGCTTACCGGCGGCCGCCCACTGCTGCTTGGGTATCTGGGCTGTCATTCACATCTTCATCTACGCCATCATACAACGGGTCTTGTGACTGACCGTTTGGTTGCTGGGTCTGGTTATGAGGTGCGTATTCAACCTGATTGTGTTGTGCAGCGTTGCTTTGATTTTGATCATAAGCTTGGTTGCCGCGGTGCTCCGGATTGCCATAACGTTGCTGGTTACGGTTATCTGAATAATTGTCACGGCCACCTTGACGATTGTTATCGCGGTTATCGCGGCCTTGATTACCATCGCGGCGATTGTCGCGACCATCACGGTCACGATTGTGATCACGGCGGAAATTTTGCTGGCCATCGTTTTGGTGTTGGCCCTGATTACCATCACGGTTGTCGCCGCGGTTGTTACCTTGAGCTTGCTGGCCATTATTCGGGTATTGGCCATCTTGGTTGCC
>CAZMQI010000066.1:0-5116 GCA_964568585.1 uncultured Rhodospirillales bacterium
GCCGCGCTCGCGTTTTTATTGTCGGCGGTCGGTTATGTATTCACACGTGATACGGTTGAAACCACACCGGTTACACCGCCCAGCATTTCTTCAACGGGCATTTCACAAGTTGAAAAAGCACCCGCGCCTGTCGCCGCAGCGCCAGCAGTTGGTCAGCAATCTGTCGTTCAGCAACCTGTCGTGCAACCGCAAGCTGTGCAAACCGCGCCGGTTGCGCCATCTGCCCAGCAACCTGTCGTTCAGCAACCTGTGGTGCAGGCCGTGCCGCATGAAGAACCCGCAGCGGTCGATACGGCGGATGTGGACACAACCCATGTCAGCTCCGGATTTTTACAAAAAGGTTTAGTCGCGCCAGCAACGCCCGTAGCGCCAGGCGCAGCGGGAAAGGTCACACCGCCATCGCGCATCAAATTGAAAGCAGTTCAAGAAACCACGGTACAAATTTTTGATTCAACCGGACGCATGGTCGCCGAACGCGTTATCAACAAGGGCGAAGCGTTTTATGTGCCTGACAAAGCCGGTTTGACGCTGGCCACCACCAATGCGGGCGCGCTACACATGCAAATTGACGGGCGCGAAATGCAGGCATTGGGAGATCCCGATGAAGCGATGCACAACATCCCTTTAAATCCCGATAGTTTATTGAAATACCTGCAATAAATGGATGTGATGTTCATGCGCTACTGGGGCTAGCTTTTGCCCCTTTTTTGGGCTATATCACACGCTTAAATTCGGGGCGAAAATAGGAATAGAAATCAACAATGTTACACGACGATATTAATAGTGTTCGCCCTTGGCGCCAAATTCAGCGCCGGGCATGCCGTAAGATTAAAGTTGGCCCACTCGAAATGGGCGGTGATGCGCCGATTTCGGTTCAAACCATGACCAACACCTTGACCAAGGATGTTGCAGCAACCGTTGCACAGATTAATCGCTGCGTGGATGTGGGCGCCGACATGGTGCGCGTATCATGCCCCGATGAGGAATCGACGGCGGCATTAAAAGAAGTTGTCAAACAATCGCGCTGTCCGATTTCGGCGGATATCCATTTCCATTACAAACGTGCGCTGGAAGCTGCGGAAGCTGGTGCAGCAGAACTCCGTATCAATCCGGGCAATATCGGTTCTGCCGACCGCGTCAAGGAAGTTGTAAAAGCCGCGAAAGATTACGGCTGTGCCATCCGCATCGGTGTGAATGCCGGTTCACTGGAAAATGATTTGTTAGAAAAATATGGTGAGCCTTGCCCCGATGCGATGGTGGAATCTGCGCTCGACCACATTAAAATTCTTGAAGACAATGATTTCTTCAACACCAACATCTCGGTAAAAGCATCCGACGTATTCTTGGGCGTTGCGTCCTATCAGGCGCTTGCTGAAGCCTGTGATTACCCGATGCATATCGGTATCACCGAAGCCGGTGGTACGCGCATGGGCACGGTGAAATCATCGATTGGTCTTGGCATGTTGTTGTGGTCAGGCATCGGCGATACCATCCGCGTTTCATTGTCAGCCGAACCCGAAGAAGAAGTAAAAGTCGGATTTGATATGCTTAAATCCATGAATTTGCGTTGCCGTGGTGTAACGCTTATTTCATGCCCATCCTGTGCACGTCAAAACTTCAACGTGATTAAAACCGTTGAAGTGCTTGAACAGCGTCTATCGCATATCACCACGCCCATGAGCGTTTCGGTGATTGGCTGTGTCGTGAATGGCCCAGGCGAAGCGACCTATACCGATATTGGTTTTACAGGTGGCGGTAAAAACACCCACCAAGTCTATATCGCTGGCCAACCTGCACACCGTTTGAAGGACGAAGATATCGTCGATCATCTGGTGGGTCTGGTTGAAAAGAAAGCTGCGGAGATTCAAGCGGGCATTGATGCTAAGAAAGCTGCCGAATTGCAGCAAGCCGCTGCAGAATAGATATCATCTATGTCATCGATGGCCGAAAAATTTCTGGCGGTTCAAGCCAAGCATGAAGAACTGGCATCCAAGCTAGAGCAGGGTGATAAGCTTTCATCCAAAGAATTCGTTCGTTGTTCCAAGGAATATTCCGATTTATCGCCGGTGGTTGAAGCCATTGCCGAATGGAAAGCCGCGCTTAAGGAAAAGACCGATCTGGAAGGGTTGCTCAAAGACCCCGATATGAAAAGCATGGCCGAAAGCGAACTGGTCGTGCTGAATAAAAAGCTGCCGGAACTTGAACGTGCCATTCAATTACAATTGCTTCCCAAAGACGAAGCCGATGAAAAGAACGCCATTCTGGAAGTGCGCGCAGGTACAGGCGGCGAAGAAGCCGCGCTGTTTGCAGCCGTATTATTCGAAATGTACAAACGCTATGCCGCGGTAAAAGGCTGGAAATTCGAAGTGATGGACGTTTCGGAAAGCGATTTGGGCGGGTTGAAAGAAGCCAGCGCTAGCATTGTGGGCCGTAACGTTTTTGCGCGGCTGAAATATGAATCCGGCGTACACCGCGTGCAACGCGTACCCGAAACCGAAAGCCAGGGCCGCGTGCATACATCAGCGGCAACGGTCGCGGTTCTGCCAGAAGCCGAAGAAGTCGATATCACGATTAACGAAAGCGATTTGCGAATTGACGTGTACCGCGCGCAGGGCGCAGGCGGACAGCACGTTAACAAAACCGAAAGCGCTGTGCGTATCACACATATTCCTACAGGAACGGTTGTGGCGATGCAGGAAGAACGCTCGCAAATCAAGAACCGCGCCAAGGCGATGAAGATTTTACGCAGCCGCATTTATGAAAATGAACGCGAGAAGCTGGCGAATACCCGTGCGGCAGACCGCAAAACCCAAGTGGGTAGCGGTGATCGTTCCGAACGTATTCGTACCTATAATTTCCCGCAAGGCCGCGTGAGCGATCACCGTATCAATCTCACCCTATATAACATCGCTGCAATCATTGATGGCACCGAACTGGACGAGGTGATTGAAGCCTTGATGGCGGATGACCAGATGACCAAGCTCGCAGAATTTGCAACGCTATGAGCCCCATAATATGAAAAGGGGCGAAGCACTGATTTACGCGTCGCAGCGCCTTACCCAAGCAGGGATAGAAGACCCTGATCGTGAAGCAAGGCTATTGCTCAGTTACGCGCTGCAATGCGAAGCCTTGGAACTCATCATCCGCCCCAAAATCGAACTGAATATCGATGAAGAAACAACGTTTAAAAGCTGGCTAGCACGGCGAGAAAAACACGAACCGCTCGCACGCATCCATGGCCTTCGCGAATTCTGGGGTCTGCCATTTGGCCTCAACGAAGCAACGCTAGAACCGCGCCCCGATACCGAGACATTGGTGGAATGTGTTTTAAAGAAAATACCAAGTGCGGAAACGGCATTACGAATTCTGGATATCGGTACTGGCACGGGTTGCGTTTTATTATCCTTGCTGCATGAATACCAATACGCGCAAGGCATTGGCACAGATAGATCAGGGCGAGCGTTGCAAGCCGCACGGCAAAACGCAGTGCAATTGGGTTTAAAAACACGTGCCAGTTTCATGGAAACCAATTGGGCGGATGGCATTCATGGGGCTTATGATGTGGTGGTAAGCAACCCGCCTTATATCAGCACGGCTGAACTGGAAACCTTGCAACCGGAAGTACGTGATTATGATCCTGTGCTGGCATTGGATGGCGGCGCGGATGGATTAGAACCTTACCGCGTTATCACCCCAACTGCTAAAAAGCTGCTGAAAACAGGCGGTTTATTGGCATTCGAAGTGGGGCATACGCAAGCGCAAGCGGTAGCTGCGATATTGAATGAACATGGATTTCATGATGTGGGTGTGCGGGCGGATTTACAGCATATTCCGCGTGTCGTGTTTGGAACCAAATAATTCTTTTAGGTGATTACTTCCAATCACTGAGGCCATATTTTTGTAGAATGGATTTCAATTTGCCGCTTTTGCGTAAATCGGTGATACCAGCATCTAGCAAAGCTGTATATTCTTTTGATTTAGGATTTTTTGGCGAGAACGCCACATAAATCTCGCTAAGCTTATCGGGATCACGCGTCATCTTTAGTTGATTGGCAACACCTAGTTTATTGGTGCGATAGAACAATACGTTGCTATCTTCGCATATCACATCCACCTTACTTGCTAACAAATCCTGGATGTTCTTATCCAGCGCATCATCCCCAGAAGAAAATGAAATCCTGTTCATATTGGCGCTATTCTTGGCGATATAATTATCGATGGAGGCATTGTAACTATAGGCTGCGATTACACCGAGTTTTTTATTGGGTAAATTGGCTACAGACGCAATATCGCTGTTTTTATCTTTGAGCGTTGCGTAGCTGATGGATGAAAGCCCAATGGTTTCAGCAGGAAAATCGAAGTCCGGCGCATCGTTCTTGGCCGCGCCGATGATCGCGGTGAATTCATTGTTGCGCGTGCGGTCGATGCTTTCGGCCCAATTCAATATCTGATAATCGATGGTGTGGCCGGCTTTTTCAAAAATGGTTTTAACGATTTCTATTCCATAACCGGACTTTTTATCGGTAGGCGCACAGTTATAAGGACACCATACATCCGCGCGCAGTGTAATTGTATCTGCCAATGCCGGCGTGACCAGAAGCGATATAAGAAGAATGGCTAAGAAGTTACGCATTATATTGTCCACCTTACATTGCACCATAATTGGGGCCGCCGCCGCCTTCAGGTGTAACCCAATTGATATTTTGCAACGGGTCTTTGATATCACAAGTTTTGCAATGGATGCAATTTTGTGCATTGATGTGCAGGTGCGGTTTATCGCTTGCGTCTTTAACGATTTCATAAACAGCCGCCGGGCAATAGCGCGTTTCAGGGCTATCATAGAGTGCATAGTTCACATCAATCGCGACACTGGGATTTTTAAGTTGTAAATGCGCTGGTTGATCTTCGGCGTGGTTGGTGCCGGTCAATGAAACCGATGTCAGGCGGTCGAAACTGAGCACACCATCCGGCTTTGGATAATTGATTTTGCTGCATTCCGCAGCTTTTTTTAGGGCGGAATGGTCGGCATGATGGTGGAAGGTCCACGGCGCCTTGCCCTTTAAAATATAGGTATCAAATGCGGCGTAGAGCATGCCGATGAGTAATCCGAAGCGGA
>CAZMQI010000067.1:0-4674 GCA_964568585.1 uncultured Rhodospirillales bacterium
GGGGGAGTATTCCTGATCTTCAACTAAGGCAGTGTAATAGAATGCACGGATAAGACGGCCGCGCTGCGCGAAAACTTCCAGAAGGCGACGGTAGTCGATATCGAAGCCAAGACCACGAGCGGCAGCGTATAAATTCGCGCCATCAATAAACAGCGCGCAGCGCTCTTCTTTGTAAAACAGCATGATAGTATCTCCTAAAATCCCAAATCTCTTGAACTTTAATTTTTTCCGGATATTTACTTTTTTATGATTTTATTCCCGAAAAGCTAATGTGTTCATAGCATTACCCTGTTTTTTAACGAAGCGCAAGCCGCCCTGAAGGTGTCTTGATTCAATTAACTGTTTACAAAAACCATTCTGGCCATTATCAAACGCCATATTAAACACTTCATATAATAGGATGTTGCTCCATGGCACGCGTTACGGTTGAAGATTGTATTCTACTCGTTCCAAATCGTTTTGAATTGGTGATGATGGCTGGTGCCCGTGCGCGCGAAATCGCATCCGGTGCAGTTCTGCAAGTTGACCGTGACCGCGATAAAAATCCGGTAGTAGCGCTTCGCGAAATAGCAGAAGAAAAACTCAGCCTTGATGGCATGAAGGAAAATCTGGTGAAGGGTTACCAGCGCCGTGTTGATAACGACAGCAGCGAAGAAGAATTAAAAGAATTGATGGCCGAAGAACAAAAATGGGCAACGGCAGCAGCCGCGATGGCCGAAGGCATGGCCGGCGCAGATGCGGATGAAGACGAAGAAGATGATGAAGAAGGCGCAGCCGATGAAGAATTGAACGAAGTTCAATTCGAAGACGCAGCACCCGATGATTTAAAAGAATAAGCGTTTTCTGCATTAACCAAGTTTAAAAACCCCGCAAAATGCGGGGTTTTTTTATTTGCGGGGTTTGTGTGTAGACTAAGGCGATGGCGACTTATCCTTTAGATGAGAATAAGGCATATGAAACGCTGCATGACGGCATTGCGTCGTATGCGGGCGCGCTTTCGCCCCAGCAGCAACATTGGTTGAAGTCAGCGATCAATGAGGCCGCACAATTCCCGACGCCCGCTGTGTCTGCCGATGATCGTTTATTTAGTGACCCTATCAAAGTTGCACAAATCCTGATTGAAGAAAAACGAAGCTTTGAAATTGTTATCGCCAGTCTAATTTACAGCCGTATTAAAAAAGAACAACTATCCGACGACGCATATCAGAAAAAATTACGCGATATTGCTGTAACCTATGGTGATAAGGTTCAGCTTTATGCACGCTATGCATTGCAGTTTGCTCACACGGATTTACCAAATGATGATCAGTTGCAAGAGAAATACAGAATAAGCGAAGTAGAGCGACAAAAATATTTTGCCGATATCCGCGAGCGAAAAAAGCTTGTTCCTACGCTCAAGGCAAAGCCAAAACAGACGGAAGAAGAAAAGCAAACCACGTTATTCGTCAATTATCTCGATGATCTGAATGAGGAGCCGGAATCACAAGCCATTCGTCTTGCCGATCGCTGGGTGCTACTGCAAGAGTTTGATCCAGATAATCTGACCAACCCACAAAAAAAACGCATTAAGGAAAGCTGGCTGGTGCATGCACAGTTAGCAAATAATCACGGGCTTCGCCGCTTTTATTATGATTTCGGAAATTTGTACGTGCGCGCATTTTTCCCGCACAGTTATAGAGCAATTACGGCGCTGAATGACTATCTCGCAAAAATGGAAAATGCTGAAAACGATGTGCTGGGTGGCGTCACCGAGTATATGTCCAGAAAATTAACCGAAGCCGGCCTTGTGCAAAAAGATAATCTGGATGATATCAAGGGTGGCTATTATATAAAAAAGCGATACCAAAAATCACCGATATCAATCATCACCAAATTGATTGGTGATGGCATTGACCCCGAAGATTATTTTAAGCGTCATGCGGATGAAACTGCCAAAGATCAGAGTATGCTGATGCGCCTTGTGGTCCAAGTTCTGTTTGTTGATGGGCGATTGAAGGACGCGCTTGCCTGCACAATCATTGCCGATGAAGAAGCGTTGGTCGAATTGGGGCATATTAAGCGTGGCGAGGCGAATAAGCCATGGCATACGCATAAAAATGCATGCGAATGGATGGGAAAAGTTCTGGATGAAGGCACGCAAGAGAATGGCGAGCTGCGTCGCGACAATTACACAGCAGATCCTGAACGTGATAAGAATTATTTTACGGATCCAAGAGGGCGGCGCGAGTATCGCAGTTTGCACAAGGGCAAATCCAAGCTGGTTTCATTGCCGGGGTTGGATGATAAAAATAAATTTCCTCTATCCATGGAAATCATTCTGCGTACAAAGACTGTGAATTTTGAAGCTGAATACGGAAGGTGGGCGCATGCCAGTTTTAAATCAGAAACCATTCGCCGCGAAGCTGCATGGCGGGCTGCGCAGGCCAACGTCACTTCACGACGCAAAGTATATTTGTTCACACAGAAAAATAAAATGCTGGAATTCAATGCGGGGACACGCATTCGGGATGTAGCATTTGAAATCAACCAAGATCTTGGACTTTATTGTACTGGCGCAACCGCCTATCGCGGCTATAAAGGCTGGCGTGATGATCTTACTGTCCCTTTGCAGCCTTTAAAAATCGTGCTCACGCCGGACACATTGATTGATGATATTGCTGGTTGTACGATTATAATTCATGCCGATGTTCCACAAGCAGTAAAAGAAATGCGAGCACAACAAGTCATTGGCTATCCTGAAATGCCACCTGGATACACCGATGAAAAGCTGCAGGGGTTGATAGGAGATGTAACCACGGATTTATCAAAACGGAAAATTAATACTATTCGTAAGCGTCTAGAGCTATCAATTGTTAACCGTCCTGCTCTATAATCTGCACTATGGAAACGTTTCTTTCTGCATTGGTCACATTGACCGTTATCATCGACCCGCTTGGCACTGCTGCAGTCTATGGCGCGCTGACGGCTGGGCTTGCACATAGTGAAGCGGAAGCGATTGCCAAAAAATCCTGTCTGGTTGGTGCAGGCGTATTGCTGTTCTTTGGCGTGATGGGTGCTGCTGTGCTGGCCATGCTCGGCATATCGCTCGAAGCATTCCGCATCGCTGGCGGATTATTATTATTCGTGACCGCGTTCCGCATGTTGATGGGTGACCATGACCAGCAAAACATCACCAAGGATGGCTCGGTCTATTCCGACCGGGGCGACATTGCTGTATTTCCGCTTGCCATTCCGTTGCTATCGGGCCCTGGGTGTATCACCGCTATCATCTTGCTCATCAATAAGTCGCCCGCTTGGTTCGATCAGTTGCAGGTTTACGTGGCGATGGTATTGGCTGTTGTTGCGTCATACCTTTCCATGAAGGCCGTGCAGCGCCTAAAGACCGTGCTGGGTAGTGGCGGCATTCAAATCATGGCGCGGCTCATGGGTATCTTATTGGCAGCATTGGCCATTCAATTCATCGCCGACGGTGCCAAGGGCATCATCCCGGGCCTGCATGGCTAGTGCCATTCCATCAATCATATGTTAATATGTAGTAGCTAGTTTCTCACTAGTTTATGGGGCCTATCGCATTATTTTAATCATATGACACCGGACGAACCAAAACCACAAACGACGACCGCCAGCGCTGAACCTACAGCTGCTCCCGTTCCTGCGCGCCCTAAAAAACCGCTCATCCGCCAATATGAACTGGTTGACCGCGTGCGTGCATATGACCCGAAAGTTGATGAAGAATTATTGAATAAGGCCTATGTGTTCTCGATGAAGGCACATGGTACGCAAATGCGCCATTCGGGTGATCCGTATTTCTCGCATCCACTCGAAGTTGCCAGCATCCTGACCGAGATGAAACTGGATAGCGCGTCGATTGCGACCGCGCTGCTGCATGATACGATTGAAGATACCGGTGCCACCAAAGAACAGCTGACGGAAATGTTCGGCGCGGAAGTCGCGCATATGGTGGAAGGCGTGACCAAGCTGTCGCGTCTTGAATTCCAAAGTGAAAAAGCGCAACAGGCGGAGAATTTCCGCAAATTGATTGTAGCGATGGCGGAGGATATCCGCGTGCTCTTGGTCAAGCTGGCTGACCGTTTGCATAATATGCGTACCATTCACCATGTGAAGAAGCCGGAAAAACGCCGCCTGAAAGCGCTTGAAACATTGGAAATCTATGCGCCGCTGGCACAGCGCATGGGTATCAAGCAAATGCAGGAGGAGCTGGAGGATTTAGCGTTCTCTGTCCTGCATGCCGAAGCACGGGACAGTATTTTGGCACGGTTGAATTTCCTGCGTTCTGAAGGCAGTGATGTGGTCAACAGCATTATTACCGATTTGCAACAGGTGGTGGATAAGGCGGGGCTGAAAGCCAAAGTAATTGGCCGCGAAAAAACGCCATATTCCATCTGGAAGAAGATGCAGCGCAAGAACATCGTGTTCGAACAATTATCGGACATCATCGCGTTCCGTATCATCGTTGATGATAATGCGGCGTGTTATCATGCGCTGGGTATCATGCACAGCCAGTATTCGGTGGTGCCCGGACGGTTCAAGGATTTCATTTCCACGCCAAAACCCAACGGTTATCAAAGTTTACATACGGGTGTGATTGGCCCACTCAAACAGCGCGTTGAAATCCAGATCCGCACCAAGCATATGGACGAAGTGGCGGAGTTG
>CAZMQI010000068.1:0-4273 GCA_964568585.1 uncultured Rhodospirillales bacterium
CCGCCTGCAGGGCGAAATCAAGCGGCGTGGTTTAATGCTGGTGCTTTCATCCCCATCGGGTGCAGGCAAGACCACCATCTCGCGCGCCATTTTGCAATCAGACCCTAACGTCAATATGTCCATTTCGTGCACCACGCGCAAAAAACGTCCGGGTGAAGTGGCGGGCGTTGATTACCATTTCACGACGCAGGAAGATTTCAACCTGATGATTAATCGTGGCCAGTTTCTGGAATACGCGCAGGTATTCGGTAATTTGTATGGCACGCCAAAGGAACCTGTTGATTTAACATTGCATGCGGGCGGCGATGTATTGTTCGATATTGATTGGCAAGGCACGCAGCAGCTTAAAGAAAAAGCACGCGAAGACTTGGTCAGTGTATTCATCCTGCCGCCATCATCCAAGGAATTGGAGCGCCGTTTGATCGCGCGTGCACAAGATGAAGATGCGGAGATTAAAAACCGCATGGCCAAAGCTGCTGATGAAATGAGCCATTGGGCGGAATATGATTATGTCATCGTGAATAACGATATTTCTGAATCCGTCGCCAAGGTGCGCTCGATTTTAGAAAGCGAGCGTTTGAAACGCCGCCGCCAAGAAGGCTTATCGGATTTTGTTAAGCGTTTGCAGGACGGCCTATAGCCTATCCGGATGGAATACAGCTCATCAGCTTTTGAAGCGTTGCATTGTTATTGACCATAGAATCTGACGATTGAACTATTGCGCCGCTAGTGGCTCGTGCATTTACACCGGCAAAATAATGTGTTGCCCCTTCAGGAATAGATGGCGGGACAGCGCGAGCAATTAGTTCATGTTGCAATCCATCCGCGCCAAGATAGGTGCCTTTTGCAACCGTTTCACCAGCTTGTGTAAACGATTGGATATCTGCCTGGGTTCCGGCATTCATCGCGGGCATGTTGAATCCAACGATTGCCGCCGCATCAACAATGCATTGATACTCTTTACTCATCCGACCTCTATATAATAAGTCATTCAATATTAGGTAGAGGTGATGAACAGCGGGTAAATAAACATGGTAAACGAAAGCTAACTACGCTGGCATAACCTTGGTAAGCCGCACAAAATCATCAACGCTTAATTCTTCCGCGCGCGCTTCGGGCTTTATTTTTGCCTTGGCAAAATGTTCCTCATTCAATTGGCCTTTAAAGATGCTGCGTAGCATTTTGCGGCGCTGGCCAAATGCTTCCTTAGTCACACGTTCAAATGCTTCGATGGTGACGGGATAGGCTTTCTTTTTCGGGCGTAAGATTACAACCGCACTATCAATCTTTGGCGGCGGGGTGAATGCGCGGGCGGGAATAGTAAATGCATATTCCACATCGCAGCAGAACTGGCATAGCACGCTTAGACGGCCATAGGCTTTGCTACCAATGCTTGCGGTGATACGTTCGGCCACTTCCTTTTGGAACATCAGTGCGAAGAATTCATATTCCTGTGCGCGGTGCAGCCAATTCACCAATAATAAGGTGCCTATATTATAGGGAAGGTTGGCAAGAATAGCCCGTGGAGACGGCGTGATTTCAACTGGGTCGATTTCTAGCGCATCCGCGCTGATGATACGCAAACGGCCATCTGTGTCATCTACCAATGGTTGTAATGCCTCGATGAAACGGTCATCACGTTCAATCGCGACGATGTGTTTGGCGGGGCTTTCAACCAGTGCCCTTGTTAATCCACCTGGGCCTGGGCCGATTTCAATCGCGGTGATGCAGGTTAAATCGCCAGCCGCGCGAACCAACCGGCGCGTTAAATTTAAATCCAGCAGAAAATGTTGGCCTAAACTTTTCTTCGCCTTCAAATCATGTTTAGCGATGACTTCGCGTAAAGGCGGCTGTTCTTTCTTGTTAGTCATTTTTTTGCAGTCTTATAGGCTGCGCGCGATGCCGCCAGTTCTTGCGCACGTTTTAATGCGGCGATCAGGCTCGCGGGGTCAGCGATGCCTTTGCCTGCAATATCGAATGCGGTGCCGTGGTCTGGCGATGTGCGTACAATCGGCAAGCCAAGCGTGATGTTTACGCCGCCATGGAAATCCAGTGTTTTAATGGGGATTAAGCCTTGGTCATGGTACAGACATATCGCGCAGTCATACTGGGCACGTGCGTTTTTGTGGAACATGGTATCAGCGGGATAGGGCCCTTTGACGTCTATGCCGCGTTCTTGCAATTGTTCAACTGCGGGGATGATAATCTCGATTTCTTCAAGCCCCATCGCGCCATGTTCACCGGCATGCGGGTTGAGTGCTGCAATCGCGATGCGCGGTTTGGGTATGTTGAACATGTGGCGCAGTGAACGTTCAACCGTCAATGTCTGGTTCACAATCAAACTGGTTGAGATTTTTCCAATCGCATCTTTTAACGATACGTGGATAGTAGACAGCGCAACGCGCAAGCTATCAATTTCCAGCATCATCACGGTTGCTTTGGTGGTGTTACAAAGGGATGTCAGAAATTCGGTATGGCCTGCAAATCCAAAGCCTGATTGATACAGCGTGCTTTTATGGATGGGCAGGGTGACAATCGCGCTTGCATCGCCATCCATCACGAATTTGGTTGCAAGCTTGATGCTATCAAGCACAGCACCAGCATTCGCAGGGTCAGCAATACCCGGCTTTACATCCGCATTTAACGCAAGCGGATACACAGGAAGGGCGCGCGCGAACAGGTCATTAGCTTCTTCAGGGTGGCTGATACGTTGCACTGGCACAGTCATGCCTAATGCTTTGGCCTGCTTTTGTGTGAAGTCAGGATCGCCCACCAAAAAAAATGGCGGAATATTCTGTGAATGCCGCGTCAGCCAGCTTTTGAATAAAACTTCTGCGCCAATGCCTGCTGGCTCACCCATGCTGACACTAATGGGCTTGGTATTACTTGGTGCCGCTGCTTTTGGTTTCAACCAGCCAAACATCATTCACGCATTTCAATGGAGGCGGAGCGTTGCAAATCACGCAGCAAGCGACGCGCCTGCAATTCCAGCTTTTCATTGCCAAGTGATGCAAGGATAATGCTTCTATCTGCGCCGCTATCATTGCGTTCACATACATATAATAACATCGCATATCCATTTTTTTCCATGACGCTGCTGGGTTCGTTCACGGGAAGTGTTTGTGCCAGCTTTGCGAGCCAAGGCGGTAACTCCCCAATACGTTTTTCGCCTAAATCCGCGGCCGACCAATCCTGATACTGGCCAACGCGTGATGTTAGCGCACTGCATGATGCAACGTTTTGACGGAAGCGATCGATTTCAGGTTGTGCATTGGCAAGGGTTCGGCCTTGTAATGCGAAATTGGCTTGGCGCATATGCACTGCAATGGCGCGTGGGTCTACCGCACTGATGATACGTTCCTGTTTTTTTGCCAGAATATGGAAACCATCCGGCATGCGGATAGGCGGGGATACGTTGCCAACGGCAATTGCTTGGGCTGCTTTATCCAGTTCGCCGCCCAATTGTCCCGGTTGAATCCAGCCCAAATCACCGCCGTTTAATGCGCCCGTGCCTTTGGAGAATTGCTGGACAATCACGTTGAACGGCGTGCCGTTCTTCATGCGGTCAATCAGGCTCATCGCCAGTTCCTGCACTTTTGGTTCATCGGCCGGGTTGTCGACGTTGAGGAAAATTTCAGCCATCAGATATTCAGGCTTGCCTTCATTCGCTTTGATGCGTTCGAGAACTGCGCTCACTTCATCATCACCCACTTCAACTTGGGGGCGAAGCTTGCGTTGAATAACTCTGGTCCACAGCAATGTCGCCTTAATTTGGTCGACCAGCGTTTGGCGTGGGACACCGCCGCGTTGCATCATGGCGTTCATATCATCAGTCGTCATACGGTTCTGCTTGGCGATGGATGAAATGGCTGTTTCAACCTCGGCATTGCTCACATCAATCCCGCTATGCTTGGCTTCCTGCATTTGCAGTTTTTCTTCAATTAGGTTTTTGATGACACGTTCGCGCACGCTTTTGCTGTTGGCTTCGTTGCGCTCCAATCCTGAACTCATGAAGATCAGGCCCATACGGTCTTCCACATCCGCATTGGTGATGGCTTCATCATTCACCACTACAACAATGCGCGCATCTTCAGCCTGTACAGGAAGAGCAGCAAATAAGAAGAACAGCAGTGCAAAAATCTTCAGCATCATCATCAAATATCTAGCGTCCGTTTATGGCAAAAGTTTATCCCAGCCAGAACCGCTGCGCTTAAAGCTTACCCAATCATCGTTTTTGGGCTGTCCTAAGGCTTGGGTGGCCAACTCATCATTA
>CAZMQI010000069.1:0-4081 GCA_964568585.1 uncultured Rhodospirillales bacterium
GCCGGAAGCCATCATTCCTGCGCCAACACCAAAACCGAAGCCACCGGATGTGAAAAAGCCTGAGCCAAAGGCCGATCCGCTGTCGAGCATTTTAAAGAACGTAGCAAAACTGAAGAACGAACCGAAGCCGGATATAAAGAAGCCATCAGAAAAGCCTGATGACAAACCTTTGCCTGCGCCAACACCAACTCCTGCGCCGCCACAAAAAGAACCCAAGCCGGCCACATCCGCGCCATCTGCACCGAATATGGCTGATAAGCTCTCAATCAGCGAGGAGGATGCGTTACGCAGACAAATTTCTGGATGTTGGAATGTTCCCGTTGGTGCAAAGGACATTGAAAACATATCTGTTGAGATTTACATTCAGGTAAACCCCGACCGCACCTTGAAAGATGCGATTGTGGTCGACCAAGCCCGCATGGCACGTGACCCCTTCTTTAGGGCAGTTGCGGAATCAGCTTTACGGGCGTTACGTAACCCTCGATGCAGCCCCCTTGCTTTACCGCCCGAAAAATATCAACAATGGCAAGAAACCATCTTCAACTTTAACCCCAAGGACATGCTCTAATATGCAAATCCTCCTACGCAGCCTCGTTGTTCTCTTATGCCTTATCGCATTGCCGGCCCATAAAGCTGAAGCAAAGCTGCGCGTGGACATCACGCAAGGTGTATCGGAACCCATCCCCATTGCGATTACACAGATGGGCGGAAGCGATGCGACCAGCGCACGTGTAGGTCAGGATATTTCAAAAGTGATTGGACAAAATCTGGAACGCTCCGGTTTGTTCAAAGCGATTAATCCCAACAGCTTCGTACAAGACGCCACAAGCGCGCATGCCGCACCACGCTTTCCGGACTGGCGCGTGATTAATGCACAAGGACTTGTGACTGGTACAGTCTCACCGCAAGGCGATGGCCGTTTGAAAGTCGAATTCCGTTTATGGGATGTATTTGCCGAACAGCAAATGACCGGCATGGCCTATTTTACTGTGCCGCAAAACTGGCGCCGTATCGCGCATATCATTTCCGATGCCATCTATAAACGCATCACGGGTGAAGAAGGTTATTTCGACACACGCGTTGTGTATATCTCTGAATCCGGTGCTGAAAACCGCCGTGCAAAACGTCTTGCGATTATGGATCAGGATGGTGAAAACCATCGCTTTTTGACCGATGGCAGAACGCTTATCTTGACACCGCGCTTCTCGCCAACCTTGCAAGAAATCACTTATCTTGCCTATTACAACAACAAGCCACGCGTGTATCTGTTCAACATCGATAGCGGCCGCCAAGAAGTGCTCGGCGATTTCCCCGGCATGACATTCGCACCGCGCTTCTCACCTGATGGCAAGAAAGTCGTCTTCAGCCTGATTGAAGAAGGCGGTGACAGCAACATCTTCGCAATGGATTTGCGTACACGTCGTACCAATCGTTTGACGAACCATCCATCTATCAACACGGCGCCATCCTATTCACCCGATGGCAATCAGGTGACATTTGAATCCGACCGTGGTGGCTCGCAACAAATCTATGTGATGGGCAGCGATGGTTCGAACCCTCGTCGCATCAGCTTTGGCAGTGGCAAATACGGAACGCCCGTATGGTCACCGCGCGGCGATCTCATCGCATTCACCAAGCAGGAGGGCGGCCAGTTCTATATTGGCGTGATGCGTCCTGATGGCAGCGGCGAACGTTCCCTCACCCAGGCATTCCATGCCGAAGGTCCGACATGGGCACCCAATGGCCGCGTGTTGATGTTCTTCAAGGAACGCAATGGCGGCGGTGGCAAGACGGCGCATCTGTATTCCATCGACATTACAGGTCATAACGAGCGTGAGGTGGTAACGCCTCTCGATGGTTCTGATCCCGCATGGTCACCACTTATCCCCTAGCCTTATTCCACAGTCGAAACGTTCATATTTTTGCCATGGTTTCAGGGTTTTTTATGAGCCCTTGATGCCAAGCGACAAAATAGTGTGGGCAGAGGGTTACATTTTCAAAATTTAAGCCTAAGTTGTGCAAGTACTTCTTTCAAAATGATGTCAGTTTTGGCAAGAGTATGAGCAACAAGGGGCTATGATTCGAGAGCTTCCTCACGAGATTCAAAAGTTTACACCACCTTACAAAACCAAAACACGGAGAGTACAAAATGTTATTGAAGAATGGCCGTCTAAAAGTTCTTAGCCTTATGGCAGCACTTTTGCTGGTTTCAGCATGTGAATCCACACCCGATGGCTCATCAGGCAGCGCAAACAGTTCAGGCAGCCGTGCAGGTGGCCGTGGTGGTTTAGCTGGTGTTGATTCTGGCGCTCTGAAGAACCCTAATGCGAAGCCAGGCTCCGTTGAAGATTTCGTTGATAACGTTGGCGACCGTGTTTGGTTCGGTTTTGACTCAGCTGACGTAAACGATGAAGGCCGCGCAATCCTTGATAAGCAAGCTGCATGGCTCAATGAATATGGTTCTGTAAGCATCACAGTTGAAGGTCACTGTGATGAACGCGGTACCCGTGAATACAACTTGGCACTTGGTCAAAAGCGTGCGTCTTCTGTTAAGAAGTACCTCGTAGCTGCTGGTGTTCCTGCTAGCCGCATCGAAACCGTTTCCTATGGGAAAGAACGCCCAGAAGCGACAGGCGACAGCGAAGAATCATGGGCACAAAACCGCCGCGGCGTTTCTGTAATCAAATAAGCTTTACCGCTTAATGAATTAAAAAAGGGCGCTTTATGCGCCCTTTTTGTTTGTCGGTTTTATTTTTGCCCTAATGTTGTTTAAGATGGGCTGTGTACATCATGCGGCTTGCAATTCTTTATCGAGTATCCCTTATGCGCCTCTCATCCTCGTTTCGTGTCACCTTATCCGCGTTGCTGATTACCGGTGCTTGCATTTCATTATCGCCAAACCTTGCAATCGCGCAGCATAACTTCAACCGCGACAGCGTTGAAGATGGTGAAGCCCCGCCCCCACCCGTTGCAACTCCGCAAACCGCACAACCGGTTGGCGTGCAAGCAACCGATTTGCAGATGCGTATGAACGCGCTGGAAAATCTGGTGCGTAATCTAACGGGGCAAGTTGAAAAGCTGACGTTCCAAAATAATCAGCTAGCGCAAATGCAACAAAAAATTGCCGCTGATAACGATATTCGGTTCAAAGATATGGAACAAAAATTGGCAACGCACGAAGCCAACATGAAAGGCTTGGTTGCGGCACAACAAAATTTAGCAGCGCAACAACAGGCAGCTGCAGCCGCGCCGCCACCTGTTGCACCCGCGCCAGCACCAGCCACTGCGCCTGAACCAGCGGAAGCAGGCAAGCTGGATGCCCCCACCCCAAAAGAAACTGGCCCAAAAGATAAAACTGGTGGGTCGCTTGGCACCATATCCAAGAACAAGGATGAACCAGGTGTCGTAAAGGGCGATGATTCAACGGCGCAAGCGCAGTATGACGAAGCGTTCAACGGATTGCGCCAAGCCAAATACGATGAAGC
Source organism: uncultured Rhodospirillales bacterium (assembly GCA_964568585.1). GTDB lineage: Bacteria > Pseudomonadota > Alphaproteobacteria > UBA9219 > RGZA01 > RGZA01. The sequence continues at coordinate 3,486 of CAZMQI010000069.1, forward strand.
CGAAAAAGCATTCAGCGCATTCTTGAAAAATCACCCGAAACATCATTTAACCGAAAATGCCAAATACTGGCTTGCCGAAACATTCTATGTGCGCGGCAAATTCCAGGAAGCCGCAGTTTCGTTCGCAGATGCTTATCAGGAATTCCCGAAGGGCGCGAAGGCACCTGACAATCTATTGAAGCTTTCCATGTCGCTGGGTTCATTGGGAAAAAAAGCTGATGCGTGCACAACGCTGGCTGAACTTTCCAAGAAGTTCCCAAGCGCAACAGCAGTGACCAAGAACCGCGCTGAACAACAAAAGAAAACGCTCGGATGTTCTTAGGGGTTGTTCATGAGTAGCGCCGCTGCATCTAAGCACGGTGCAACGCGCCAACTCACTGCCGAAGATTTTGATAATTTAATGCAGCATTGTGGCGCATTTGGCGATGTACCGCGTGTCGCAGTCGCCGTTTCCGGCGGGCCGGACAGTATCGCGCTTACTCACCTGCTGCATGATTGGCTGACTAAACGCGGTGGAACATTATTCGCCATTACCATTGATCATCAGCTGCGCGATGAATCCGCAAGCGAAGCCGCACAGGTAGCGCAATGGTGCA
>CAZMQI010000070.1:0-3585 GCA_964568585.1 uncultured Rhodospirillales bacterium
TGGTTTGGTCCACGTGGGTTTAGTGCCACCTGCAAAACTTTCGATTTGCGCCCGGGCGGGGTTAATCATTCCTGCCTGAAGAACGACGCGGGCGTGGAGATGTGGGCGAAGTTTGTCTACCGCGAAGTAGTCGCGCCAGAAAAACTAGTGTGGGAACACTCGTTCTCCGATGAAGCAGGTAACATTACCCGCCACCCCATGAGCCCGACATGGCCATTAAAAATGCTGACCACTGTTCAGTTCATTGCTGACGGTAATAAAACCAAAATCGACCTGACATGGAATTTGCTGGATGCATCCGAAATCGAAACCGCAACTTTCATCGCCGGCATAGCGGGTATGAATATGGGTTGGACTGGAACTTTTGATCAGCTCAGCGATTTCTTAAAACAGCGTGAAGCAGCTTAAGGCTGTTCTTCACCGTATTTAATCGAGCAGCCATAAGCTTGGGTTGAAGGCGTAGCAATATTCTTTTCTGCCTTTAAATCATTGAGTGCAGCTGTTACGTAATTGGTAGCATCAGGAATATCCGCTGGGTTAGCTGAGTTTTTGCTGTCAATCGCGCCAGCATACACAAGGTTGCCATTCTTATTGATGATGAACATGTGCGGCGTTGTCTTCGCACCATACATTCTGCCGATATTGCCATGCGGATCCAGAATATATGCCGTGCCTGCCCAACCGCGTTCTTTATTTATCTTCATTGCTTCTTCAGGGCTGATGGCGCCCTGCTTGCCAAGCGCAGATGAATTGATGGTTAGCCATACAACGCCGTCAGCTACGGCCTTCTTTTGCAATTCCTGCATTTTGCCAGCGCCATAAAACTTTTTCACGAATGGGCATTCAGGATTGTTCCATTCCAGCACGATGGTTTTGTGATTGAATTCAGCTGGCGATACGCGCTTTCCGTTGATGTCCTGCACTGCGAATGCCGGTGCCTGCTCACCTATTTGCGGTGCAGCCGCCAAGACGGGATTTGCAAAACCCAAAACAACCAATAGTGCTAAGACAAAACGCAGCATGATGACTCCCGTAAGAAATATGATAACTGAAGATTAAACCGCAATTGTGGTTTTTGATAGGTCATTTCACCAACAATAACCTTTCGCAGATATTAGATTTTATTGGCAATTCCCAACTATTCATCATTTTTTTGTAAAGTCTTCATACCATTCGCGTTGTGAAACTACGTCTAACAACATCCGAACACGAGGCCATTATCACCCGTGAAAAATGGGGCGTCTTGGCTTTTGCACTATTTGGCGATGCGATGTGTATCGCTGTTGGCTCTGTGTTCTGCATACTTGCGCTTCAAAAAACATGGGAACCAGCAATCTTTCCATTACTTTTTGGTATTGCGTTTGTTGCAATTGGGTTCAGTCATTTAGCATTGATATTTCCAAAGCTTGCCAAAAACGTTTTGCAAGACGACGGGCTACGGGTACTCGTCGCCAATAAAGATGGGCTTACCTTAAATAATGTTATTGGCTGCCAACCCGAATATCATAGATGGGAAGATATTTCAGAAATCATCCTGACAAGCGAACTTAAAACGGTTGATACATTCGAAAGCAGCTATACGTGGAATGTTATTCTTGTAATGCTTACACCTGAAAGTCTTGCAGATAAAAGTTTTATGCTACGCGTTAAAGCAGGGATAACAACCACGCAAAGTAGTCACGGCTATACCCTCGTCAACTATGCGCCTGCGTTTAAAGATGACCTTACAAACCTACTGCAGCGTTTCATCAAACGCAGCAACGTTGTTAAATACTATAAAAAATCTGTATTCAATACTAAGGGAGATGCATTCATTTCAGAGGTAATGACCTAATCCAACGTCACATCTGATCAAATAATCAACAAACAAAAACCCCAGCCGGTTAAAGCTGGGGTTTTTTGTTAACTTGGAGGTTTGTGATTTTTAATCGCGTTTCATACACCATGTTGGGGGAACCTAGAGCTAGGGCTCTGTGGGGTTGACAATCTTGGGGCATCAGAATCGATAAAAGCCTCACAGCAATGGCTTGCTATTTCTGGAATCCACGAGGTGTCCACCTTGAAGTCAAGGCGCAAGGGAGCTCCAACTTGTACCAACTCAACATGGCTAATTCCTCTTTGTTCAAAACGTTGCATCGGAGTTTGTGCCTCTTGAATATGATAGAGCACGTCATCCATCTTTCTTTTTAAATTTCTTGGATCCGCAAGCAGTGTATCAGCAGCTTTTATCAAGTCATTATCAGATATGATTGATAAATCAGCTGGTGACTGCAGGTTCTGCCCCCAAAGATTAAAATTATAAACAGAGACATAATGGCATTCGCCTACGTTATAAGGCCCTTTTTCAATGCTCATAACAAGCAGCTTAAACCCCACCCCTCTATGCGTTATCCAGGATTGATTGCGTCCAAGATAAATATATGCATGTGCTGAACGCTTTTTGTCAGTATCACTTGACATACCGTCCGTTTCTGAAAGACAACTTCCTTTAACAATTCTCAATCGATCATTTGTTGGCAATGAAGCATTCAGCCCCTCTATTACTACGCCAAAAATAGATGCCAAATCATTGACCATATTCTGCTGACGTCTTAGAGGCGTGAATAGCTCATCAATCGTATCAGTAACAGCCTCTCCTAAGCGGATTATATTACTCGTAGCTATAGGTAGATGTTGCGATGGCTTAGCAACCCCATCAACAGCTATTCTTTTTAAACCACCAGCATTACCATGAGCCGAGCCATCATGTGGCTTATCGTCGAGCATCGATTTTGGGTCTGGTTGTAATTCTTGTTGAGCAGGCTGGGGCTTGAAGAAATTGAAATGTATGCCGCCCAATTTAAACGTAAAACTTGGCATCTTTATTAAAGAAATATCGACATTTACATCAGGCATATTTTATCTCATCAAATAGATTAGAGCATTTTATAAATTCAATGTCCGCTTTGCTTAAAAAAATATCTTTGCGAATTTAGTCAATGAAACAGATATAATTTTATAAATAATACTTTCATAAATGAGAGATGTAGTTTATTAGCCAACAAAAACCCCAGCCGGTTAAAGCTGGGGTTTTTGTTAACTTGGAGGTTTGTGATTTTTAATCGCGTTTCATACACCATGTTCGGGTAGGCCTGGCAGCGTTCTACTCTCCCGTGACTTAAGTCAAAGTACCATTGACGCTGAAAGGTTTCACGGCCGAGTTCGGAATGGGATCGGGTGGTTCACTTTCGCTATGACCACCAGGCCAACGCGAACATGATATGTGAAACTGTGATATTGAATGGGAAGATTTCTCTTTCGTCTACTTCTTGACTTAACGGAGAAACATTCTGTTCTCTGATAAGGATCAAGCACAAATTCGAGTTATTAGTATTGGTCAGCTTCGGATGTTACCACCCTTCCACACCCAACCTATCAACGTCGTAGTCTACAACGTCTCTTAGGGAAATCTTATTTTGAGGTAAGTTTCACGCTTAGATGCTTTCAGCGTTTATCTCGTCCGTAGTTTAGCTACCCAGCTATGCCACTGGCGTGACAACTGGTGCACCAGAGCTACGTCCATCCCGGTCCTCTCGTACTAGGGAC
>CAZMQI010000071.1:0-2633 GCA_964568585.1 uncultured Rhodospirillales bacterium
CCGTGACCGACGGCATCGCCATGGGCCACCAAGGCATGAAATCGTCTTTAGCTAGCCGTGACGTGATTGCAGATTCGGTTGAATTGACGATGCGCGGCCATTGCTATGACGCATTAGTTGGTCTTGCTGGCTGCGATAAATCCTTGCCGGGGTTGATGATGGCGATGGTGCGTTTGAACGTGCCATCCGTGTTTATGTATGGCGGCTCCATTCTGCCGGGTAAATTCAAAGGCCAAGATGTTACCGTTCAAAACGTATTTGAAGCCGTGGGCACGCATGCTGCCGGTAAAATGAGCGATGAAGATTTACACGAATTGGAATGCGTTGCATGCCCATCTGCTGGTTCATGCGGCGGGCAGTTCACCGCAAACACCATGGCCTGCGTTTCCGAAGCGATTGGTTTGGCGTTGCCGGGATCGGCTGGCGCGCCAGCCCCATATGAATCCCGCGATGAATACGCGGCTGCTTCGGGCAGAGCTGTGATGGAGCTGATTAAAAAGAATATTCGTCCACGTGACATCGTCACCCGCAAGGCGCTTGAAAACGCTGCGGTTATTGCATCTGCTTCGGGCGGTTCTACGAATGCGGCCTTGCATCTACCTGCTATCGCGCATGAATGCGGGATTGATTTTGATATTCACGCGGTTGCGGAAATTTTCAAGCGCACGCCGTATATCGCCGACATGAAACCGGGCGGTAAGTATGTTGCCAAGGATATGTTCGAAGCTGGCGGCGTTCAGATGCTGATGAAGGCATTGCTGGATGGTGGCTATCTGCACGGTGATTGCATGACCGTGACTGGCAAGACGATTGCCGAAAATCTGAAGGATGTTGTGTTCCGTACCGATCAAGATGTTATCCGCACGACCAAAAACCCCATCACCCCAACGGGCGGTGTGGTTGGTCTGCGCGGTAATCTTGCCCCGCAAGGCGCGATTGTGAAAGTTGCCGGCATGAAGAACCAAGTGTTCAGCGGCCCTGCACGTTGCTTTGATTGTGAAGAGGATGCTTTCGCTGCCGTTGAAAAACGCACCTATAAGGAAGGCGAAGTATTGGTCATTCGCTATGTGGGTCCGCGTGGCGGGCCGGGTATGCCTGAAATGCTTTCTACCACTGCAGCCCTTTATGGCCAAGGCGTTGGCGATAAGGTTGCGCTCATCACCGATGGACGCTTCTCCGGTGCCACACGCGGTTTCTGTGTTGGGCATGTTGGTCCTGAAGCTGCTGTGGGTGGGCCCATCGCACTCATCCGTGATGGCGACATCATCGAACTGGATGCCATCAAAGGCATCTTGAATGCGAAGGTGTCGGATGAAGAATTTGCCAAACGCAAGAAAGACTGGAAGCCACGTCAACATGATTTCCAATCTGGTGCATTGTGGAAATACGCACAAACCGTGGGCGATGCAGAAAAGGGTGCGGTCACGCATCCCGGCGGCAAAGCTGAAACGCATGTTTACGCAGATATCTGATTATTCTTCACGGAAAGCGGAAATTGAAATAATCCGGCCCTTGGTTCCGGGCTGAATATCAATCGCGATGCCTGCGATTTCTGGGCGGTAATAAATCGGCAATTCCAAACGGTATGTGTTACCCGCAGGTAATGCACGCGCGACGCTATACCGTTCCAGCGTGTTGTCATTTTGAATAAGATGCACGCCGATTTGTCCGGCGGTGATTTCCGCTTCAACCACGACCAAAAATTCGCTTGGCAAGCTCGGGTCTTGGCTCAGCACCACATATCCTGCAACACCGCGTTGTTGTTCATTGGCATTGATGCTTGCGGCCAATGTCGTTTCATTCTCCAGCGTGATGCCCAATTGGAATGCGGTATTCGCTTTGATATAGGGCAGGGGCATGGGTTTCAACCGCGCACGATCAAAACGGCTGTTCCGCAGGCTATCTACAACCACACCATTTTGAACGGAACGGTCGGTTTCATAGCGAAACGCCCGCGCGCGATGTCCTGTCGCAACCATTGTATCCCATAGCGGGTTAGCAACGCCCGTATGGGAACTGGAACGCCAATGGCGCAGCATCAGTTTAGTTTGTTCCAATGCATCCACCGCTTCCGGTGCGCGTTGATCGGCAACGCGGGTCAAAACAGTTGTCGCAAAGTTTTGAATGGGCGTTACGCGTGCCAAGACATCCATCATCAAAGCTTTTTCATCACCCTTTGACGGGGCTGGCGTGTTCAACAACGCATCATCAATCACACTGCGTGGCGCAAGATAGCCAGACGGCGTGATGAGCTCGAGACATGTCATGAAATCTTTTTCTTTTAAATCCAATTGGTGGCTCACGCCGCGCATTTCATCATTTTTAATCCATGCGGTATCGGGGGCGGGTGTTAAATGTTCTGTCACCAATGCGCTATGCACAAAATGGCCAGGTTTGGATAGTTCGAGTGCTCTGCGTAGATGTTGCGGGAACCATTCATCGCAATCGCGCAAGATGGCGAAATAATCACCTTTTACGAAGCGCAGCCCATCCCACAGGCTTTGGCCCTCAACCGTCTCGATGGCTGTCTTTGACTTAAACGCAAAGGGTTTTGTCTTTATAAGGATAATTTCAGTGCGGCCGCTGTCTTGACGCGTTACAGAATTAATCGCCCGTTCCAGCAGGTCAAGGCG
>CAZMQI010000072.1:0-2348 GCA_964568585.1 uncultured Rhodospirillales bacterium
CCAATAAATTATCATGCCGTTTTATTGGGAAAAACGTGCAAAACGCAACACAGTGAAGGCGTCATTAAACATCTCGTAATTTTTGGATGATAGGGTTTGCCCTATTCAAGACCACAACATTATTACTACGACATTTTTTATTTCTATTTTTCAGGAGACTCCCGTGAAAGCATTTCTATGCGCCGCAGCGCTCGTTCTTTGTGTTGCATCAGTAGCCCCAGCCCAAGCAGCTTATATTTCGTATCGCAGTCATGATTCAGGTGTTGAAGCCGCACAGATGCGCTTGAAACAAATGGGTTACTTCGTTGGTAAAGTGGATGGCATCAATGGCCCACGTACCAGCAATGCACTTGCATCATTCCAACGCGATCACGGGTTGATGGCGACAGGTAATTACGATTATTACACCCAAGCAGCGTTGTTCCCTGTATACAACACCACGCCATATTATGCGACCGCAAGCATGTACCCAACCATGCAGTATGCGTATCCAGTTACCTATACGGTTCCGTTGAATACGTATCGTGCAGGCGGGACCTATGCCCAGCCAATCGCGTATGCAGCGCAATTGCCTGTAGCGAACCGTCCGATTGCCCAAACCTATGAGATTTCTGAAGCCGTGCGCTATGGCAATTACTACACGCCAGCAGGTTCACAGATTACCACGGTGGTTCCGCGTCCTTGGTAAAATAAGAAATCATAGTCTTTGACGTGTGGCCTTTGAGCGCTCTTGGGGAGCAATCTTGGGCCACATTTCGTTATGAAGACTGGTCGTTATGAAGTCTGCTTGTTTTAGAAGACTTGCGTTGGCCATTTGCCAAGCACGCCTTTTTGTTCCGATAATACGCCGGGGATGATTTCAAGGCCAAGGAAGCGGTTTTCATCCACCCAGCCCGGCAGCGTGATGCCAAGCATCACGTCACGCACAAATCCAAAGCGGTTATAATAGGGCGCATCACCCACAAGGATGATGGATGCGTAGTGAAGCGCGCGCGCTTTCGCCATTGAAAAATTCATTAGCTCGATGCCGATGCCATCGCTTTGGCGAGAAGGGTCAACGGCGATGGGGCCGAGCAGTAAGCTTGGCGTACCATCTGGAAGCACGACAGGCCAATAGCGAATGGTGCCAACCAACTGCTTGGTCAGTTTATCTTCAACGACAAAACATAACTCTTTTATCGGCGGTACGCCGTCGCGGAACACATAGGTCGTTTTTTTGAAACGACTTAACCCAAAACATAAATCAAGAAGCGTTTCGATTGCGTCAGCATCCTCGCTGCGTTCGCAGCGCACGATGGTCTTTTCAGTTAGCTGTTGCGGGGCAGTGTTGGGCATGTGTCTGTATTAAAAATTGTGGCGGTTTCAAGTTAGGTGTAATGGGTTTTTGCTATAAACAAAATAAATAAATTTGCCCTTTATTTCTTGGCGAAAAACGCCTAAATCAGTCCTATGTACACAGCCACCACACGCGACATAAAAGTTTCTGTTCAGCCGGTTTATCTGGAAGGCCAATCCACGCCCGATGACCGCCATTTTGTATGGGCGTATCAGGTCAAGATCGAGAACCAGAGCACCGCTACGGTGCAGCTCATCAACCGCTATTGGCGCATCACCGATGCGCTGGGCCGCGTGCAGGAAGTGCGCGGCGAAGGCGTTGTGGGTGAACAGCCCGTATTGAAGCCAGGCCAGACATTCGAATATACCAGCGGCACGCCATTGCCGACCCCGTCAGGCATCATGCTTGGCCGTTACGAGATGGTGGGCGAGGGGGGAGAACGCTTTGAAATCGATGTTCCGGCCTTTTCGCTCGATGTACCAAGTGCTGAAAAACCAAGGTTAAACTAACGAAGTTAGTTAACGTGCACAGTTAATTGGCGCGCGTTAACTAGGTAACCAATCAAGAAAGTAATTTCACCCCAAGAAATCGTCTTCCCCGATGATACTCTTGAACTAAGGGGAAAACAGATATGAGCGATAAGATCAAAAGCACCGACGAACAAAAATACCCAGCTGCCAGCTATATGGAAGAACTGGGTTCAGCAACGGCCGAAGCAATCTGTGCAAGCATGAAAGCTGCCAATGATGATGCGCCTTCCTTTGGGCCAGCCAAACTTGGGCCTTCTCTTACCATTTCCGGTCTTACCAGCAATAGCCATCTGGAAGCCGATCATTTAGCAAACGCGTTAAGCCAGCTTAAAGCGCATGCATTTCCGGCGCCCTTCTTTAAGGGAAAATTCCGTGAAAATTTCAAAGTTATTTTGGGAAAAAAAGATAAGAAATAATCATCTATAATTTATAATGTCTGTACAGCCGTTAAAGACAATCCTTTTCCTTGCACCTTCTGCGGC